>CAMDSO010000001.1 GCA_945906935.1 Bordetella parapertussis
AAAATAAAACAGCCGAGCTGCTCGATGGTTTTGAGGACCGGGCGGAATTTCGGCAGCGCGAGCTGCTCCCCTTCAATCGAACTGCCCATCTCCACCGCCCTGAAGCCATGCGTCTTTACCACACGTTCGAGCTCACTGATCGCCGCATCGGGGTCCTGCATCGGCAGCGTCGCCATACCGCGCAGCCGCGCCGGGTATTTGGCAACCATCTCTGCAATCCCATCATTGCTAAGCTTTGATGCGTACGAACCGGCATCGGCTTCGATGTCATAAAAATAGGTTGGCGGCGCCACTGAAACAGCAGAAATATCGATACGCATGCGGTCCATTTCGTCGATCTTTGCCTCGACGTCGTAGAGTGGAAGTTCGATTTCAATCAAACGCTCATTGTTTTCCCAACAAAGCTTGCCGTTGCGTTCGACTACTTTGACACCGTTGCCCGCGCTGCCCTTTACACCGAAGCGGTCAGGCTCGCGCATGATTGCCGCGAGAATATTCGGCGGAACAACGTGGGTATGCAGATCAATACTTTTCATAGCGATGAAACCTCTGAAACAAAATAAGCGGCGTTAAACCTTTGCGCAAGACCTGCTATGACTTTTGCATCAATCAACGCGGATCCCAACAGTCTTGATCAGCTTCGACCAGCGTGAAAACTCTCGCTTTATGTACAGTGTCATTTCCTCAGGAGTGCCGCCAACCGCCTGTGCACCAGCCCCCTCAAGACGTTCACGGATATCGGGCCGCGCAAGCACTTTGGCGATTTCACGATGCAGCAACTGGATCACGGCTGGTGGCGTACCGGCCGGCACAACAACGCCATGCCACTCCGAAACTTCAAAATCCGGAATGCCAACCGCCTCGGCGATAGTGGGCACATCGCGCAACGTCGAGTCACGCTTTAAAGTACTCAGGCCGAGGGCGATTAATCTGCCGCTCCTGATATGTTGAAGTGAATTCGGAATCGGAATAAAAGCGACTGCTGTTTCACCGCCAACGGTAGACACCACCTGGGGGCCGCCGCCCTTATACGGTACGTGCAGCATCTTGGCGCCTACAACATCGAGGAATAGCTCGGTCACCAGATGGCTGGCGCTAGCGTTACCCGCCGAGGAAAAGCTCATCGCCCCGGGCTTGCTCTTGGCTAGCGCGATCAAATCCTTAACTGATCTGGAGGGCACCGAAGGATGCACCGTCAGAACCATCGGCACCATGGCGGTAAGGCTGACTGGCAATAGATCCTTTTCCGAGTCGAACGGCATTTTCGCGATCAGGAATGGATTGGCACCAAAAGCGATATTCGAGGCGCCGATCGTGTAGCCGTTGGGTGGCGACTTGGCAACAATATCCAAACCAATGATCGAACTCGCACCGGCCCGGTTGTCGATCACCACCTGCTGGCCCAAATTTTCCGCCAACTGCGGCGCCCACAAACGGAAGGTCAGATCAGTACCACCACCGGTTGGCCATGGAATCACCAGACGGATAGACCTGTTGGGATAGGTCTGTTCGGCGGCAATGCCCACCTGCGAAAACAACAGCGACAACGACGTGATGATGACGTGACAATACATGAATCGCATTTGATACTCCTCTCGTAAAGGCGCCTGTTCGAAGTAAACCACAGACGTAAAAACCATCCGCCGAATCCTCGATATTTTTGTTTTTCGTTTGGAAAATCGTTTGTCGCTGCCGTCTTCGAAGACGGCTTGTTGCTATTAATTTTGCAGTGTTTAACTGCGCACTACAACCAATTTACCTGTCAATACGCGTTTCACTAAAAAACGACTAAATGAACCTAAAGACAGGAAGCACTCCAATCCATCTCCGAATACGTGAAATATTATTCGATGCGTATCCTGGCAGTCTTAATTAAGTGTCCCCACTTCACCATATCCGATTTCACAACCGCCTCAAGTTCCGCCGGCGAGCTACCAACACTCTCCATGCCGGTTGCAAAAAATCGCTCTTTTATCTCCGGCTTGCGCAAAAACTGCATGACTTCCTGGCTGAGGCTGTTAATCACTGCGGCAGGAGTTCCAGCCGGCGCAAACAGCGCGTTTACAAGCACGGATTCAAATCCAGGAAGTCCGGCGGCAGCAATAGTCGGAACACCGGGAAACAATCGTGAAGGCTCGGCGCTCGTAACCGCAAGCGCACGCACCCGATTCAACTTGAGCGGCGCAGCCGCGGCACCCGCACTGGCGAAAGTCAGCTCCGCCTCCCCTCCCAAAACAGCAAGCAATGCAGGTCCGCCACCCTTGTATGGTACCGGCACAAAGTTGACGCCTGCCATCGATTTAAAGAGTTCCGCCCCCAGATGCGATGGCCCTCCTGCGGAGGCACGTGAATAATTAAGCTCACCCGGACGCAACTTGCCGAGGGCAATCAATTCGCGAACCGACTTCACCGGTAATGAGGGATGCACGACCAATACACTGGGCGAACTGTCAGTCATTGACACCGGCGCGAAATCGCGCACCGGGTCATAAGGCACGTTGTCCTGCAAAAGCGGCAGCAACCAAATCGGACTAGTAAACAAGAGCAGGTTATAACCATCAGGCGGCGACTTGGCGATGATCTGCGCAGCGATAATGCCACTGGCACCCCCACGATTATCGACAATCACCTGTTGCGCAAAGCTGTTACCCAGCCCCTGCGCCAGCAGGCGTGCGGTGAAATCACTGGCACCGCCGACCGCCGCTGTAACGATGCGTATCGGCCTAACAGGAAAGCCCGCCTGGGACTGCGCCGCTGTAGAGGTAACCATAGCGGTTACAAAAGCAATCAATCCGCTAACTGAATACAGTTTCAACACACACGCTCTCCCCCATGAAATTGAAGAACAATGAGAGGACGCTACAGCAAGCGCGCGCCCTACTCAGCATAACGGCAGAATGTTGTTTCTATTGGCGGCCAATACACCTCGCTCGATACGATGAATAATTCCTGTCAGCCCGCCATGGACCGGTGTCGCTACGCCGCACTCTGCACCGCGCGCTGCAATAAGACCATTGATAAAATCAACCTCGGTACGCCGCCCCGCAACCGCGTCACGCCCCATCGAGTCGCGTTCGCGCCGGCCTGCATCGGTCAGGCGGTTCAAATAGGCATGCAGACCCGCCTCTACAATAGAAACGCTAGAACCATCACCAGAGGCCGCCAACAGCCAATACTGCGGATCCACTTTTACGATAGCGCCCACCTCAAAGCCACAGGCGCGCCCGACGGAGATTCCCTCAGCCGCGGCGCGTATCATCAGGCGACGTGACGCGGCCCAATCGTTAACTTCCTGCTTAGTCAGCCCAGTGGCGGCGAGAATCCCCATCTGCATGGCATTGGTCACCAGCTTCGTCCAGCGCTCAGTCCATAAACTCGCGGTCGAGGCAGACACGTCAACGGCGCCGAGAAAGTGGGCCAGTTCCAGAACGCGCGCCGTCAAACCCCTATGCGGTTCACCCACGAGAAAGACCGTATTAGCAGCGTCACCAGGCGTTCGAAATCGCGTGATATGTCCCGGCTCAAGCAAGGCCACGCCTATTGTATTCATCACACAACCAACCGTTCTGTCCCAACCGACGACCGCAGCAACGCAATCCTCATTAATCCCGTTTTGCATCGAGACGACGTAACCGGAGGCGGACAAATACGGCTTGATCAGCGTGACGGCCCAGGCAGTATCGAAGGCTTTAGTACAAATAATAGCGATGTCGACCGGCTTTGCGATCAGTCGTTGAACATCACAAATATGCATCGCGTTCAGATGAACGATATGAGTACCTTGGGTTCCGCTCAACCGTAATCCATCACGCCGGATCTGCGTAATATGCTCCGGCCACGCATCAACAAGCGTCACCATCATACCGGCACGCGCGAGACTACCGCCAACGTAGCCGCCGACGGCACCTGCACCAATCACAGCAATATGGATATCGGCCATTACTTCAGTGTTCCCCCAGCATCTGCGTTTCGCCTCGCGCACCATCGCTGCGTAAAAGGTTACATAACGTACCAACCGCCGGCGACTCTTCAATGCGCCAGCATTCATCCAGAATTTTTTGAGCCTCCAGCGGCGCAAACACGGTGAGTAGCTGCGCGCGTGATTTGTTCGTGAGATCTGCATCGCTCATCGGCCGCGCGGCACTACCACGGCAGTGCAACACCCGCGATTCGCAGTGTTCGCCACCGGCGAATACGACCCGCACATGCGCGGCGTCGCTACCCATCGTCGCATTCAGTATCAGCGTCACCTTTCGCCGCAAACCGACGACAGCAGCCATCCCCGCGACGGCTGCCGTCATCTGCGCAACACCGGCGGCACGACAGACCAGCGCAACCGCCGCCCAGTGCTGCACGCTCATCAGCGCAGCGGCAAGATCGTCGGGCTGCGGTCGGTCCATCAACTGGGCCGCAACCGGATTGACGGTCAATTCGATGCGCTCGACGCGAGCTGTATCAAAACCCTCCTGTTGTGCAATCTCCAGACAGGCCTCAATCACTGGATGGCTCACAAATCCCGAGGGATAAGGCTTATAGGATAGGCTATCGATCTCATAGTGCAAACCAAGCTGCGCGATAGTGGCATCAAAATTAGGTTGGTGGCCAAAAGAAAAGCCAAAACCTTTCTTGCCTTCGAGCATGTTTTGATTGCAGTCGATACCACGCGCGGCCATCAGAGCTGCCATCAGACCGCAACGGGCCGCATGCGCAGGAGTCAGACTGTTTGCCATCGATGCATGCGCCTGTCGCAACCCCGAGGCATGGTTGGCCGCCAGACCAATCGCCGTGGCGATGGCTTTTTCATCCAGCGCGAGGACACGAGCTACCGCGACTGCCGCGCCGATACCTCCCACCAGGCCTCCCATCGAAAGGCCAACCGCGCACTCGGCTGGCGGCACACACAGCATATTGCCAACCCGGCATTGCACTTCAATGCCGAGAATGAGTGCAAGCATAAAATCGCGGCCATGCACGGTCTGCCTCTCAGCAAGCGCGAGCAACGCAGCGGCGACCGGCGCAATCGGGTGCGCAACTGTGGCCGCATGAGTATCATTAAACATCAGCGCGGTCGAGCCAAGCGTGTTGATATAGGTCGCGTTAAGCAGATCAAGCTTTTCGCGACGCCCTACCAACGTGGTGTCGCATGCGCCATTGAATTCCGAGAAAAAACCCAGCGCCTGCTCGACTACCTCTTCGCGGGCGCCGCCTGCCGCACAGCCCACCCAGTTGACAAATGCACGTGCCCCCTGGCGCCGAATCCCAGCAGGCAACGCCTCAAAAGTTGATGACTTGATATAGGACGCAAGTGCCGCGGTAACGTTGCTCATTCAATCGCCTTGTTTCAAACCAGCCAGTACGCAGCCCTCCGCTGCCCGCCACATTGATCTGCAAAAGTAGGCACATCAATCGCGTCATTTTATAGCGCGGGTAAAGCTCTTCCCTGGCTTTACCCGCCGCCAGATCAATCCGCGTGGATACCACTGTCCTTGATGAGCTTTGCCAAGCGCGTAATGTCGTTTCTCATTAGTGCGGCGAATTCATCGGAATTACCTCCAACCAGATCAAAACCCAGTGCCACCAGCTTTTCCTGGACATCGCGCGCACCCAGCGTACGGGTAATGTCGGCATGCAGTTTGGCGACTATTTCCTTAGGCGTCCCGCTAGGCGCAAGATAACCGGTCCAGGCATCGAAGTTAAATCCTGGGATACCTGCTTCAGCAACCGTCGGCACCTCGGGCAAGGCAGGTGTGCGCTTCGCACTGCCCACAGCGATTACGCGCAAGCGTTTGCTTTGCATATAAGGAACTACGTTCGAAACGCCGGCAAACATGACCGGTACCTGTCCTCCGAGGACATCATTAAACGCCGGCCCAAGGCCTTTATACGGCACATGCACGAGATTAATTGCGGTCGCCACACGCAACATTTCCATAGGCAGATGCTGGGCGCTACCATTACCTCCAGAGGCGTAGTTAAGCTGCCCGGGTCGCGCGCGGGCCAACGTCACCAGTTCGTTGACCGAATGTACCGGCAGTGAAGGATGTACAACTAGTGCGAGCAGAATCGCCGCCGTCAATGATACCGGCACAAAATCTGCGAGAGTGTTGTAGGGCATCTTGCTGTAGAGCGCCGGGTTAATGGCAAGGCTAATATTGTTGAGTAGTATGGTGTAGCCGTCGGGCGGGGCTTTAGCGACAGCCTCGGTACCGATCATGCCATTGGCACCGATCCGGTTATCAATCACCATCTGCTGCCCCCAAACATCGGTCAGCTTTTGGCCGAGCACACGCGCCAGAGAATCAGCGGCACTGCCTGTGGTGAAGGGCGCAATTACCCGCACCGGCCGGTTAGGATAAGTTTGTGCCGGCGCAGATCCTGCGGCTATTGTGGCTAAGAATGAAGCAATCGCGATGACTTTAAACGAGCGGTGCATGGCAATCTCCCAGGGGTGGCTTCGCGTGATTTGTAGCAGGCCTGCTCAGACCACCGACGTCCCCAACCCATCGCGCAGGAGTCGGCCATAGCCAGCAATGCTGTCGTAATCACGAAGAATACGTAGCGCCGCCCAAATACTCACACCGTTCGTAGTCAGCACCGGCTTGCCGATTTTCTCCTCCAATCGGTCGACCACGCTCATCGTCCACCAGTTGCCGCACGACAGCATCACTGCATCGGCATCCGCGCGATTCACACGACATCCCATGTCGTACGCGGTTTCCGGATCAAGCCGTCCAACCTCATTATTGCGAACAATCCCCATTGCCTCGTGGTACACCACTTCGACTCCGTTGGCCTGCAAAAAAGCCACCGTGATTTTGTCGACGGCGTCCGTCCAAGGAGAACCGATCGCGAGGCGGCGCACACCGAGCAATGCCATTGCCTCGAGCAAGGCAGTCGATGCAGTAGTAGCCGGCTTCCCGGAGGCCTGCTCGATGCGCCGTATTAGCTCGCGGTCATAACCCCTGCCTTTACGCGATGACGGCGCTGTCGCTGCCAGCACGATAACGTCAACATCGGCGTCGGCGAGTTTGCGGCTCTCTTTCTCAAGCTCTTCGACTATGCGTTCGGTTTGATCGGGATCGATACTGGTCAGACTCAAGCGGCTACTATGCAGCGCAACAGTCGGCGGCAGAACCTCGATAAATTCGGGCGCCTGCGTCGTGTTTGACGATGGCGTCAACAGCCCAATGTGGTGAGTCTTCCGAACATGGCGCATGCTTCATCCCGTAATTGGTTAGAGCAGCTTAATTATTTTGTACCACCGATTTTTAGTATATAGGAAAACGACATTGGAATAACAAGCATTATATTCTCACTCAACGAAACCTTTGCGCGCCATGCAACAGACCAAACCCGATTCCCGTCGACTCGCAGAGCCCATTACCGTCGATATCCATCGGCCGCATTGACCTGCAAAGCGCACTACCGCTATTATTTGTGAAACATAAGATCAACTGACTACGCACCAGAAGACAACACTGGGCGACTGTCGTGAGGAGCATCGAAAGCCATGAACAGCGATCCGCAGGACGCAGGCCACACACACGCCACCAACCCGCATGAATATATTGCGGACGTTATCGTGATTGGCGGCGGCGGTTCGGGCCTTGCCGCGGCGATCGAAGCAACCACTCGTGGACGCAAGGTCATCGTGGTGGAAAAAAATCCGGCCATCGGCGGCTCTACCATCTGGTCGATAGGCTCGATCTCGGCGACCTGCACACCTCACCAGATTCGCAAAGGTATCAAGGACAATCCGGACGATCACTTCGAGGATGCCGGCAAGTTCGCTGATGCGGTAAAAAAAACCCAATGGCGCAACTTTGAAAACCACGACAACCTTGTGTTACGCCGCATTCTGGTCGATAACGTCAACGATACGCTGCGCTGGCTGGAGTCGATTGGTGTGCGTTTCTTCGGCCCCACCCTGGAACTGCCACACCGCAAGCCGCGCATGCACAACGTACTGCCGAATTCCCGCGCCTATGGTTACTGGCTGGAGAAACGTGCTCGGGCCCTCGGTGTTGACATTCGTACGCGACGCCGCGCCAAAAGCTTTATTACTGATAATGCACGCGTTGAAGGTGTCGAGTGCGTGACCGATGATGGTGTCATCGAGCAATACCGCGCGCGCGGCGGTGTGGTTCTTTCCTGCGGTGATTTCAGTTCTGGCAAGGAGATGAAACAGCGTTACGCCCGACCCGAGTTAGTAAACATGAAGTCGTCCTGCAACCCGGCGAATACGGGCGACGGCCATGTCATGGCGATGGCACTTGGTGCGCATATTCTTAATTCTCATATGGCTTATGCGCGCATTCGCTTTATTGCTCCGCAAAAACGCACGCTGGTACGCATGCTGCCACCGTGGCGCATCCTGACACGGTTTATGGCATTCTCTCTCGATTACATGCCGGCGCGCCTGCTCCGCCCCTTCATCATGAGTTTTCTGACAACAGTGCTCGAAGCGCAGGCAACGCTGTATGCCAACGGTGCAATCCTGGTCAACAAACGCGGCGCGCGTTTCTGCGACGAACTCGACCACCCGGAATACAAGCTGGTCGAGCAACCCGACCAGCACGCCTACATTGTCTTCGATGCACGGCTGGCAAAGCGCTTTTCAGCTTTTCCCTACTTTGTTTCAACCGCCCCCGGCGTGGCTTACGCTTATGTTCCGGATTATGAACGCAGCCGCAAGGATGTCTTTAACAAAGCACTGACTCTTGAGGCGCTTGCGCAGAAACTCGGTGTCGAGGCGAAAACGCTGACGGCAGCGGTACACGAACGCAATGCCACATTGGCAGATAGCGCGGGCAAAAACGGGATAGCCGTCGATGCGCTGACCATTGAAGAGGGGCCCTTCTACGCGATGGGACCGGTGAGCTGTTTTGCCATGGGGACCGACACCGGATTGGCGATCAATGAACGCTTTCAAATTCTGCGCGAGGACAAGCAACCGATTCCGGGGTTGTTTGGCGCCGGCACCGTCGCACTCGGCGGCCTTATGGCCGAAGGACACGGCCACCATCTCGGCTGGGCGTTTACATCAGGCCGGCTGGCCGGACGCAACGCAGCTTATCTGGCCAACACAGCCGACGCCGCACCAAAAACATAACCGCACAATACAACCTCGGCAAAAATCAAGGAATCAACAGGCATCAGGGCGGTGGTTGTTGCGCGTTAGGCTAATGCCCCTTGTGCATGTCATGCACGCCAGCCATGGCGGCCATATCACGCACCGCCGCCTTGGTTTCGACCGTGGTACGCGTTTTATCGGCGCGCTCCAGTGTCAGCGTCAGCGGTACGCTGTCGCCCGCCTTTAGCGGCTGTTTTAAATCGATCAGCATGACGTGATAACCGCCCGGGGCTAGTTTGACTGTCTGTCCGGCGGCGAGATCAATGCCTGCGACGGAAGACATCTTCATCACGCTGCCTTCCATCTTCATATTATGCAACTCAACACGCGCCGCAGCAGGGCTCGCCACACCAACCAGCCGCGCCGCTGCGGCACTACGGATATCGAGATAGACGCCGCTGGTTTTTTGCGCTGCGATTGTTGAACGCGCCCAGGCGTTACTCACTTCAACACCCGATTGCGCCAGCACAGGGGAGACTGCGAGCATGGCCAACGCGATGGCAAACAATTTGTTTTTGATACCTTGAATCCGCATGACACTCTCCAGAATAAACAATCTCAGCGCGCACGTCCGCTATGACGGACAAACCATTGTTCCACCGGCCGCCGCTCAAGCAAACCGCTTTGCGCTTCAGCCGCGTGGGCGGCATCAAAAAAATAAGTACGCGGCATTTCACCACGCCAGCTCTTGTCGACCGTATAACGCAAGCGCTCGGTGAATTCGTCGGCGAACATCCAGTGCTTTGCCGGTCCCGGATTGTAGCGCATGAGAAACGCCGTCACGGCCGCCTGATCAGCAGGACCGTCCGTCGCCACCAGTACAATCGGCATAGCGGGATAGCGCAACTTAAGCGCACGCCACAAGCCCATCTCCTTGCGACAAGGATCGCAGGTTGTCGCCCAGAAACTCAGCACAAAGGGCCGGCCCTTGTACTGCGCGTGTATCGCCTCCATGCTAGCGGTGTCGAAAGGCTTGATCTCGATATGGTTGGCGTGCGCGTTTACAGCGAAGCACAGCGCCAACACCGCAAGCGTAACGTGCAAGGTCTTTTTCATCATGGCAAAGGCACCGTCAAGAGCGGCTCGCGACGCGTGTTCCAGAACACATGGAAGGCGCCCGCGCGCACCAGCACACGCGGCTGGTCCGAAGCACCGGCGGTCGCCGCCAGTTCATGCTCACGCCAATGTTCGCCACCGTCGTCGGAAATCATGGCGCGCAGACGCGAACGCTCGCCGTCGAATTCTTTCCATGCCAGCGCGACTCTGTTGCCTGTCGCGGCAAGATCAGCATGCTCGGCGGTTTGGCCGCCGACACGGCGCTGCCATTCGACACCGCCCTCGCGCAGGCGCCCATAAAAAACACCACTGTTTTTCGCCGCCTGGGTGAACCACACCGCATGTAGACGGCCTGCGGCATCCTGCGCCAGCGAAGGGCCGTGATGCGGACACACGTCTACGCGCCAGTCATCAAAGGTGGCGCGACGCACCGTGCCCGCACGCCCATCAGGCGTCAGACGGGCCAGCGCATGGTCGCGGATATTCGGTGCGAAAACATGCCGCCAGAGTGCCATTACGCTGCCGTCGTCTTGTGCGAGCAGGGCGATGCGACAACATTCACAGCTGTGCTCGGCGAGTTTGTAGTCACCGCGAAAACTTGCGCCGTTGTCATCCGACACCGCATAGTAGACGGCGGCCCCGCGGTAGTCTTTCTTCATGTGTGCCGCCGCCACACCGTCACGCTTGTCGATCCACGCCACAAAAATCTGTCCCTGCTTATTCACTGTGATAGCGTCAAAACGGTGGGTGATCTGCTGACGGTCGGCGTGCACAGTCATCACCGGACTGAAACTGCGACCCTCATCCACCGAGCGTGAAAAGAGAATCTCGCCGGTATACGGCTTGGCGAGCGGACGCGTCCACGTCACATAGAGCTGACCGCCGGCACCGATGGCCATCTTGGGCCGCGCATCACCGCCCGTGTCGGTGGGCTCGGCCACCGCGTTGACGTATACCGGTTTGGACCACGTGCGACCGGCATCATCCGAGCGGCTGACCGCCACATGACCGTTGTCTTTATGCGCCGCCCACAGCACGCCACGCGCATCAAAGGCCGCGGTGGCACCGAGATCAGGGCGCGCTGCATGCCCCGTCTGCGTCACCGCATGATGACCAGCGTGCTGGGCCACCGTTGGCGCACAAAACACCAACGACACGCCCAGCAGCGCAAAGCACCGTGGCAGCGACTTCATCATCTTGTTCATGCGAACAAACATGGCGTTCATCCCTTCGCGATACCGTCAGCCTTGGAGGCAGACAGGCACCGGCCATTTATCAACTCATCAAATGAATCGCCTGCCAAGGTCAGCGCTAGAAACGTAACTTGACGCCGACATTGATCAAACGCGGCATCGATAACGTTCGATTGTACGACTGGCTGTAGGTATAGCTGTTTTCGCTGTATTCCTTATTTAACAGGTTGACCGCGCTGGCGAAGATATCGGTAGTTTTGTCCCACACGTAACTTGCACTGGCGTTAAAGACCGTGGCACCGCCCTGTGTGAACACTGTGTTGGCGACACTGGTGGTATCAACCGGAATCGGTCCGACATAGCGTGCCTCGGCATAGGTGCGCAGCTTCTCGAGCGGCCGCCAGGTGGCACCCAGCGTGGCCACATCTTTCGGCGTGCCGGCAATCTGCACGCCCAAGGGATCGGTGACGATCGACCCGCGACGGGTCAGATAGGTTTCGGTGCGCGTGTAGCTGGCATCCACACTGAGACTTGAATTCACCGTCCAACGCCCGGTTAATTCGACACCGTGCGACTGGCCATCCTGATCGTTGGTGTAGTACTTGACCGAACTCGCAGAGCAATTCGAAAAACTGCCGGCCACCACCGCGCCGCATATCGTCGTCACCTGGGCAGGGATATTTGCAGATGTCGCCTGCACCGTATAGGTCGCGATCATTTTGTCGATGTTATAGAGAAAATAGGTCGCGCCCAGCTGCAACGGCCCGCTGTTGAAATCAGCCCCCGCCTCCCAACCTTTGAGCGTTTCCGGCTCGAGATCGGGGTTGGCAATATTGGTACTGGTGCCCGTACCATAGGTTCGCGTGATGTTGTTAAAGCCCGGCGCACGGAACGACTTGTAAGCCGCGCCACGCAGCGCCAGACGATCGCTGAGATCAAGACGTGCCGCGATACTCGGATTGAACGCCGTCTTGGTCAAATCCGGCACCGCACCACCGGTCAACACACCAGCAGCCGTGGTCCGCGTGTTGCTGCGATTGCCGTTGGTCCAGCTGTCGTGGCGTCCGCTTAGCGTGATTTCGAGCGCATCATAGGGCACAATTTTTGTCTGGCCGAAAAAACCCTCGAACGTTTGCTCGCCTTTACCCAGCGTGCTGCTGTTGAAGTTCTGCAGATTGGTCAATACCGTCGGCGCCGAATAAAAATACTCCAAGTCTGTGGCCGCCAGCTTGCGGTAATCGGCGCCCAGCTGGAAACCGCCCCAACGACCGCTCATCGGTTGTGAATACACCGTCGCGCCGCCGCGTTCACGGTAGCGCTGCGAACCGTATTGGCTCCAGTACTGAATAATATTATTGTTGATGTTGGCCGGCGTCACGCTTGAACTGGTCGGACATCTGGTGCCCGCCGGCTGCCAGTAACAACTCGCACCGTTATATTTTTCAAAACTCACGTTTTGCGCCCATGCCGTCACGTCGAGGCTGGCGTTTTTCTCAAAGGTCTTGTTCAAGCTGGCGGAAAAATCAGGATCACGCTGCAAGTTACGGCCGTATTGATAATTGATATTTTGATCCTGCTCGTGATAACCCAAGCGCAGCAATCCCTTCAAATCAGCCGACGGCTGAAAATACGTCGTCAGTTGCACATTGGAATTCAGCGCACTGTTGGACTGTTTGGCCGGAAAACGCCACAGATAAGCGTCGGGCGTCTGCTGGTAACCATTGGTGTCAAAGCGATCGAGTGACAGCGTAAAGCCAAGGGCGTCCGACACCTTGAAATTTTTCACCGCTGAAACATTGCTGGTACCCTGATTGCCTACACTCAGCGACACTTCGCCAGAGTTATCAGTAACACGGCGCGTCACAATGTTCACTACGCCACCGACCGCCATATTTCCCCACAAACTGGAATTACCACCTCGCACGATTTCAACGCGGGCTATGGTCGACATCGGCACCTTGAACCACTGTGTGGTCAGGTAAAACGGGTCATGTATGGGAACGCCGTCGAGCAACATCAGCACCTTCGCATTGCCCAGACCGCGCATCTTCGTCGATTGTCCGGTGGGGTCGGATTGCGCTGCCGGAATGCCGCTGAAATTGAATCCTGGCACATTGCGTAACAATTGGTCGAGACTTTGCGCCGGTGATTTACGAATCTCTTCCTGGGTAATCACCGTGGTATGCAAAGGCATGTCTTCAACCCGCGTCTCACTGCGGCTGGCCGCCACTACCACGGAGTCGAGTTCCTTCACCGCCAGCGGCTCGGCCGCATGCGCGCCTTTGCCGAGACAGAGCGCCGCCACGGCAGTGGCCGCCATGACGCGGCTGGCAATTTGAAAATAGTCATTCCTTGCGACACCAACGGCTGTGCCCTGTGCAGCGCTGTTCTGCATACTAAAAAAGGGTTTGCCGATGCGCGGCGCATGCCTGGCACCCGACCGATACTCGATATTTGACACGGAGTTCCCCCGATGGCCCTGTGCCGGCAGGCGCCGGCGTATGAAAGAGGCGTTTGTTCTCTCAAAGAACAAACGCGAGTTCAGGTCAGATCAGGCGGGAAGGTGGGCCGCGCGGAGCGGCGGCAAGGACAACAGAGGAAGCAGCAGGTTCAGTAACGATCATCGCTCGCTGAAACTGGGCGACGGGTGGTGCGAGTGCGATAACCCCGACTGTCGCTAATCCCGGATTGTGATCACTGCTAGTACTGCAGAACGGGCAATGCGCTGCGGGGGATTTGGCAGGCGCCGGTTGCGCCGGCATACCGCTCGCATCCACCGCCATCGTGGTGCCGACCATCGAGCAGAGCGGCGCGACAAATTCGCGCGGCGCGGCGTTGGCGAGCAACGGCCACAGACCGTTGAGGCCCATGGCCAGTATGGCCAGCCAGGTGGCGAATGTGCGTGTGAGGGTTGATCTCATGACTGGCGCGGATTATAGCAAACGCCGTCGCCGCAAAGCAATTCAACCGCGCGCTACAGCACGTAACGCGCCAGATCCTCGCTTTGCGCCAGTGTTTTCAGCCGCTGATCGACATAGTCGGCGTCGATGACAATACTCTGCCCGGAATGTTTGGCTGCGTCATACGACACATCCTCCAGCAGCTTTTCCATCACCGTATGCAAACGGCGGGCGCCGATGTTTTCGGTTTTTTCGTTGACCTGCCAGGCGATTTCCGCCAGCCGCTTGATGGCACTCGCCTGAAACTCAAGCTTAACGCCTTCGGTCGAGATCAGCGCCTCGTACTGGCGCGTCAGGCAGGCGTCGGTGTTGGTGAGTATCTGTTCGAAGTCGTTCACCGTCAGGTTGGTCAACTCAACACGAATCGGAAAACGGCCCTGCAGCTCGGGGATCAAATCGGAAGGCTTGGCCAGATGAAATGCACCGCTCGCAATAAACAGAATGTGATCGGTCTTGATCATGCCGTACTTGGTTGAAACGGTTGTGCCCTCAACCAGCGGCAACAGGTCGCGCTGCACGCCCTGGCGCGAGACATCAGCGCCCGCGGCTTCGCTACGACTGGTGATTTTGTCAATTTCGTCGAGAAAGACGATGCCGTTCTGTTCGACATTCGCAACCGCCTGTAATTTGAGTTCCTCGTCATTGACGAGCTTGCCGGCTTCTTCCTCGGTGAGCATTTTCATCGCCTCGCGGATTTTCAGCTTGCGCGTCTTGCGCTTGCCACTGCCAAGGTTTTGAAACATGCCCTGAATCTGCGTGGTCAGGTCTTCCATGCCGGGCGGCGCAAAGATTTCCATCTGCGCCTGCGGTGTAGCAACGTCGATTTCAATTTCTTTGTCATCGAGTTCGCCCTCGCGCAGCTTCTTGCGGAATTTCTGCCGCGTCGGCCCGTCGCTGTCGGCAGCCACACCATCACGCGCGGCGGGCAGCAACACATCGAGTATGCGTTCCTCGGCCTGATCCCCGGCCTGCATACGCACGCGGCGGGTGGCCTCTTCACGCGTGAGTTTGATCGCGCTCTCCACCAGATCGCGAATGATGGTGTCGACATCGCGGCCGACGTAGCCCACCTCGGTGAACTTGGTCGCTTCGACCTTGATAAAAGGCGCGTTCGCCAGCCGTGCCAGACGGCGTGCGATTTCAGTTTTGCCGACCCCGGTCGGCCCGATCATCAATATATTCTTCGGGGTGATTTCATGGCGCAGCGGCTCGGGCACCTGCTGGCGGCGCCAGCGGTTGCGCAGGGCGATCGCCACTGCGCGTTTGGCATCAGCCTGACCGATGATGTGTTTGTCCAGTTCGTGGACGATTTCCTGCGGGGTCATGGGGAGCGAGCCGTGAGGCGTGAGAAGTGAGGTGTCGGACATGGTGTGGGAGGTGTGGGAGGTGTGGGAGGTGTGGGAGGTGTGAGCGGTGAGAAGTTAGGGGTAGGAAGGTGTAGGTCAGACGTTCGGATTTGCGTGGCTATCGATCAAGGTTTGACGTGGTGGTAGAGAGGAAACCGCGGGATGTCGTGACGCGTCACCCCTTACACATCACGCTTCACCCCTCACTCAAGTATTTCAATCGTATGCTGCTGATTCGTGTAGATACACAGATCGCCGGCGATGGTCAGCGCTTTCTTGACGATGTCCTCGGGCGGCATTGGTGTATTTTCGAGCAGCGCGCGTGCTGCCGCCTGCGCATACGGGCCGCCGCTGCCGATCGCGACAAGCCCCTGCTCGGGTTCGAGCACATCGCCATTGCCGGAGATGATCAGCGAACTTTGCGTATCGCACACCACCAGCATCGCCTCCAGCCGTCGCAGCATGCGGTCGGTACGCCAGTCTTTCGCCAGCTCGACGGCAGAACGCAGCAAATGGCCCTGATGTTTGGAGAGCTTCGCTTCGAAGCGCTCGAACAGGGTGAACGCATCGGCGGTGCCGCCGGCAAAGCCAGCGAGTATTTTGTCCTCATAGAGCCGGCGCACCTTGCGCGCACTCGCTTTGAGCACAATGTTGCCAAAAGTCACCTGGCCGTCGCCGCCGAGCGCCACGCGATTACTGCGCCGCGCCGAAACAATGGTGGTGCCGTGAAATTGTTCCATGGAAACTACCTGTGTGATCGACTGAAAAATCCGCCGCCACCGAGGCCAGCGTGATTGCATATTAACTGAGCAAGCGAGGTTGGGGCGGCAGCGCGCATTTCAAGTCCCGCCACGCTTAGACCACGTGGTCGGGGGCCTGCGCGCAGGCACGGCCAGTCTCGATCTGAATCGTGACATGGCCGATTTCAAAAGCATGCTCGATATGCTCAACGACCTCGGCAAAAAAATCATCGCCGGGGTGCCCCGCCGGCATCACCAGATGCGCCGTCATCGCCGTTTCAACGGTACTCATCGCCCAAATGTGCAAGTCATGCACTTCCGATACGCCGCGCAAGGAAGCAAGGTAAGTACGCACACCGCCAGTGTCGATATGTTCGGGTGCCGCCTGCAGCGCCATACGCACGGAATCACGCAACAAGCCCCAGGTGCCGACAAAAATGACCACGACGATCACCAGACTGACCAGCGGATCGAGCCAGGGCCAGCCGCTATAAATCATGCCAATGCCGGCGAGCACCACGCCCAGCGACACCGCCGCATCGGCGGCCATGTGCAGATAAGCGCCACGCATATTGAGGTCGTGCTTGCCGCTGGCCATGAAGAGCCAGGCGGTCGCTACGTTAATCAGCACGCCAAACAAGGCAACCCAGATCACGATCGGCGCGTCGACCGCGCCAACGGCATCGAAGCGGTGCACCGCTTCCCAGGCAATGCCGCCGATCGCCACCAGCAGCAACATCGCATTGGCGAGTGCCGCCAGAATGGTTGATCCGCCCAGCCCGTAGGTATAACGCGCCGACGGCGGCCGCCGCGCCAGCGAAGCCGCACCCCAGGCCAGCATCAAGCCGAGCACGTCGCCAAAGTTATGCGTGGCGTCGGCAATCAGGGCGAGCGAACCAGCCATCACGCCGAACACCCACTCGACGACCACAAACGCAATGTTCAGTGCGATGCCGAGCGCAAACGCGCGCATCGCATCAGGCCGCGGCACGTGATGGTGGTGGTGGTCTTTGTGACCGTGGTGATGGTCGTGCGGGGTATGTCGGGTGTGATCGTGCATGATGATGGCGGCCTCGGGCACACGCGTTATCGCAGGTCAACAGCGACCGAGCGGCACTTTAGCGCGAAGGCGCTGCGGCTGTCACGCAATGAAAAAACGGACGCCCGTGGGTCAGCGCGCCCGCACGGCGGCCGGGGCAAGGGCATGAAACCCCACTGCGACCACCGTCATTACCCAGACGATCGCCGGCCCCGACGGCCAGTCGGTAAGCGCCGAGAGCAGAAGGCCCAGCGCATAACCGGACGCCGCCACGCCATAAGCGGCGAGTAAACGCCACCGCGTTAGGGTGCGCGTCGCCAGCGCCGGCACGATTAACGAAGTAAACACCAGATAGAGGCCGACCAGTTGCACCGAGACCGTCACCGCGCAGGCGAACAGCGAGTAGAAACCAATGGGCCCCATGCGTTCGCGCAGCATAAACCAGACGAGCAGGACGGCCGCGTAGGCCAGTGCGACCAGCGGCAGGTGGGCCGGATTGACCCATAAAATTTGGCCAACCAGCAACTCCTTCAAATGCTCGGCGCCATGCGGATTGCTGGCGAGCAGAATCAGCGCGCCACTGGCGGCAAGAATAAACGTGACACCGATAATGGCCTCCTGCACTTCGGCCCAGCGCTTCTCAGTCCAGGTCAGCAAGAGAGCGCCGGCCAGTGCGGCGCTCAAAGCCGACACCTGTACCGCCCAGCCGTGCGCCTCGAAACCGAGCAAATCGGCGGCCACCACACCGAGCCCGGCGATTTGCGCAATCGCCAGATCAATGAAGACGATGCCACGGCCAAGCACCTGTATCCCGAGCGGCACATGGGTGGCGACGACCAGCAACCCCGCCACCAAGGCAGGCCAGAGTATGGCGAGGTCGAGGCCGTCAGTATTCATTTGACTGCCAGCAAACGCGCGATGCTGTCATCAAACAAGGTGAACAGATCCTTCACCTTGTCGTTACCGCCGACGGTGAAAGGCAGTATCACCATGGGGGTCTTCGTCTGCCCGGAGAGCCATTCGCCGCCGCGCGGATCGTTATAAGTAGCAAGCACAATCGCGCGCGCCGGCTCGCGTTTCAACAAGGCCAGCAACTCCGAAAGATGGCCGGCGGTCGGCGGCATCCCCGGCTTGGGTTCGAGCGAACCGAGTTCGCGCAGACCCAGCCAGGCGATCAAATACGACAGATTCCTGTGATAGACGATGAGCGACATCCCCTTTAGCGGCGTAGCAAGCTTTTCCCACCGTACCTGAGCCTGCTGCCAGCGTTCAAGAAAATTCTTCGTGCGCTGGCGGTAGGCCTCGGCCTCCGTGCCATCGAGCTGTGCCATGCGCTCGCCGAGCGCCGCCGCCACTCTGGCGATATTGCGTGGGTCAAGATGCAGATGCGGATTACCGCCCGGATGCACGTCGCCCTGCGAACGATCAACCGAGGCCGGGACCTCAAGCATGGTGACAAACCGCGCCGCCTCGAAATAGCCGGGTTGGCCGACGCGGATTTTCAGGTTGGCGGATTGCGTCAGCACCAACGGCAGCCAGCCAACCTCGAGCTCCGCACCCGTGCACACCACCAGATCGGCACTACGGGCGCGCGCGATCAGGCTCGGCCGCGCCTCGACACGATGCGGGTCCTGCAGCGCGTTGGTGGCCGTATAAATATTCGCCTTCTCACCCGCCAGTTCTTTGGCCAGCGCGCCCCATTCCGGGGTGCAGGCGAAGATATTCAGTGCGGCAAACACGGGCGGCGTGAAGGCAAAACCGGCGATACAACATAAAACCGTGAGGCTTTTTTTCAGCTGGGCCGGCTTGTTCAAGGGGTTTTTCATAAGCATGTCCTTTTTCATATGGGTCGCGCCTTAGAATTTATGCGCGCCGTGCGCGCCTAAGCTGTGCACGTATTGCAACATGACCTGATTGTCAGTGACGCCCTGGCGGGATTTATCAGCGGCGAACTGCAAGCGGAACCGGCTGAATTCAGTCGGGCTGAAATCCAGCATCAGGCTATTGCGTATCGGGCTATGGCTCGACAGCACCGGGAAATTCGCTGCCGACGGCCCTGCCCCGCTGTTGACAATGCCATTGCTGAGGTTGCCATAGCGCAAGGTATCGTAGCGATAGCCGGCGCGCCAACGCGGATAAAACTGGTAAACGCCTTGCAGATACCCGCCCGTCTGGTCGGCCTGCAAGGGACCACCGACACTATTGAATACCGCGCTACCGGCGCTATCGTTATAAGTCAGCGTACCGTCCTGCCGTAATTTGAAATACTCGCCCTGCAGTTTGAAATTGCGATAAGTCGCGTTGCCGTTGGGTGCCCACTTCAACACACCATCGAGTGCGAATAGTTTGGCGCTGCCGCTAAACGTATTGTTCACCGCCCCGCCGAGGGTATCGGTGTCGCTATAACTGCGGTCTTTCGGCGAAGTCCACAACTGCGAGGCGCCGACCCGCCACGCCGTGCTCTGTCCGATATCACCACCGAGGTGACCGAACAGTGCGCTACCGCCAACCCCGTTTTTATTGCGATCACTACCCGGAAATTTGTCACCGGCCGTCAGTTCGACGCCCAGTTCGACAAATAAATCAGTCGGCGCGAGCCATTTCAGCTGCACCCCATCCTGCTTGAGCTGGTTGCCGAGAAAAGCCTTGTAGACCAAGGGGGCATCCTGAAAATCCCAGGCGTGCTGATGCTGTTCGTTTAAATAACCGAGGCCGGAAAAATAACGCCCGCCCTTAAAGGTCAAGCCGTGCGGCAGAGCGGTGGTTTGAAAATAACCCTCCTCGACCTCAATAGCGCCTTCAGGAGCCACCGCCATGATCGCGACGCCGCGGAAATACGGATCGATGCTGGCGCTCATGTGCAGTTCGGTTTCACCCAAGCCGAAGCTGCGCTTGGATGGCGCCACTTCCCCCCCCGACGGCACAAAACCGGTGATCTGATATTGACCCGGGTCACGCGAACTTTTGGCGAAGGTGCCCTGCAGAATGAGCGACATCGCCGGATTGAAAGAATTTCCCGCGCTGCGTGCTGAGGCGGCCGCTGAGGAGGCCGTCTCGGCTTTGCTTGCGCTTTGCGCTGCCTTGCCCGCCGCCGTTTCCGCCGCAGTTTCCGCCTTGCCGGCTTTCGCCTCGGCTTCAGACAATCGTTTCTCGAGTTCCTGAATGCGCTTTTCATACAGTTCGCGCATCTGTTTTATTTCACTGCGTATGTTGCCCAGCTCGCCATTCTGCGCAGATGTCTGCGCAGATGTCTGCGCATATGCCTGCGCCGGCAGCTGCGACGCACATGCGAACGCCACTGCGATCGCGATCGATTTCAATTTGAACACTGTGGTTCTCCTCGTCACACAAATAAATCAGACAACCGTTACAAAACGGCTGCCACGCTTGTGATTTCAGAGGAGGGCGGGAGGGCCGCGGGAGAGCGGCGCAAGGAATAGAACGGTGTGTGTTAAGGCAACAACATGGCCAACGGTCTCGTCGGTGCCGACCGCAATTCCGACCGGCAGCGCGCTGGAAGACAGTGCGCTAAAAACCTGCGCAAAGGCGACGTGAAAATCGCACAAGCCGGACGGCGATTTCTTGCCGCTATCGTCCTGTTGCGTTTGCTCAAGCTGGCTGAGCTGACCAAGCGGCAGGTGATTAAAGCCATGGGTCAGCGCGACGTGCTGCGCCACCAGCAGCAAAGCCGCCAGCAGTATCTGCAGTAATCCGCGCTTGATGGTCATAAGAGTCTGATTGCAGTGCAAGTCGTTGCGGCAGAGATTACGCCGATCAAAGCCCGGTTGTAAAGCTGATGGAGAAGCCGCCGCGGGCGGCACGCTATACTGGGCACATCGCCCCCGGGCCAAACAACGCCACCGATGAAACGCCTGCTGCTGCTCGCCATCCGCCTCTATCAGTTGTGTCTGAGCCCCTTTGTCGGCGGCCAGTGCCGCTTTTATCCGAGCTGCTCGGCATATGCGGCGGAAGCAGTCGACACGCATGGCGCGCTACGCGGCAGCTGGCTGGCGCTCTACCGGTTATTGCGCTGCAATCCCTGGCATGCCGGCGGTGTCGATCTCGTACCGCCGAAGTCAAAATCCTAACTACCGGGATCACAGAGCACGCAGAGAAAAATCCAAAAAGCGCCGGGTCGTACGTCCTTCGTGCGCTCTGTGGCAAACGCGTTTTCAGCCGCCAACGCGGCAGACCACGCCCTTCAAATATTCACTCTCGGGAAAATTCAGCGCCACCGGATGATCGGCGCCGGCGCTCAGGTGATGGACGATCTGCGCATCCACCCCGGCATCGAGCGCAGCGCCGGCGACGACTTTTTGAAACAGATCGCGCGAAACGCCACCGGAACAAGAAAAGGTAAACAGCAGACCACCGGGCCTCAGCAATTTGAAGCCCAGCAGATTAATATCCTTGTAAGCACGGGCGGCCTTTTCCGCATGCGCCGCGGTGGGGGCAAACTTCGGCGGATCAAGCACGATCAGATCAAAGCGTCGCGCCTGATCCCGCATCTTGCGCAGCACCTGGAAGACATCACCCTCGATGCATTCGGGTGCGGGCAATTGATTGAGCGCTGCGTTACGACGAAGAATCTCCAGCGCCGGCCCCGCACTATCAACAGCGGTGACACTCTGCGCACCGCCCTTCAACGCGTTGACGGTAAAGCCGCCGCTATAAGCAAAACAATCGAGCACCTCGCAACCCGCCGCCAGTGCGCGTAAGTGCGAACGGTTGTCACGCTGATCCAGATAAAAACCGGTCTTATGACCATGCGGCACATCGATTTCAAAACGCAGACCGGCGTCGCTGACCGTCATCTCCGGCGCCGGCGCAACACCAGACAACAAACCGATATGCGGCTGCAAGCCCTCGAGCGCCAGCACATCCGCATCCGAACGTTCGAAGATTGTTTTGGGCTGCAGCGTCCCCGCCACCGCATCGACAATCGCGTCGCGCCAGCGCATCGCGCCCGCACTCGACAGTTGCAAGACTATGACATCGCCATAACGATCGATCACCACGCCGGGCAGCCCGTCGGCCTCGGCATGCACCAGACGCACTACCTCGCAAGCGGGCAGCATGCGCTGGCGCAAGGCAGCGGCGCGTCCGACGCGCTCAAGAAAAAACGCTGCGTCAATGTCACGCTCCTGCCAATCCCATACGCGACCGACGATTTGCGAATGCGGATTACACGCGGCGACGGCGAGTAACTCACCGTCGGCCGAACGCACGGCTACTGTTTCACCGGGCTCGACGCCGGCCGGCATGGTGGCTACCGCACCGGAAAAAATCCACGGATGGCGGCGCTTCAGCGATTTCTCGCGACCGGGCTTGAGTATCAGACGATGCATGTGGGAAGTGAAGCGTAAGGAGTGAGAAAAAAAAGTGTAACCAACTAATAGCGATGCAGAATTTTAACCGCTGGCACCCAGGGCATGCGGTTTTTCACCCCCCCTTAGGCCTCACCCCTCACGCACCTGCCTTCAGGTCTTGCGCTTCGCGCGCGGGTGCGCCGCATCGTAGACCTTGGCGAGGTATTGAAAATCGAGATGCGTATACACCTGCGTGGTGGAAATGCTCGAGTGCCCGAGCATTTCCTGCACGGCGCGCAGGTCACCACTCGATTGCAGCACATGCGAGGCAAACGAATGCCGCAGCATATGTGGATGCAGATCAGCGGCGAGGCCGAGCTTCAGCGCCCACTGTTTCATGCGCGATTGGATCGTGCGCGGCGAAACGCGTTTACCGGCGGCGTTGACGAACAAGGCCATCGGGTCGGTGTTGCGCAAGGTTCCACGCGCCTGCAGCCACGTGCGCAACGCCGCCAGCGCCTGCGTGCCGACCGGCACCACACGCGTCTTGCTGCCCTTGCCGGTGACGCGCACCACCGCATCACTGAAACTCACGTCATCGGGGGCAAGACCGGTCAGCTCGGACAAACGCAAACCGGATGAATAAAACAGTTCTAACATCGCCTTGTCGCGCACCGACATTACATCATCGCCGGCGATCTCCATTAGCCGCGCCGCCTCATCGGGCGACAGCGCCTGCGGCAACATTTTCTTCGACTTCGGCGCGCGCAGGCCCGCACAGGGGTTGCTGGTAAAACCGTGGTCACGCGCCAAATAGCGAAAAAAACCTCGCCACGCCGAGAGCATGCGCGCCAGACTACGGCCGTCGAGTCCGCGCGCGTGCAACTGCGCAACGTAGCGACGCATCTGGTGGATTTGCAATGTCGTCAGCGGTGTTGCCGCGGCCAGATCGAGCAGCACGCCCACATCGTGGGCATAAGCACTAACGGTGTTGGCGCTCAGGCGCCGTTCGTTCGACAAATGGGCAATGAAAGCGGCGCGCAGCTGCTCCGCGCCGACGTCGCGCGCCGACGTCGCCAGTACCGCACCGTCGCCGCTCACCGCCCCTCCATTACTCAGCGCTGCGCAACAAGCTCGCCGCGGCCACCTCGCCCAGGCGTTGCAGATGGAGCGTGCCCATTTCGGGGTAGAAGCGCTGCGCATCCTCGCTTGCCAGTGCGAGCAAACCCAGGGTTTCCCCGCGCTTGAGGGCGACGTACGCAAACGAGCGCAGATGTAATGCGTGCTCGCCAAACCAGTCACCGGTGTCGACCGTCGCCCGCGCCGTGCAATAAGGGTGGCTCAAACTAACCGCAAAATCCCGCGACGCTATGCTCACCGCGGAAAATTCCAGCGTCTGCGGACGCACGCCCTGCGGCCACAAGCGCATAGCCACATGCGGCACGGCGAAATCCTCGCGCAAATGTAAATACAGCGCGACGATGGCGGACTCCGCGTCGCGCGACGCCATCATCGCCAGCGTGAGGCGGTGCATTTTTTCGCCAATGGCGTCGTTTTCCTCGCCGAACTGGATCAGTTCGCGCAGCTTGTTCTCGAACTGTTTGCTTTTTTCACGCAGCGTCAAAATCTGCCGCTCGCTGATCGAAACAGTACGCCCACCGTGCGGGTGGGGCAATGCGACCGTGGCCAGAAATTCACTCTGCTCTTCAAAAAATTCAGGGTGCTGCCTGAGATACTGCACAACTGCTTCGGGTGTCATAGTGGCCGCTTTACATGACGTTGATAATGAGAGGTCTGGTATACGCACGCCGCGGACGCCGATCGGCCGCACACCACACTGCCAGAGTTCTTACGCTTGCAGTTCGATTTCCCCCGAGAAGACGGTCACGGCCGGCCCGGTCTTCATGACCGGTCTGCCCTCGCCTTCCCATAATATACTGAGCTCACCACCGCGCGTAGTAACTATCACGCGAGAGTCGAGCAGGCCGCGCTGGATACCGCCGACCACCGCGGCACAAGCGCCGGTGCCGCAGGCCAGCGTTTCGCCCGCCCCGCGCTCGAACACACGTAAACGGATGTGCGTGCGATCAAGCACCTGCACAAAGCCGGCATTCACGCGTTTGGGGAAACGCGCGTGCCGTTCGATCAGCGCCCCTTCTGCAGCGACCGGCGCTGCATCAACATCGTCGACAAACTGCACTGCATGCGGATTGCCCATCGACAGCGCGTTGATTTCTACCGTGCGCGCGCCGACTTCCAGCGCATAGGTAGCCGTGCGTTGCGGCGCTTCGAACGGTATGCGTGCGGGCTCGAACACGGGGGCGCCCATATTGACGGTGACCAGACCGTCCGCCTCAAGGCGCGGCACGATGACACCCGAGGCAGTGCCGACGCGGATCTCGGTGGCCTGCGTAAGGCCGCTGTCGTGCACAAAGCGCACGAAGCAACGCGCACCGTTGCCGCATTGCTCGACCTCGCCACCGTCGGCGTTGAAGATACGGTAATAAAAATCGGTACCGGCGCTGCGCGGCAGCTCGACCTGCAGAATCTGATCGCAGCCGATGCCGAAACGACGATCGGCGAGTTGACGCAACTGCGCGACGCTCAAGTCCAGCGGCGTGCGCGTGGCGTCGAGCACGACAAAGTCATTGCCCAGCCCGTGCATCTTGGTGAATGGCAATTTCATAGGTTCGGCGACGGTGCGCCGTAACTTAAATACTCGTTTTTGTAATCGCGGTAAATGCAGCGGTCCATCACAACGAAAATGCCCGCCGCACGCGCCCGCTCTGCGGCCACCGCATCAATCACGCCGTCCTGCAGCCACAAAGCCTTGACGCCGAGCGCGATACATTCGTCGACGATACCGCTGACGAATTCAGGCTGGCGAAAAACATTAACAAGATCGACCGGCAGATCAATATCGGCGAGCCGCGCATAGGCCTTAACGCCAAGCACCTCCTGCACCGCCGGATGCACCGGAATAATGTTGTAACCAAACCCGCGCAGCGCGGCCGACACCCCGTAGCTGGGTCGTGCCGGGTTGGGCGACAGCCCCACCACCGCAATATTTTTCACACGCGCCAGCAAAGCGCAGCGCTCGTCGCGCCCCGGATTGTCAAACATTTTTCACCATGAAGTAGTCGTCCATGACATAACCGCCGCCGATATCCTGCACCACCGACTCACGAATATGAAAACCGTATTTTGAATACGCGGCGATGGCCGGTGCGTTGGCCTTGTTAACCGCCAGCACCAACGCCTTGCAACCGGCCTGGTGCGCGGCCCCCAACGCGCGGGCGATCAGCAATCCGCCATAGCCGCGCCGCTGTTGCGACGGATGCACATAGAGCTTGTCGAGCTTCATCTCGCGCCCCTCGCCCACGGGAAAATAGGAAGAATAGCTGACAATCCGGCCGGCAATATGCAGCTTGTCCCACCGCACGCCGCGCGCGAGCTCGTCGCGGATCAGCGCCGGCGTATAACGTTGTGCCAGCATGTATTCAATCTGCGCGGCGGAAATAATATCGGCGTAATGCGTGCGCCAGATCTCCGCCGCCAATTCAGCAATGGCCTCGGCGTCGGCAGAGCTCGCGCGCTGTATCTGCACGGCGGACTGCGCGGCGGGGCTGTGCGCCGGCGGCTCAGGGTTCATACGGATTCGCTTCGCCCTCTGGACGGGTCTTGAAACGCTTGTGCAGCCAATAATATTGTTCCGGCATTTCGCGCACGCGCGCCTCGATAAATGCGTTCATGCGGCAGGCATCGGCCTCCAGATCACCGCTCGGAAATTCGGTCCAGGCCGGATACAAGCGCACCACATAACCGGCGCCACCGGGCAGTTGACGAGGAATACAGGGGACGATGGCGGCGCCTGCGAGCTGTGCAATGCGCGACAAGCCGGTGATGGTGGCCGCCGGTTTGCCGAAAAAAGGCGCGAACACCGAATCGCGGATGCCCAGATCCATATCCGGCAAATAGTAAAACGGTTCACCTTTTTTCAGCGTCTTCACCATCGGCCGGATGCCGTCCTGGCGTGCGAACAGCGTCGTCTGGCCGAAGCGTGTACGGCCGTGGATCAGCAAACGGTCAAACACCGCATCCTTGGTCCGGCTGTAGACTGAATTGAGACGGTATTCGGCGGCCAGCCGGATGCCGCCCATATCGAGCCCGACAAAATGCGGCGCCAGCAAAATCACCGGCCTGCCATCGAGGTTGCGCCAGTGCTCCAGCCCTTCGATTTTGACCAAAGCCTGCACCCGCGATTTGCTCCCCCACCACAGGATGCCGTGCTCGAGGACGCTACGCGCAAATGCGCGGAAATGACGCAGCGCAAGGGTGCGCCGCTCGGCCTCGCTGAGCGCAGGAAAACAAAACTGCAGATTGAGCAACACCACGCGGCGGCGTGGCGCTGCCAGCACGTAGAGCAAGCTGCCCAGAGCTGCTCCGAGGCGGGACAACATCGACAGCGGCAAAAGATGCAGCAGCCAGATGCAGGCCAGACCGAACCGCACCATCATGCCGTGCTACCCCGAAAAAAAACAGACTTCATATGGGTTTCCGCCGCACAAACCAGCCTTTGCTATAATTCCGCCCCCTAACCATTACTATAAGCGGCTGCTTAACATGAGCGATTTTCTGTTTACCTCGGAATCGGTTTCCGAAGGTCATCCCGACAAAGTGGCGGATCAGATTTCGGACGCTGTTCTGGACGCGATTTTAGCGCAGGACAAAGGCTCCCGCGTCGCCGCTGAAACCTTGGTCAAAGACAATCTGGTCGTGCTGGCGGGTGAAATCACCACCGGCGCGAAAGTTGATTTCGCTGACGTTGCACGCAAAACGATCAGGCGTATCGGCTACACCGATCCCTCGATCGGCTTTGACGCTGATACCGCCACCATCATGGTGCAGTACGGCCAGCAATCGCAGAACATCGCGCAGGGCGTGAACGAAGGCCAGGGCCTCGACCTCGACCAAGGCGCTGGCGACCAAGGCCTGATGTTCGGCTTCGCCTGCGACGAAACCGAGCAACTAATGCCGCTGCCGATTCATTTATCGCACCGCCTGGTCGAGCGCCAGGCCGAGCTGCGCCGCGACGGCCGCATGCCGTGGCTGCGCCCGGACGCCAAATCGCAAGTCACCATCAAATACGTCAACGACCGGCCGGAGTCGATCGACACCATCGTGCTGTCGACCCAGCATCAGCCGGGCATGTCGCACAAACAGATCGAAGAAGCGGTGATCGAGCAGATCATCAAACCGGTGCTGCCGAAAGAACTCATGAAGGGCGATATCAAGTACCTGGTCAATCCGACCGGCGTGTTTGAAATCGGCGGCCCCAAGGGCGATTGCGGCCTGACTGGGCGCAAGATCATCGTTGATACCTACGGCGGCTACTCACGCCACGGCGGCGGTGCGTTTTCGGGCAAGGACCCGTCAAAGGTTGACCGTTCTGCCGCCTACGCGGCGCGCTATGTCGCCAAGAACGTGGTCGCCGCAGGCCTCGCGCTGCGCTGCGAAGTGCAGATCGCCTACGCAATCGGCGTCGCCAAACCGACCAGCATCATGGTGACGACTTACGGCACTGGCGAGATCTCCGACGAAAAGCTGTCCGACCTGGTTGCACGCCATTTTGACCTGCGGCCCAAGGGCATCATTCAAATGCTCAACCTGCTGCGCCCGATCTACGAAAAGACTGCAGCCAACGGCCACTTCGGCCGCGACGAGCCAGAATTTACCTGGGAGCACACGGATAAAGTTGCGGCACTTAAGGCAGACGCAGGCGTCTGATTGCGGTCGCTTTGTAGTGCCGGCTAACTGCGCCAACGGCGGAGTTAAGCTGAGCGGCTGAGCGGCCGGATCTACAAAGCTGCCGCACTCAAAGCAGACGCAGGCATTCAATAAATTTGCTGTAAAGCCGTACAAAAACGCCAACTTTCGTTGGCGTTTTTGTTTTCAGGATCACCTGGGTTACAATGCGCGCCTCACCGAGGAGCGTTGCGACGATTGTCTACTCAGACAAGCGCCAGGCTCGGTGGACACATCCGCAACGGCGCTCACGTACTTTTTTTCTGCAACCTGGAAAGGAGAGCGTGATGAACGCCACCACTAAATTTACTGATTACAAAGTCGCCGATATGGCGCAGGCCGCTTTTGGCCGCAAGGAAATCGCTATTGCCGAGACCGAAATGCCCGGTCTGATGGCTATCCGCGAGGAATTCAAGGGCAAGCACCCGCTGAAAGGCGCGCGCATCGCCGGCTCGCTGCACATGACGATCCAGACCGCGGTGCTGATCGAGACGCTGGCCGATCTCGGCGCAGAGATCCGCTGGGCCTCATGCAACATCTTCTCAACCCAGGATCACGCCGCCGCCGCCATCGCAGCACGCGACATTCCAGTCTTCGCCTACAAAGGCGAAACCCTCGAGGATTACTGGGATTACACCCACCGCATTCTTGAGTGGTCGGATGGCGGCACGCCGAACATGATTCTCGACGACGGTGGCGATGCCACTTTGCTGGTCACCTTGGGTGCGCAACACGAGCGCAACAAAACGCAGCCGCCCGAGGGCAGCAACGAAGAAGAGTTCGTCCTCTTCGCCGCGATGCGCAAAACGCTCAAGGAAAAACCCGGTTTCTACGGCAAGATTGAAGCCAACATCAAGGGCGTGACGGAAGAAACCACCACCGGCGTGCACCGTCTCTATCAGATGCAGCAGGAAGGCCGTCTGCCCTTCCCCGCCATCAACGTCAATGACTCGGTGACGAAGTCCAAATTCGACAACCTCTATGGCTGCCGCGAATCGCTGGTCGACGCCATCAAGCGCGCCACCGACGTCATGATCGCCGGCAAGATCGCGGTCGTCTGCGGCTATGGCGATGTCGGCAAGGGCAGTGCCGAAGCCCTGCGCGCCCTCTCGGCGCAAGTATGGGTTACCGAAGTCGATCCGATCTGCGCGCTGCAGGCCTCGATGGAAGGTTTCCGCGTGGTGACCATGGATTACGCCGCTGACAAGGCGGATATCTACGTGACCTGCACCGGCAACCTCGGCGTCATCACCCACGAGCACATGAAGCGCATGAAGAACAATGCGATCGTCTGCAACATCGGCCACTTCGATTCGGAAATCGAGATCGCCGCATTGAAGCAATACGAGTGGGACAACATCAAGCCGCAGGTCGACCATGTGGTGTTTCCGGACGGCAAGCGCCTGATCATTCTGGCCGAAGGCCGTCTGGTCAATCTCGGTTGCGGCACCGGCCATCCGTCGTTTGTGATGTCGAGCTCGTTCACCAACCAAACGCTAGCGCAGCTCGAGCTCTACACGCAAGGCGGGAAATACGAGAACAAGGTCTACACGCTGCCGAAACACCTGGATGAAAAAGTAGCGCGTTTGCATCTGAAAAAACTCGGCGTCGAGCTGACCACGCTGAACGAAAAACAGTGTGCTTATCTCAACCTGCCGGTGGATGGCCCATTCAAGGCCGATCACTACCGGTATTAATGGAGTGTGGGGCGACTCTTGCAACGCTGTTGCCGGAGCCGCCCTCGCCTGACAATGCAATCACAAAAAATATTGCCGCGCCTGTTTAGCTTCGAGTTCTTCCCGCCCAACACGCCGGAGGGTGCCGAGAAACTGCGCACGACTACCGAAGAACTGGCGGCACTCAAACCGAAATTCTTTTCCGTCACCTATGGCGCAGGAGGGTCGACACGCGAGCGCACGCTCGACACCGTCCTCAACATACGCGCCACCGGTTATGCCGCGGCACCGCATATTTCCTGCGTGGCCTCCACGCACGACAACATCCGCGAATGGTTGCAACGCTACAAGGACAACGGCATCAAACATCTGGTGGCACTGCGCGGCGACCTGCCCTCGGGCAGTGCTGCAGCCGGTGAATTCCGCTACGCGAACGAGCTGGTAGAGTTTATCCGCAGCGAGTTTGGCGACGCCTTCCATATCGAGGTGGCGGCCTATCCCGAAGTGCATCCGCAGGCGCGCAGTGCGCAGGACGATCTGCTGAACTTCAAGCGTAAGGTCGATGCCGGCGCTGATTCAGCGATTACACAATATTTCTACAACGCCGATGCCTACTATCGATTTGTCGGCGATTGCGAGGCTCTGGGCATCAAAATCCCGATCGTGCCAGGCATCATGCCGATTGGGCGATTTTCCCAGTTGGCACGTTTCTCCGACGCCTGTGGCGCCGAGATCCCGCGCTGGATGCGCAAAAAACTCGAAGGTTACGGCGACGACAGCGAATCGATACGCGCCTTTGGCCTTGATGTATTGACGGCCATGTGCGAAGACCTGCTAAAGAACGGCGCGCCGGGGCTGCATTTCTACACCCTGAACCAGGGCGCGCTGACCAAGGCAATCTGGGAGCGTCTGGGGCTTTCAAACGCATGACGTGATGTGGTGCTGACGACGTGCTGTTGAGCGCCTTGTCAGCACCCCCAAAGAAAACGGCCGCTTAATGCGGCCGTTTTGATAACTCGCTTGAAACAAATAACGTTTAGGCGGCGCGCTTCTTCTTTGCCTGTGCGGCCTTGGCATGCAAAGCGGCATACGCGCCGTGCGCTGCAGATTCAGCCTCCCCAACATGCACCGGCATGTCCATATCGGCCAACACGGAACCCAGCGCGGACAGGCACAGCATGACGTTTTCCGGTTTGCACGAGTAGCCCATCAGGCCAATGCGCCAGATCTTACCGGCGAGCGGTCCGAGACCAGCACCAATTTCGAGGTTGAACTCGTTGAGCAAGGTCTTTCTGACTTCGGCCTCACGCGCCTGCACTGTTTCCGGAATGTGGATCGCATTCATCTGCGGCAGTCCGGCGCCTTCCTTGACCAGGAATTTGAGTCCCATCGCTTCGAGGCCGGCCTTGAGTGCGAGGTGGTTGCGCATGTGGCGCGCCCATGAATTCTCGATGCCTTCTTCTTTCAGGATCACCAGCGCTTCATGCAGCGCATAGAGGCTGTTGGTGGGCGCCGTGTGGTGGTAAGTGCGCGTGGTTTCGCCCCAGTAGCCAAGCAGCAGGTTCATATCCATGAACCAGCTGTGGATCTTGTCCTTGCGCGCCTTCACGTAATCAACAACGCGTTCGGAAATCGTCACCGGCGACAGGCCCGGGGTGCATGACAGACACTTCTGGCTCGCCGAATAAACGGCGTCGGCTTTCCATTCATCGACCAGCACCGGGCAACCGGCCAGCGAGGTCACTGTATCCATGATGGTCAGCGCGTCATACTTGTGCGCGATTTCGATCAGCGTCTTGGCATCGGACTGCACGCCAGTCGAGGTTTCGGCGTGCACAAAGGAAACCAGTTTCGCATCCGGGTGTTGCTTTAGCGCATCTTCAAGCTTCTGCGGATCGATCGACTCGCCCCAAGCGTCTTCCACGACGATGGCTTCGCCACCGGCGCGCTGCACGTTTTCGATCATGCGGCCGCCAAACACGCCGTTGCGGCAGACAACCACCTTGTCGCCGGGCGCCACCATGTTGACGAAACAAAATTCCATGCCGACCGAGCCGGGCCCGGAGACCGGGAAGGTCAGCGGATTCTTGGTCTGGTAGGTGTAACGCAACAGACTCTTCAGCTCTTCCATCATCTCGACAAAAATGGGGTCGAGATAACCGATCGCCGGCAGGCTCATCGCCGCCATCACGCGCGGCGTGATTTCGGAAGGCCCCGGCCCGAGCAAGGTGCGCTGCGGCGGGTGGAAAGAGCTGACGCGTTTTGCGGGCGCGAATTCATTCATGTTGTGACTCCCAGGGTGTGTTGAATCAAACAGGCTCTCGCCGTCGGGACGCGATTTCATCCGCAACGGTTTGCGTGTGGTGGCTTCGTCCAGAACATCGACCGCCGGAATTTGGCCGTTGGTCGCGCGCTCGACTTCCATCGCCCAGCGCGCCGGCACATAACCGGACTTGACCCAGTTATTGACGACGGCACGGTCGAGACGAAACTGGCGCGCAACTTCAGCTTGCGAACCAAACAGGGCAACGAGGCGATCGGCACAATTCATGACAGGGATTTTGCCATGTCAAAATCAATTTGACAAACTATTGTTGCCGAAATAGATATTTAAATCCAGTATTAGCGCCTACTTAGGCTTTGCGACAAGATTGAATTCGTCTTCCCGATCAAAGGCTTTGTCCCCATCCAGAGGGATCTGGCCGGTCGCCGCCAGTCCGGAAAAATCGAATAATTTGCGATCCATCAGGTGCGACGGGCGGACATCGGCCAGCGCGTTAAAGGTGCTCTCCACCCGCCCCGGATATTTCTTTTCCCAATCGCGCAGCATGCCTTTGATCTGTTTGCGTTGCAGCGTCGCCTGCGAACCGCACAGATCGCAGGGAATAATCGGGAATTGTTTGACCTCGGCATACGCGATAAGGTCTTCCTCTTTGACATAGGCGAGCGGGCGGATCACCACGTGCGCGCCGTCATCGGAAACCAGCTTGGGCGGCATCGCCTTTAACTTGGCGCCGAAAAAGAGGTTGAGAAAAAACGTCTCGAGAATATCGTCGCGGTGGTGCCCGAGCGCGATCTTGGTGGCGCCGATTTCGCGTGCCACGCGATAGAGCACGCCACGACGCAGGCGCGAACACAGCGAACACATCGTCTTGCCTTCGGGAATCAGGCGCTTGACGGTCGAATAAGTATCCTGCACCTCGATCCGATAAGGCACACCAAGACCGTCGAGATAGGCTGGCAGAATGTGTTCGGGATACCCCGGATGCCGCTGATCGAGGTTGACTGCAAACAACTCAAAATCCACCGGCGCCTTTTCACGCAGACGCATCAAGACGTCGAGCATGGCGTAGCTGTCTTTGCCGCCCGACAAGCAGACCATCACGCGGTCACCCGACTCGATCATGGAAAAATCCGCAATCGCCGCGCCCACCAGCCGGCGCAGGCGTTTGGCCAGCTTGTTGGATTCATAGACCTGTTTTTGCGCACGGACAGCGCCGTCGGCCCCCGGTCCAACTTGAAGTGGAAGCGCGGCGGCGACCCCGATCGACTGAGCGGAACCGCTGATATCGTGAGGGTGGTTCATAACGTAATGCTCCTGCCACCGTCGACCGCGATCACCTGGCCGGTGATATACGGCGCAGCCGACACCAGAAAATCGACTGCCTTGGCAATGTCATCGGGCTCACCCACCCGCTTAAGGGCTGATTGATTCAAGATGCGCTGACGCGACAACTCATCGCTCCATTCCTCGCCCTCGGGCCACATGATGGCGCCCGGCGCCACGCCGTTGACCCGCACCTCCGGGCCCAGTTCGCGCGCCAGCGAACGCGTCAGCGCCAGCAAGCCGCCCTTGGCCACGGTATAGACGACATAATTCTTCATTGGGAATTCCGCATGGATATCGACAATATTGACGATGCAACCGTGACGCTTGCGCAATTCGGGTGCCGCCGCCTGTGACAAAAACAGCGGCGCCTTCAAATTGGTGCCGACCAGGTCATCCCAGGCCTCTTCAGTGATATCACCCACTGGCGTTGGAAAAAAACTCGACGCATTGTTGACCAGCACATCAAGCCGACCGAAACGGCCGATGGTCGTCTTGACCAGTTCCTGCAGGCCGGCGCCGTTGAGCAGATCGGCCTGCACCAGGGCCACCGAATCGGCACGCCGGGCATTTAAATCCGCCTGCAGGGCCCGCGCCTCGTCGACCGAGGCACGATGATGCACCATCACCTGTGCGCCGCGCGCGTGCAACAGACGACAAATCGCCGCACCGACGCGTTTGGCGCCACCGGTGACCAAGACCACCTTGCCTGAGAGAGTTTCATCCATACTTATCCACCGTACTTGTGAATTTTAGCCCATTCATGGAAGATCAAACGCTTGTTACCCGACCATCTCTCTCATCTTCCCACCCCCACTGCGGACGCTGTCGAACATAGCGGGCGTCTGGGTGCGCTGATCCGCGGCAGCATCAACGACGCCGGCGGCTGGATTAGCTTTGCGCAATTCATGGATCTCGCGCTCTATGCACCGGGCCTCGGCTATTACAGCGCGGGGCTGCATAAATTCGGCAGCGAGGGCGACTTCGTTACCGCGCCCGAACTCGGATCGCTATTCGCCACCACGCTGGCACGGCAGGCCGCGCAGATTCTACACAGCGGCATCGCCGACATCATCGAATACGGCGCCGGTAGCGGCCGCCTCGCACGCGACCTGCTGCGGGCACTGGCCGAACTCGATTGCCTGCCGCAGCGTTATTGCATACTCGAAACAAGCGCTGATCTGCGCGCGCGACAACAAATGTTGCTGGCACGTGAAGCCCCGCAAATCGCCTCGCGCGTGACCTGGCTCGATCGCATGCCGGAGGCGGTCGAGGCGCTGGTGATTGCCAACGAAGTGCTCGACGCCATGCCGGCGCATCTAATCAGCGCACGCAGCGACGGCATCGATGAAATCGGTGTCAGCCTTGATGCCGCAGGTGAGTTTGCCTGGCAACCGCGCATGGCCGGCGGCGCACTGCTCGAAGCGGCGCAGCGGCTGCCGCTGGCGCCGGGCCTGACGAGTGAAGTGTCACTCGCCGCGTGCGCCTTTGTGCAAACGCTATCGGCCTCACTGCGGCGCGGCGCGGCCATCCTCTTCGATTACGGATTTCCGCAGCGCGAGTATTACCACCCGCAACGCAGCGCCGGCACCCTGATGTGCCATTATCGCCACCATGCGCACGCTGACCCGCTCTGTCTGGTCGGCCTGCAGGACATCACCACCCACGTCGATTTCAGCGCTGTCGCCGACGCCGCCATTGCCGGCGGTAGCGAAGTGTTTGGTTACACGGGCCAGGCGCAGTTTCTGATTAATTGCGGCATTACCGATCTGTTGGCCGCAACACCCGCCGACGATACCGCCGCCTATCTGCCGTTGGCCGCACAGGCGCAGACCCTGACGAGTCCGGCTGAAATGGGCGAGTTGTTCAAGGTCTTCGCCTTCGGCCGCGGCTTCGACGATGCACTCACCGGCTTTGTGCGCGGCGACCGCTGCCACGCGCTGTGACCCAGTCCTCCGTGAAGATGCCCGCCATGCACTGGCTCAAAACCTACTCCAAACACGCGCTACTGTTGATACTGCTAGGGCTAGCGGTATTCTTTATTGCACAAAAACTGCGCGGACCGGTGGTCGAGGTCGGCGTCGTGCAGGAAGGCCCGATCGAGCAATCGATCGTCGTCAGCGGGCGCGTGCAAGCTCCCAACCGTATCGAAATCGGCTCGGTGATCACCGGCCGCGTCGTCAGGGTACTGGTGGAAGAAGGCGCACTCGTCACGCCCGGACAAGCACTAATACGACTAGAAGCAGAGGAGCTGCAGGCGGCCCTCGCCCAAGCCAGCGCCGCCGAAGCGGGTGCCGCCGCACGCGACGCCGGGGTGCGGGAACTGACACGGCCGCAAGCCGCGGACAACGTCGCGCAGGCCGAAGCCCAATTCAATTTCGCCGAAGCCGAATTGAAACGCTATCGCGAATTGCGCGACAAGGGCTTCATCAGCGATTCGCGCCTGCAGGAACAAGAGCGCCAGTTGCACATCACAAAAAGCCAACTCGCCGCCGCGCGCACCGGCGCGCGTGCGCAAGACAGCAACGGCGTACAAGCGCGTGAAGCCAACGTCAAACTGCAAGAAGCCCGCGCAACGCGTCAACTCGCGGCGGCAAAACTCGCGCAGACCACCATACGTGCCTCGGTCGCCGGCACGGTACTGGTGCGCGCAGTCGAGCCCGGTGACATCGTCAGTCCAGGCAAGCGCCTGCTGGTCATCAACTCACGCGGTGAAACGCGGCTCACCGCACAGATCGATGAAAAGAATCTGCCTTATCTTCAAATCGACCAACTGGCGCGCGCATCGAGCGAAGCATTTCCGGAACGTCATTTTCCCGCCAAGCTCTATTACATCAGCCCCGGCGTCGATATCACACGCGGCTCGGTGGAGGCGCGTTTTCGCGTCAGCGAACCGCCCGACTATCTGCGCGCCGACATGACGGTATCGATCGATATCGGCATTGCACGCAAAGACCGCGCACTGACCGCCCCGCTTGATGCCTTGCGCGAAAGCGGTAGCAAGCGCAGCGTGCAGGTGGTGCGCGACGGCCGCGTGCAAACGGTGCGGATTGAAAGCGGCGTGCGCGGCAGCAACCGCTTCGAAATTATTTCGGGCGTCGCCGCCGGCGACCGCCTGTTGCTGGCGCGCGGCATTACGGACGGCAGTCGCGTGCGTACGCGCGAGCGTCCGTAGTCAACCCCACGATGCGCTTCGAGTGGACCGTCGCGCTGCGCTTTCTGCGCGAAGGGGGATTGCAAACCTTGATGATCATCGCCGGGGCGGCCGCCGGCATTTCGGTAATCGTCTTCATGACCGCCTTTCTCGGCGACCTGCAGGCGGATCTAATCCGCCGCACGCTCGGCGTGCAAGCCGGCATCATCGTCCGTCCTGCCGAAGAAACCGCACGCCCGTTACGCCAGGACAACGCGGCGCTGCCGCAAATTCAAGCCCGCGTGCAGCGCCTGCGCTCGGTCGATCAGTGGCAACCGTTACGGCAGCGTCTGGAAAACACCGCCGGCATACGCGCCGTCTCACCGGTGGCGGCGGGCCCCGGCCTGATCACGCGCGGCGACACCAGCAAGTCGATCACCCTCACCGGCATGACGCCAGCGCTGTATGCCGCGGTGACGCGCTTCAACGAAAAAATCGTCGCTGGCGAATACCGTCTGAGCCCCGGCGACACCATCATCGGCACCGATCTCGCGGACGAACTTGGCGTCGGCATCGGCGACAAGGTGCGACTCTCGACGCCGACCTCGCCCGGCGACGTCTATCAGATACGCGCGATATACGATCTCGGCCAGCGCACCGGTAACCGCGCCTTTGCCTATGTCAGTCTGCCCACCGCACAGGCGCTGCTTGATCTGCCTGGCGGCATCTCCAGTCTCGAACTATCCGTCATCGATCTGTTCGGCGCCGAAGAATTGGCGCAGCAGCTGCAGCAAACCACGCCGCACGAAGTCGAGAGCTGGATGCGCGCCAATCCGCAATTGCGGGTCGCGCTCGCCAATCAAACCGTCATGACCGTGCTGATCCGCTTCTTTCTCGCGCTGGTAGTCGCCATTGGCGTCGCCAGCGTGCTGGTGGTTTCAGTGGTACAAAAAACACGTGAAATCGGCATCCTGCGCGCGATGGGCGCCTCACGCGCCCGTATCCTGCGCGTATTTCTACTGCAAGGCGCGATCATCGGCGTCACCGGTGCCGCCCTCGGTTGTGCCGGCGGCTACACCCTCACCGCAGTCATGAGCCAGTTTGTGCGCGCCGCAGACGGCGCAGCGCTGTTCGCGGCGCAATTCGATGTCACGCTCTATCTGCTGACATTAGCGGGGGCCGCCGTACTCGGCCTGGGCGCCGCCATCATGCCGGCACGCCGCGCCGCGCGCCTTGATCCGGCACAGGCGATCCGTCTATGAGCAGCGCCGTCATCGAACTGGCGGATATCCGCAAAACCTATAACGAGGGCACAGCCATCGCCCACGAAGTGCTGCACGGCATCAGCTTCAAGATCGAGCCTGGTGAATTCGCCTGTTTGATCGGGCCCTCGGGTTCGGGCAAGAGCACGCTGCTCAATCTGATCGGCTTGCTGGAACGCCCCTCGGGCGGCACCTACCGTCTTAACGGCACGGCGATTGGTAAAGCCAACGACGACACACGCACCCGCGCACGGCTCGAGACGCTGGGTTTTGTCTTTCAGTTCCATCATCTGCTGCCGGCCTTCAGCGCACTCGAAAACGTGATGCTGCCCGGGCTCATGCGCTACGGTGCCTACACGCGCGAAGTGCGCGCGACAGCCGTCAATCTGCTAAGCGCCGTCGGCCTTGCAGAAGCGATGCACAAACCGCCCAATCAGTTATCCGGCGGCATGCAACAGCGCGTCGCCATTGCACGCGCACTCGCGCTGTCGCCACGACTGGTGCTCGCCGATGAACCGACTGGCAATCTCGACACCCACAGCGCCGATGAAGTCTTCGCCCTGATGCGCAAGATCAACAAAACACAGGGTGCGGCCTTCCTGATGGTCACCCACGATCCGCGGCTGGCCGCACGCTGCGACCGCGTGATTGAAATGCGCGACGGCACCATCGTCGCCGACGCGCCGCGCACCCCTTAAGCGGGCACCGCCATGCCGCGGCGCACCGCCGGACGCGCAGAGATGGCGTCGAACCAGCGTTTGACGTGCGGATAATCGGCGGCCAGATCGAGCGGATGCCACTCATGCCGCGCTACCCAGGGATAGGTTGCAATGTCCGCAATCGAATATTCAGCGGCCAGATATTCAGCCTCCGCCAGATGCGCGTTGAGGACCGCATAGAGGCGCTTTTGTTCGGTCACGTAACGGTCAACTGCGTAGGGGATTTTTTCTTTCGCAAAGCGTACAAAATGATGCACCTGCCCGAACATCGGCCCGACCCCGCCCATTTGAAACATCAGCCATTGCAAGGCGTCATAACGTGCCGCGCCTGCGCTCGCCAGCAGGCGCCCGCTCTTGTCAGCGAGATACAGCAGAATCGCCCCCGACTCCATCAATGACAAGGGCTGTCCGGCGGGTCCTTCATGATCAACGATGGCAGGAATTTTTCCGTTCGGGTTGATCGCCAGATAGGCCGGTGCGAATTGCTCACCCGCACCAATGTTCACGGGATGCACACGATACGGCAGCGCGACCTCCTCGAGCATGATGGAAATTTTGCGCCCGTTCGGCGTCGCCCAGGTGTGGAGATCAATCATGCAGCCCCCTTGTATGTCCTGATGTTCAGTCGATCAACCGCGCTCAGAGCGCCGTCGATAACGCCGCCGCAATCGCGGCCTCGCGCGCTGCAGCGACCGCGTCGCGGATGCACGCCGGATCTGTTTGCGCTCGCGCGATCGCACCGGCATCGACTGCCTGCGCCGCCGCCTGCGCCATGCGTAATCGTTGCAAACCTGCCGCGCCCGCATCCCACTCGATTACCGCCAGCCATTGCTGAAAACGTTGCGGCCGGCGCAGCGCATCGAGTGCCTGCAACAGCGACAACAAGCCCGCCGCATCGAGTCCGTCGGCAGCGGCAAGATGGCGCTGCTGGCGCGCCGCCAACAGCGCAAGATCCGCACACTCCTGCGGCACGCGCAAACGGCTACAGAGTGTGGCCAGCGCCCCGGCATCGGCGTGCATGGTGAGCAGGGCAAAGCGTTGCGCCAGATCGGCTGCAGCCGCGACCGCGGTGTCGAGCACCTGCTGACGCGCCGGCAACGCCGCGCCGGCCAGCGCACCGTCCAGTTCACGCAGAACAATCGATAGCGCACCGCAAGCCTCGAGTGCCGCCAACATGCAGGACGGGTGCGACTCCAGGAGTCCGCGCGCGAGTTCCTGCCAGACGCGCTCGGCGACCAGCGCATCGACCTCACCACGCACCACCATCTCGCACATCAGGGCGAGAGTTTCCGGCGCAATGGCAAATTCAAATCGTGCGGCAAAACGCGCCACACGCAAAATGCGCACGGGGTCTTCGACAAACGCCGGCCCGACATGTCGAAACAGCCGCGCCTTGAGATCGGCCGCGCCGTTGAACGGGTCGATGAGGCGGCCCGCCTGATCGCGCGCCATGGCGTTGATGGTCAAATCGCGACGCGCCAAATCCTGCTCCAGCGTCACGTCCGGCGCGGCATGAAATTCAAAACCATGATAACCGCGCGCGGTCTTGCGCTCGGTGCGCGCCAGCGCATATTCCTCATGGGTGTGCGGATGCAGGAAGACCGGGAAATCACGCCCCACCGCCTTGTAGCCCAGCGTGGTCATCGCCTCCGGAGTCGCACCGACCACCACGTAATCGCGATCCACCACCGGCAGACCGAGGAGTTCATCGCGCACCGCACCGCCGACGATATAGATTTCCATGGCCGCTTAGCGCCGCTCTTCGAATTGCGGCAGCACTTCGGTTTCAGCGGCCGCATCGGCGTACCAAGTACGCATCGACGGCAGCGCCAGCAAGCGCTCCGCATAACGCTGTGCATCTGTGCCCAGCGCCACCGCGTATGTTTTGAATCGTGTCGCCACCGGCGCATACATGGCGTCGGCAATGCCAAAGGCGCCGAACAAAAACGGCCCGCCATAGCGTGACCAACAATCGCCCCACAGCGCTTCGATGCGTGCGATGTCACGCGCCACTTCGGGGGTGATGCCGGCGCCGGGAAAAGTACGGCGCACGTTCATCCACAGATTGCTGCGCAGCGCGGCAAACCCGGCGTGCATTTCCGCACTCACCGCACGCGCCTGCGCGCGCGCTGCAACAGACGCCGGCAACAGATTTTTTTCCGGATGTCGTTCGGCCAGATATTCACAAATGGCCAGCGTATCCCACACCGTCACCGCGCCATCATGCAACACTGGCACACGACCAGCCGGCGTATGTTGCCGTATCTTTGCGGCGTGACCGTCCTGATACAAGGGAATACGGATTTCCTCGAACGCCAACCCCGCCTCTTTCATCAATAGCCATGGCCGCAGCGACCACGACGAATAGGCTTTGTTGCCGATGACGAGGCGGTATTGCGTCATGCCGATGGCGGCGCCTGGGTTGCACGACCGGCGTGGCCGCGGTAATTCTGGTAACGCCCACGCGGGTTCGCATCGCCGAACCAGAGGGGGGCGGCCGCCTCAATCGAGACCGGCTTGATCGCGAAGGGAAACGGCGCGGCGCTAACATTGTCGACCTGCATCGAGGCGAGATTGTCACGCGACATCAGTTTCACTGGCAGACACTCCAGCGCGAGTGCCTGCAAATACGAGAGCGCATCGCCAAGCCCGATCACCGGACGCGGATGGCCGCCGAGTGTGCCGCTCAAGCTCACCAGTTCACGCAAGGTGTAGACACGCGGCCCGCAGAGATCGAAAGCGCAGCCGATACTGGCGCGGCCATCGAAGGCCCGCACAAACGCGGTCGCTACATCTTCAACGTAGACCGGCTGAAAACGCGCCTCTGGTTTGGCCAGAAACATCACCGGCGTTAGCACCTGCAATTTGGCGAACAGATTTAGAAAGTGATCGTCCGGCCCGAACACCACCGACGGCCGGAACAACGTCCATTCGAGCATCGACGCCCGCACCAGCGCCTCGGCCGCGCCCTTCGATTGCTGATAACGACTGGGGCCGTTGACGTCCGCACCCAGCGCACTCATGTGCAGATAGCGCTTGACGCCGTTCGTCTCGCAGGCGGCAATAATCTTGCGTGTCAATTCGACATGCGCCGCCGCAAACGCACCCTTACCGCGCCCGTCGTGCAGCACACCGACCAGATTGATCACCGCACCGGCACCGCGCACGCACTCGGCGAGCGTAGCGTCGTTGTGCACATCAGCACGGATCACGTCGACAGTCGGCAGCAGGATCAGATCCTTGGCGCGTTCGCGATCACGTGCCGGCACCCGCACGCGCAGACCGCGCGCGGCGAGCAAGTGCACAATATGACGTCCGACAAAACCGCCACCGCCGATCACACAAATATCGTTGAGTTCCATCGTCGCCCCTTGAGCTAATGATTGTTGAATGACGGGCGTTCAGCCGCCCGGCTCAGCGGAGGGCTTTTCAGCAACCCGCGGGCGCGGCGCAATCACGCCGATACGCTCTTTGAGCGAAACCACGGTCTGCCCGAACTGCTGGCTATAGTAGCTCGCATTACTCATGACTTTCTTGACGTAATCGCGGGTTTCGTTAAACGGGATCGACTCGGCGTAAATCGCCGCCTCCATCGGTCCCTCGCTACGCCAGGCGCGTGCGCGCCCCGGTCCGGCATTGTAGGCCGCCGAGGCCAGTATCGGATGATTGTCGAGGGTATCGAGCACATGCTTGAGGTACCAGGTACCGAGGTTCAAATTGATATCGACTTGCGTCACCTTCGAGCCATGCCAGTCGGACAGACCGACCTTGCGCGCCACCCAGCGCGCAGTGGCCGGCATCAGCTGCATCAACCCGCCGGCACCGGCGCTCGATTTGACATCGGGAATGAAGCGGCTTTCCTGACGGATCAGCCCGTATACCCAGGCTTCGTCGAGCTGCAGTTGCGTGACATAACTCTTCATGACGTCACGATAAGGCGCGAGATAGCGCATGCCGAAATCATGCGTTTCACGCGTGCGTTCAGCGGTGTTGATGGCGCGGTCGTAGATTTCGTTGCGGCGCGCGAACTCGGCGACCGCCAGCAACTGGCGGTCATCCAGCCCGCGCAGCGCCCAACTCCATTCACGCGTACCTTCGAAGCGCAGGTTCAACCGATAGAACACCAGCGCGCGTTGCAGCGCCGGCATGCGCCCCAGGCTCTGCGCTTCATCACGCGTCGGCTTATAGAGCGCGGCCGGTACAAAGAAGCGCGCACCAATTTCCTCGGCGGCCAGCTGGCCGTAAAAATTATATTCGGCAGCCAGCGGCGTAAACAACGCCTGCGCCTCGACAGTGCGTCCTTTGACCTTGAGCGCACGCGCCTTCCAGTAGCGCCAGGCCGGCTCCTGCGCCTCGACCGGCGACATCGCGTCTATGGCCGCCAGCACCTCCGGCCAGTAGAGCGCACGCAGCGCGGCACGCACCTTCCACGCCAGCTGCGCATCGCTCAAACGCCCCGCCTTTGCGTACCAGGCTAGCGCATCGGAATAGAGACGTTGTGCGCCCTGATGGGCAATCAAACCCCACACGTAACCACGATCGGCTTCACTGAACTGTTCGCCCATATTGTTCCAGTGCTGCGCCGCCAGCGGCGGCGCGCTGCGCGCCAGACGCTGCACGGCAAACATCAGGGTTTCACGGCCGGCGCGGGTTTTGAGCTGATGCGCCTTGTGCTCGATAAATGCCTGCGGATTAACAGCGACCCGCGATAGCATCGCGCCATCGGGCCGTTCTTTGACCGGCAGATATTCCGCAACCCGGCGCGCCACGCCAGTGTTGCCGAGCTCAAGCGCCAGACGGATGCGCGCCCAGACGTCGGCCTCGGACAATACCCGGCGCTCGGCAAGCGCCTCATACAATGGCGCGCAGGTCTCGGGTTGATCACGGCCACTAAACCACAGCGCACGCGCTTTTTCCTGCGCCTCCGGGTTACCGGCGCGCACGCGGCTGCGCAAAGACAAACATAGTAATTCAGGATCATCACCAACAAACTGCGGATATTCGGCGTCGAACATGTCCCACTGCTGGCGATTCGCCAACAATTTAAGCCAGTCGGCGCGCAAACTGTTCACCACCGGACTGTCCTTGGCCCGCGCCAGCAGTGCCTGCACATCGTCAGCGGTAGCCTGCTCAAGACGCAGCCGCAGCCGCCAGTAAGCGATATAGGGCTCCAGCGGATAATCAGCCAGTGACTTGGCGGCACGCTCGAAACGCCCCGCATCACCGACGCGGAAGGCGTCGCGAGCAGCGAGAAAATCATCGTCCGGTGTCGCAGCCAATGCCGGCCCCGCGGCAATGTGTACGCACAAAATCCACCAGCATGCCGCCGTCAACCGGCGCAGTGTTAATTTGAAAGTCGTCATAGCGATAATTTTAGCGGCTTTGACAGGCCGCCGGATGAACATCCGTTCCTCACAGCACGATTGCACACCGTTGAGCCGCGCGCATCACGCCGCGGTCCGATTCAATGCATCAAGCCTGCGACGGCCGGCGTGAAGCGCACTTGCGTGGCAGGCCTCACCCTCAAGCAAGAAACAACTGATAGGCGGGATTCGCCGATTCATCCACGTACTGGTAGCCGAGCTTCTGCAGAAACGTTTTGAAGGCCGCCTTCTCGCCCGGCGGCACCTGCATGCCGACCAGCACGCGGCCGTAAGGGGCCCCGTGATTGCGGTAATGAAAGAGGCTGATGTTCCAACCGTGGCGCATGCTGTCGAGAAACTTGAGCAGCGCGCCTGGACGCTCCGGAAATTCGAAGCGATAAAGGATTTCATGCGCGATGCCCTGGGTATGTCCGCCGACGAGGTGGCGGACATGCAAGCGTGCGAGTTCGTTGTCACTCAGATCACGAGCGGTCAGCCCGTTGCGTTGCAGCGCGCGCACCAGCCGTGCGGTTTCGTTGCGATCACGCACCCGCACGCCAACGAACACCTGCGCGGACTGCGCGTCGGCGTAGCGATAATTGAATTCGGTGACGCTACGCGCCCCCAGCAAAGCGCAGAATTTGCGAAAGCTGCCGGATTTTTCTGGAATAGTGACGGCAAGAATGGCTTCACGTTTTTCGCCAAGCTCGGCCTCTTCGGCGACAAAACGCAGGCGGTCAAAATTGACGTTCGCACCGCTGGCAATCGCCACCAGCGTCTTGCCGCGCACACCTTTTGTCTCCACCCACGCCTTGGCGCCAGCGATGGCCAGCGCACCGGCCGGCTCGAGCACCGCACGCGTATCCTCGAACACATCCTTGATCGCCGCACACATGGCGGCGGTATCCACCAGCACCACTTCGTCGACAAACTGCCGGCACAAACGGAAGGTCTCCGCGCCTACCTGTTTGACCGCCACGCCATCGGCAAACAAACCGACCTGATCGAGTCGCACGCGGCGGCCCGCTTTGAGCGATTGACGCATGGCATCAGCGTCCACCGGTTCGACGCCGATCACCTTGATCGACGGCTGCAGGCGTTTTACATAGGCGGCAATACCGGAGATCAGGCCGCCACCGCCGACCGGCACGAAGATCGCGTCGATCGGGCGCCGCGTCTGGCGCAGAATTTCCATGCCAATAGTGCCCTGGCCGGCAATCACATCCGGGTCGTCATATGGGTGCACGAACGCCAGGTCGCGCTTGACCGCAAGCGTTGTCGAAAACTGATAGGCCTCGTCGTACGAGTCACCGTGCAACACCACCTCGGCACCGCGCGCCGCCACCGCCGTCACCTTGATCTGCGGCGTCGTCACCGGCATGACAATGGTGGCGCGACACTTGAGCTTCTGCGCCGCCAGCGCCACACCCTGCGCATGATTGCCGGCCGAGGCGGCGATCACGCCGCGCGCCAGATCCGCCGGCTTGAGCAGCGCCATCTTGTTATAAGCACCGCGCAACTTGAACGAAAACACCGACTGCATGTCTTCGCGCTTGAGCAGCAAGGTGTTGTTCATGCGCGCCGACAGATTGGGCGCAAGCTCCAGAGGCGACTCGATGGCAACGTCGTAGACCCGAGAGGTCAGGATGCGTTCAAGATAATCGTTCTTCATGTTACGGCCCGCCGTCCATAAAATTACAAAAATGAACATAGAGCGTAGCAGGAATGCCGGCTCACCGCCAATTTATAAACCCCCCCTTACCCCGGGGTCTTATTTTTTTTATTGACAGTCTTATTGGGCCCAAAAATGCCGGCCGTGATTTACTAAAAGCGGCGCAGGAATTAATATCGCGTATCATCCGAACAACCGTGCGCCCAACCCAAAGGCCATCATGACCCAGGACGAACTCAAACAGGCGGTGGCAAAAGAAGCGATCAAGCATGTCCCCGACTATTGCATCGTCGGCGTCGGCACCGGATCGACCGCCAATTATTTCATCGACGAACTCGGCAAGATCAAGCACCGCATTGAAGGCGCGGTGGCCAGCTCCGAGGCCTCCGCACAGCGTCTGCGCAAACACGGTATCGAGGTGCATGATCTCAATAACGTGAAAGAACTGCCGGTATATGTCGACGGCGCCGACGAGATCACCCGCCACATGGCGATGATCAAGGGCGGCGGCGGTGCGCTAACCCGCGAGAAAATCGTCGCCGCGGTGGCACGCCAGTTCATCTGCATCGCCGACGAAAGCAAGCTGGTCGATGTGCTGGGACGTTTTCCGCTGCCGGTTGAAGTGCTGCCGATGGCGCGCTCTTATGTCGCGCGCGAACTGGTCAAACTCGGCGGCCAGCCGGCGTGGCGCCAGGGCTTTACCACCGACAACGGCAACCTCATCCTCGACGTGCACAACATGCAGATCCTCAACCCGCCGGAACTCGAGGCGGCGATCAATCAGATCACCGGGGTGGTCACCAACGGTTTGTTTGCCCGCCGTGGCGCCGATATTCTGCTGCTCGGAACCACCAAAGGCGTCGAGACGCTCAAACGCGGCGCACGCTAATCAAACGCGCAAAATAAAAGCCGTCGGCGCATTGAAGCAGCCACGGTAAGCGCGTGATTTACAGAGCGGCGGATAGAAGCTACGGAGATTAAACGAGATCCGGCGAAATCCAGGCTTTGAGCCGCGGCCGCGCCTCCGCGCCGCGCAGTGACAACCAAACCACCGCCCCCTTCTTCACCGCCCATTGCGCGGGCGTGCCGGCCAGCAGCAGGGCGGCCACCTCGCCGATCGTCGGCTGATGCCCGACGGCGACCACGTTTGCACCGTGCGGCCAGCCGCAGGCGCGTAACAACTGGGCGGCCGAAGCCGAGGTATCGAGATCCGGCACGGTCTTGAATTGCTCGGCAAGCGCACGCGCGGTTTGCTGCGCACGCACCGCCGGACTCGCCATCACTACATATTCTTCGGGCAAGCGAGCCGCCAGCCACGCCGCCATCCGTTCAGCCTGTTTGAGGCCTTTATCCGTCAACCGGCGCTGACCATCAGGGTTGCCCATTTCGGCATCCGCGTGGCGCCACAGAATTAATTCCATGTTCGTGCGAAAACGCTAAAAGAATGGCTAGTTCGCCGGCGGCGGCACAAAACCCTGCGCCTGGTCCGCCCCGCCGCCAAAGAAATGTTTGTCCATTTGCTGCACCAGATAATCGCGCGCTTTTTTATCGGCCAGATTGAGGCGGTTTTCGTTGACCAGCATCTTTTGCAATTCGAGCCATTGCTTCCAGGCTTCTTTCGAAACACTCTCGAACACACGTTTGCCGGCCTCGCCGGGGAACGGCGGGAAATCCAGCCCTTCGGCTTCGCGCCCGAGTTTGACGCATTTAACGGTTCTGGCCATGTGGAATTGCTCCTGAATGCGAGAGGGTTCTAACGAGGAAGACGGATTTTATCAGCAATGCGCGAGCACTCCGTGGCGCACGCTGATGCGCGGGTGACACGCGCAGACGTGACGCCGCGGCACCACTTACAGACGTTTAATCAAAATCTGGGAGCGACGCTGATAGTTGTATAAATCCTGACGCCGGCGCGGCAACGAGCTCACCGGCGCCGGCTGGAAGCCGCGCTCGATGAACCAATGCGCGGTACGCGTGGTCAGCACAAACAACCGTTTGATCTTGCGCTGCCTGGCACGCGCCTCGATGGCCAGCATCAGCCGCTCGCCAGCACCGAGTCGACGATGATCCGGATGCACGGCGAGGCCGGCCAGCTCGGCCACACCTTCCTCGAACGGATACAAGGCCGCGCAACCGATGATGACGCGATCGTGTTCGAGCACAAAAAAGCGCTCAATCTCCATCTCCAGCAACTCGCGGCTGCGCTTGACCAGCGTGCCATCGTCTTCCAGCGGTTCAAGCAAACGCAGAATGCCACCAATGTCATCAATTTTTGCAGGCCGCAGTCTCTCCACCGGGTCGGCTGTCAACAGCGTGCCGACACCGCGGTGGGTGAATAACTCAAGCAACAATGCGCCATCGGCGTGACGCGATATCAGATGCGCGCGCTTCACCCCGGCGCGACAGGCCTGCACGGCGCGCGGCAAATAAAGACCGACGTCACTGGCAGCGGCAACCTTGCGCGCAATCAGGCGCGCAATCAGGCGCTCGGCCTGGGTGCAGGTGAGTTCATGCTTGAGCTCGGCATTCTTGCCGGTTACCACTCCGGCCGAATCCATCAGAAAAATCAGTTTGTCGGCGTTCAGCGCCACGGCGGCCGCAGCGGCAACATCCTCAAGCGCAAGATTGAAAATTTCCCCCGTCGGTGAATAGCCGATTGGCGAGAGCAACACCAGCTCGTTGTGATCAAGGCGGTCGCCAATGCCAACCGCATCGACCTTACGCACTTCGCCAGTGTGCATCAAGTCAACGCCATCGAGCACACCGATCGGCTTGGCGGTGACGAAATTACCGCTCGCCACGCGGATGTCGGCGCCCGCCATCGGCGAATTCGGCAATCCCAACGACAACAGCGCCTCGATCTCCACGCGCATGCGCCCGCTGGCCTCTTTCGCGCACGACAAGGCGATATCGTCGGTGACGCGCAGGCCGTTGGAATACTGCGTGCGATGGCGGAGCTGTTGTAGCCGCGCCTCGATCTGCGGCCGCGCGCCGTGCACCAGCACCAGCCGCACACCGACGCTGGCCAGCAGGTTCAGGTCATGAATCAGCGCGACAAACTTGGCGCTGTCATCGACCACCTCACCGCCAAACGCAATGACAAAGGTGCGCCCGCGAAAGGCGTGCATATACGGCGCTGCAGAGCGAAACCAACGGACGAAATCGGCAGAACCGGAGATAGCCATGAAAAATCACACGCTGACAAACAAAGTTGGATCATCTTATGCGAGAAACCGGCGCAAGGAAAGAATGAATGAATGCAGGTAAGGCCAAAGGCGAGTAGCACTGATCAATCCGGCGAAATCGCCGTGCCGAAAACCGAGCCTGCTCATTCTCGCGCAACCAAAGTTGTGTGCGCACGCACAGAGAAATACATGCAGCCTGCTAAAAATCACCCCACAGGGTATTCATCGCCGCCAGCGCTGCCAGTGCGGCGGTTTCGGTGCGCAGGATGCGCGGGCCCAGCGCTATCGCGGCAAAGCCCCGCTGCATCGCCAATTCAACTTCCGCCACACTAAAACCGCCCTCGGGGCCGGCGAGCAGCGTCACGGCAGCAGGTTGCGCAAAGCCTGAAAGCCGCTGGCTGGCAGCCGGCGCCATCAACAAACGCAAGGCATCGTCCGTCGCCGGTGGCAACGCGGCGAACCATTCAACCAGGGTCAGCGGCACAAAAATTTCCGGCACCACATTACGTCCGCATTGTTCGCAGGCCGAGGTCGCAACCTGCTGCCAGTGTGCGAGCCGTGTGGCGGTGCGCTTTTCATCCAGCCTGACGATGCTGCGTTCGCTGTAGACCGGCTGCACGGCGGCAATACCAAGCTCGACCGCTTTCTGCAGCGTGTAATCCATACGATCGCCGCTCGAAATCGCCTGCACCAGCGTCGCGCGCAGCGGCGATTCACGATCGACCGCCGCGCCGGCGCCAAGTTTGACCGTGACACCGTGTTTGTCGAGTTGCGTGATCACCGCGTCGAATTCAACGCCACCGCCGAACACCGTGACACGGTCCTCGATCGCCGCGCGCAACACGCGCGAGAGATGATGCGCGGCGGCATCGGGCAGAGCAATATTGGCACCAGGCGCGAGCGTTGCCGCCACATGGATGCGGGACAGGCTGCCGGTATTTCCGCGAGCTTTACGCATGCCTTGATTATGCCACGCGGAGATTGCGCGGCAGGTGCTGCAGATTAGGCGCCGCGTGCGCTCTTGTAGAGTTCGAGCGTCACCGCGCGCGCCGCGGCATGCTCAACCACCGGAGCGGGATAGTCACGGCCGATGACCACGCCCGCCGCCTGCTGCTGAGCGGCGTTCATCAGCCAGGGCGCATGAATCTGGCGCTCGCTGCAGCCCTTCAGTTCCGGCACGTATTTGCGGATGAATTCGCCTTTGGGGTCGAACCGCTCCGACTGTGTAACCGGATTGAAGATACGGAAATAGGGTTGCGCGTCGCAACCGGTGGAAGACGCCCATTGCCAGCCGCCGTTATTGGCCGAGAGATCAAAGTCGTTTAATTGTTCGGCGAAATAACGCTCGCCCCAACGCCAGTCAATATGCAGGTCCTTGACCAGAAACGAGGCAGCGACCATGCGCAGGCGGTTGTGCATATAACCGGTTTGATTAAGCTGGCGCATCGCCGCATCCACCAGCGGATAGCCGCTACGCGCCTCGCACCAGGCGGCGAAAAGCGCCTTATCGTTTGGAAATACAATCGCATCGTATTCAGGGCGAAAAGCCTGCGTAATCACACGCGGGTGGTGGTGCAGGATCATGAAATAAAAATCGCGCCAGATCAGCTCAGACAACCACACCGCGGCGCCGCGTCCGGCGTCATGCCAGGCTGCCGCCGCCAGCGTGCGGATCGACACCGTACCGAACCGCAGATGCACCGAGAGATAACTCGGTCCCTTGCGTGCCGGAAAATCACGGCGCTCGTGGTAGTCGGCCATGCGATGCTGAAAATCGTCCAAGAGCGCCGCCGCCCCACTCATGCCCGGCTTGATGCCGAGCGCCAGCAGATTGGTGGTCTCGAAGCCAAGCTCGGCCAGCGAGGGCAAGGCAAAACCCGCCAGCGGGGCCAACTGGCCGGCGGCGGGCTCAACAGCATGTGCCGCCAAATCATGCCCGCCCAGACGTTTAAGCCAGGCATTCTTGTAGGGCGTAAACACGCTAAACGGCCGGCCGTCCTGGGTCAGCACTTCGCTCTTGGCGAAAATAACCTGGTCTTTGGACAATGCGAAATCGATACCGCAGGCAGCCAGCGCGTCGCGCACCGCTTGATCACGCGCCAGCGCCAGCGGCTCGTAATCTTCGTTGGCAAACACCGCGTCCGCCTTGAGCCGTGCAGCAAGGGCCGGGATTTCCACGCGCGCCTGACCGTGCACCACCAGCAGTCCGCCGCCATGCTCGCGCAGCACCTCGTCGAGCTCACGCACGCTGTGCCAGATAAATTCGACGCGGCGGTCCTGGCGCACCAGGCCGTCAAGAATCTCGCGGTCAAACACAAAGGCGCAGTAGACACGGCGGGCGGCGGCCAGCGCGCGGGCCAGCGCGGCGTGATCATGCGCGCGCAAGTCGCGACGGAACCAGACAAGTGCGGTTTGTTCATTCATGGGCGTGCGCGGGATTCGCGTCAATGACGATCGGGGCGGAGATTGTGCAGCCTTGCGACGGGTGCAGGCAAGCCGTCGGCGCGAGAGAACCGCTGATTACAGCCGACTGGCCGCCCGGCAATTGTGAAGAGCAGACGCTGCGTTTACAATAGGCGCTGACAGCTCAATCCAGCGCGAGGCCAGTGGGAACAGAAACCCCTAACACATGCAATCAGTGAACCTCACGCACCACTTCCTGATCGCCATGCCCAACATGGCAGACCCGCATTTCTCCAAGTCCCTGACGTATATCTGCGAACACAATGAAAAAGGTGCGCTTGGCGTCGTCTTGAACCGGCCGATCGACCTTGCCTTGTCGACGCTGCTCGAACAGGTGAGCATTCCTATCATCGACCAGCGCTACGCCGATATTCCCATCCACTATGGTGGCCCGGTACAAACCGATCGCGGCTTTGTGCTGCACGGCCCGAGCGGCCCCTGGCAGTCCACACTGACCATCAACCCGGGCATCGGACTCACCACCTCTAAGGATATTCTGCAGGCAGTGGCGCGCGGCGACGGCCCGGAGCAGATTTTCGTCACGCTCGGCTACGCCGGCTGGTCTGCGGGGCAGATTGAAAGCGAGCTCGCACAAAATGCCTGGCTCACCGTACCAGCCGACAACGGGGTGATTTTCAGCCTGCCGTGCGCAGAACGCGTGCCCGCCGCCATGCAGCTTCTGGGCATCGACTTCGTCAGCCTCTCCGGCGAGGCCGGGCATGCGTGATACCGGGAGAGGCCTGAGGAGTGAAGTGTGAGGAGACAGGTCGTCGTGGCATCAGCCTGCAGCGCGATCGCTCATGCATTTCCCGTGGCATTACACGCATTGCATGCCATGACTGAGCCTCAGAACCATACGCCTCACGGCACAGTTCTCGCTTTCGACTTTGGCAAAAAGCGCATCGGCACGGCGATCGGCGAAACCGCCATCGGCATCGCCCACCCGCTGGCGACCATACACGCCGAGGATAAACAGCGCCGTTACGCCGCCATCGAGGCGGTGATCCGCGAATGGCAACCGGCCTTGCTGGTGGTCGGATTACCTGCACACATGGACGGCACCGAGCATGAAATGTCGCGCCTCGCGCGCAAATTCGCCGGCGAGCTGGCGCAGCGCTTCAAGCTGCCGGTCGCATTCATCGACGAGCGCCTGACTTCTGCCGCAGCCGAATCCAGCCTCGGCGAATCCGGCATCGCCTCGCACAAACGCAAAGCGGTGGTGGATTCGGTGGCCGCGCAACATATACTGCAGGACTTTCTTGATCGCACTGGACGCACGTCATGACGCCCCCTGATTTACCGGACGCCGAAGCACTGCTCAAAACGCTGGCCGCACAAATGCGCCCGCACATGACGCCGCAGACCGCCTTGATCGGCATCGTCACTGGCGGCGCCTGGCTCGCCGAGCGCCTGCACAAGGAACTCGGCCTCGCCCTGCCGGTGGGCACGCTGGACGTTTCGTTTTACCGCGATGACTTTCACAGCAAGGGCCTCAAGCGCAAGGTTGCGCCCTCGACCATCCCTTTCGAGGTCGACGGCCGCGAACTCGTGCTGGTCGACGACGTCCTGTATACGGGGCGCACCATCCGCGCCGCGATGAACGAATTGTTTGACTACGGGCGCCCGGCCAGCATACGGCTGGCCACACTCGTCGACCGCGGCGGTCGCGAACTGCCGATTACCGCGCAATTTGTCGGCGCCACACTCGCGGTGCCGGCCGACGCCAGCATCGATCTTGAACAAGCCGGAGGCGACAAGCTGCGCCTCGTCATGCAACCCATCAAATAGCGGACAGGCCCGATGTTTCTGCACAACAACCCGCAACTCAATAAAAACGGCGAGCTGCACCATCTCTTGTCGATCGAAGGGCTGCCCGCCGACATCCTGCGGCAGATCCTCGACACCGCCGAATCGTTTGTCGGCGTCACCCAGCGCGAGGTGAAGAAAGTGCCGCTGTTGCGCGGCCAGGCGATCTTCAACCTGTTCTTTGAACCATCGACCCGCACCCGCACCACGTTTGAGATCGCCGCCAAGCGGCTGTCGGCCGACGTCATCAACCTTGCGATCAATGTCTCATCGGCCTCCAAGGGCGAGTCGGTGCTCGACACGGTGGCCAACCTATCGGCGATGCAGGCCGACATGTTTGTCGTGCGCCACGCGCAAAGCGGCGCGCCTTATCTGATCGCGCGCCACGTCAGCCCCGACATCCACGTCATCAACGCCGGCGACGGCCGCCACGCTCACCCGACGCAAGGTCTGCTCGACATGTTTACCGTGCGCCGCTACAAAAAAGATTTCACGCAACTACGCGTGGCAATCGTCGGCGACGTGCTGCACTCGCGCGTGGCGCGCTCGCAGATCCACGCGCTGACCACGCTGGGCGTGCCCGAATTGCGCGTGATCGGACCGAAAACGCTGCTGCCTTCGCATGTCGAAGACCTCGGCGTGCAGGTGTATCACGACATGGCCAAGGGCCTTAAGGACGTCGATGTCATCATGATGTTGCGCCTGCAAAACGAGCGCATGCAGGGTACTTTCCTGCCCTCGCCGCAGGAGTTTTTCAAGTCCTATGGCTTGACCGCAGAGAAGCTGGCGCTGGCCAAACCCGACGCCATCGTGCTGCATCCGGGCCCGATGAACCGCGGCGTTGAAATCGATTCGAGTGTCGCCGATGGCAAGCAGTCGGTCATCCTGCCGCAGGTCACCTTCGGCATTGCCATCCGCATGGCTGTCATGAGCATACTGGCCGGGAACTAGCACGCATGAAAATTCACATCAAAAACGGCCGCCTGATCGACCCCGCGAGCGGCACCGACGCCCGCCAAGACCTCTTCATCGCGGCCGGCAAAATCGCCGGCATCGGCAGCGCGCCGGCGGGCTTTAGCGCCAACCGCACGATCGACGCCGACGGCCTGGTCGTGTGTCCGGGGCTGGTCGATCTGGCCGTGCGTTTGCGCGAGCCGGGTTTTGAATATATGGCGACCCTTGAAACCGAAATGGGTGCCGCCGCCGCCGGTGGTGTCACCAGCCTCGCCTGTCCGCCGGACACCGATCCGCCGCTCGACGAGCCGGGCCTGGTCGAGATGCTGAAATTTCGCGCGCGCAATCTGCACCAGTCGCATGTCTATCCGGTCGGCGCGTTGTCGATCGGCTTAAAAGGTACGGGCCTGACAGAAATGGCTGAACTCACCGAGGCCGGGTGTGTGGCCTTCTCGCATGCCGACGCCCCACTCAACGACCATCAGCTACTGTTTCGCGCGCTGCAATATGCGGCAACCTTCGATTTCCCGGTGTGGCTGCGGGCGCAAGATTCCGCGCTCGCGCGTGGCGGCGTTGCCCACGACGGACAGGTGGCAACCCGCCTCGGCCTGCCGGCGATCCCGGTGACCGCAGAAACCGTTGCGCTGTCCACCATACTGCTGCTCACGCAAGCCACCGGGGCGCGCGTGCACCTCTGCCGCCTTTCAAGCGCCGAGGCCATGCAAATGGTGCGCGAAGCCAAGCAGCGCGGGCTGCGCGTCACCTGTGACGTGGCCATCCATCACGCCCATCTGTCGGAAATGGACATCGGCTACTTCGATGCCAACTGCCACCTGACACCGCCGCTACGCAGCCAGCGTGACCGCGACGCGCTGCGCGACGCACTGGCTGATGGCACCGTCGACGCGCTATGTTCCGACCATACACCCGTCGATGAAGACGCCAAGCAACTGCCTTTTGGCGAAGCCGAAAGCGGCGCCACCGGCGTCGAGCTGCTGTTGCCGCTTGCACTCAAATGGGCTGAAGAAACGAAATTGCCGCTGCTACAGGGCCTTGCCCGCATCACCAGCGAGCCGGCGCGCGTGCTGGGGGTCGATGCCGGCCGTATCGAAACCGGCGCCACCGCTGATGTGTGTATCTTCGATCCAGAGCGTTACTGGAAAGTCGGCCCGGACACGCTAAAAAGTCTCGGCAAAAACACCCCGTTCACCGGTATCGAACTCAAGGGGCGCGTGCGTTATACGCTGGTCGAGGGACAGGTCATTTACGAATCAGCGTAAGCCGGCGCTACCCTGATTGCGCAGCCGGCGTCGATGCCAGCGCCATGCGTTTGCGCCATTGATTTCCATCCATTTTGATAGACTGAATCTGCCGCCATGAATCCATTACTCGACTTCTCTGGTCTGCCGCACTTCGATGCCTTCGAACCTGCACTGGTGCCACCCGCGGTCGATCAACTGCTGACTGAAAACCGCGCCTTGATTGCGCAACTGGCCGCCGACCCGGCGACCCCCACCTGGGACAACTTCGTCGCGCCACTGGCCGATGCGCACGAAAGACTCAACCGCGCCTGGGGCCAGGTCGGTCACATGAACTCGGTGATGAACAGCCCCGAGCTGCGCGAAACCTACAATGCGAGTCTGCCGAAGCTGACGCAGTACTACACCGAGCTTGGACAAAACCCGGCGCTCTACGCCAAATACCGCGCCCTGCATGCCAGCGCCGGATTTACCACCTTGAATGCAGCGCAACGCGCCGTCATCGAACACGAGGTGCGCGACTTTCGTTTGAGCGGCGCTGAATTGGCGGCGGACAAGAAAGTGCGCTACACCGAAATTCGCGACCGGCTCTCGTCGCTGACCTCGCGCTTCTCCGACAACCTGCTCGACGCCACCGACGGCTACGCGCATATCGTCACTGATGAGAGCGAATTGAAAGGCATCCCCGACGACGTCATCGAAGCAGCGCGCAACGCCGCTGAAAAAGACGGCAAGCCGGGCTGGAAATTCACCCTGCACGGTCCCTCTTATATGCCGGTGATGCAATACGCAGAACACCGTCCGCTACGCGAACTGATGTATCGTGCCAGCGCTACCCGCGCCTCCGAATTCGGCAAAAGCGAATTAGACAACACGCCTCTCATCACGGAAATCGTCAACCTGCGGCGCGAACTCGCACAACTACTGGGCTTTGAGAGTTTCGGCGCCTATTCACTGGAAGCGAAGATGGCCGAGTCGCCAGCACAGGTGATCGGCTTTCTCGAAGATCTCGCCGCCAAAGCCAAACCCTACGCACAGCGCGACCTGGATGCATTAAACCGCTACGCGCGGGATCAGTTAAAGATGCCGGCGCTCGACGCGTGGGACATCCCATTCGCCTCGGAAAAACTGCGCGCCGCGCAATTTGCCTTCTCCGACCAAGAGGTTAAACAGTACTTCCCGGAAACGCGCGTGCTGCCGGGCATGTTCAAGGTCATCGAAACACTCTACGGTCTGTCGATCCGTGAAGAGAAAGCGCCGGTGTGGCACGCCGACGTGCGCTTTTTCAGTCTTTACGAGGCAGGAAAAAAACTGGTTGGCCAGTTCTATCTGGACCTTTATGCGCGCCAGTCCAAACGCGGTGGCGCCTGGATGGACGAGGTGATGGCGCGGCGGCGGACCGCGCGCGGCATCCAGACGCCGGTGGCCTATCTAAATTGCAACTTCTCGCCGCCCGTCGGCGAGAGTGGCGGCAAGAAGCGCCCCGCGCTGTTCACGCACGATGAAGTCATCACACTGTTCCACGAATTCGGCCACGGGCTGCATCATTTGCTGACACAGGTCGAGGAATTGGGCGTATCGGGCATCAACGGTGTTGAATGGGATGCCGTCGAACTACCGAGCCAGTTCATGGAAAACTACTGCTGGGAATGGCGCGTGCTCGAACCAATGACTGCGCATGTCGACACACAAGCACCGTTGCCGCGCGCACTGTTCGACAAAATGCTGGCGGCGAAAAATTTCCAAAGCGGCATGCAAACCGTGCGCCAAATCGAGTTTTCACTGTTCGATATACGGCTGCATCACAGCTACGCAGTCGTCGACGATAAAACGGTGAAGGAAGCGCTCGATAGCGTACGGCGACAAGTGGCGGTCATCATACCGCCGGCATTCAACCGCTTCCCCAACAGCTTTAGTCATATCTTTGCCGGTGGCTATGCGGCGGGCTATTACAGCTATAAATGGGCCGAAGTCTTGTCAGCCGATGCCTACAGCCTGTTCGAGGAACGCGGCGTGTTGAATCCTGAAATCGGCGCGCGCTTTCGTGACGAAGTGCTGGCGATGGGCGGCAGCCGCCCGGCGCTCGAATCGTTCATCGCCTTCCGCGGCCGCGCGCCGAACATCGATGCGCTGCTGCGGCATAACGGGATGGTCGCCGCCACCTGAGCGCCACGATGAACGGCAACGGCTGCCTGCGAACGCTTTATGTTAGAGTAAAAAAATCTGCGCTGGAGAAAAACAATCATGAAAACGTTTGCGCTTCTGTTGCTCGCCGCATTCGCCACCAGCGTCATCGGCGCCGAGATGTATCGCTGGGTCGACGACAAAGGCGTGGTCAATTACACGCCCTTCCCGCCACCGGCGAACATCAAAAATGTCGAAACCAAAAATTTCAGCGGTAACACCATACAGACCAGTGAGGCCTCCTTCAGCCTGCAACAAGCCACCAAAAATTTCCCGGTCACGCTCTACGCCACCGATTGCGGCGAGTTGTGCAACAACGCACGCGCGCATCTGAAAAAACGTGGCATTCCGTATCTGGAAAAAAATCCCACGGCGGCCAACGAAGGGGCAGAATTCAAAAAACTGTCTGGCGGAGGGATGGAAATTCCTCTGCTGGTGATCGGCACGCTAAAGACCATCAAGGGCTATCTGGCGTCTGACTGGGATGCAACCTTCGATCAGGCCGGCTATCCGAGCACCGCGGTGCCGGGCGTAAAGCCCGCAGCGAAACCACCGGCCACCGAGAAAAAATAACGAACCCGTGTAACGCCGACGGCTACACGCATCACCTTTTCATACACGGCAGCGGAGCCTCCACTTGAGAATCACCACCTGGAACGTCAACTCGCTGAAAGTGCGCCTGCCACAAGTATTGGCTTGGCTGGAAACCCATCAGCCGGATGCGCTGTGTTTGCAGGAAACGAAAACCGAGGACAGCTCGTTTCCGCTGGCGGCAATTGAACAAGCCGGTTATCGCGTGGTGTTTGCCGGTCAAAAAACCTATAACGGCGTGGCGATATTGAGCAAGCTGCCGGCGGTTGATCCGGTGATGGCCATCCCTGGCTTCGACGATCCGCAGAAGCGCGTGCTGGCGGCAACCATCAACGGCGTGCGCGTGGTGTGCCTGTATGTGCCGAACGGGCAAAGCATCGACTCCGACAAGTATCAATACAAACTGGCGTGGCTGCAGGCGGTCACTGCGTGGTTGAAAAACGAACTCGCCACACACGCATCGATGGCAGTGGTGGGGGATTTCAATATCGCGCCAGCGGATCTGGATGTACACGATCCGAAGGCCTGGGCCGGTCAGGTGTTATGCAGCGACGCCGAGCGTGCAGCACTGCAGCATTTAACGGCGATCGGTTTGCGCGATGCTGTGCGCATGCTCCAGCCGGAGACACAAATCTTTACGTGGTGGGATTACCGCATGAATGCGTTCAAACGCAAGATGGGCATGCGCATTGATCACATCCTCGTCAGCGAGGCACTCACCACCCGCTGTCACGCCTGCGCGGTGGATCTTGAGCCACGCCGCAACGAACGCCCCTCGGATCACGCGCCGGTCAGCGCAGATTTCACCGACTGATCGCGGCGGCCGTTCAGGCCTCGCCGCCCTTGTCGGCGTCCAGCCCCAACTCCTGGATTTTTCGCGTCAGCGTATTGCGCCCCAGGCCCAACAGTTGTGCGGCCTCAATGCGCCGCCCGCCGGTATGCATGAGCGCACGCGAGATCAGGGCTTTTTCAAACTGCGGACCGAGCACATCGATTAATCCCGTTTCACCGCGGTTGAGCGAATTGGCCACTTGCTGCTCGAGCGCGCCGATCCAGCTTTGCGCCGTCGTCGCGGCCGACTCATCGCGCAGCTCGGGCGGCAGATCCTTGATTTCAATATTGACACCGGCGGCCATCACAGTCAGCCAGTGGCAGAGGTTCTCAAGCTGGCGCACATTGCCGGGGAAATCCTGCGCGGTTAAAAACTTTAATGCAGCATCCGACAACCGTTTGGCCTCGACACCGATTTCACGCGCGCTCTTGGCGAGAAAGAACTTGGCCAGCAACGGGATATCTTCGCGCCGCTCGCGCAACGGCGGCAGCCGCAGACGAATCACGTTCAGGCGGTGGAACAAGTCTTCACGGAACAAGCCCTGCTTGACCCGCACCTCGAGGTCCTGATGGGTGGCCGCAATCACACGCACATTGGCACGGATCGGCTGGTGTCCGCCGACCCGATAGAAATTGCCGTCCGAGAGTACGCGCAACAGGCGTGTCTGCAGGTCGGACGGCATGTCGCCGATTTCATCGAGGAACAAGGTGCCGCCATCGGCCTGCTCGAAACGCCCGCGACGCATGTTCTGCGCACCGGTAAAGGCGCCGCGCTCGTGGCCGAATAATTCTGACTCCAGCAGATCTTTCGGGATCGCCGCCGTATTGATGGCAACGAAAGGCTTCTGCGCACGCGGACTGTGACGGTGCAAGGCGCTGGCAACGAGCTCCTTGCCTGTGCCCGACTCGCCGGTGATGAGCACCGTGGCATGCGACTGCGACAGACGGCCGATGATACGAAACACATCCTGCATGGCCGGCGCCTGGCCGAGTATTTCCGGCACCGCCTCGGCAGACTCAACGACCCCTTCCTCGCGCACACTTTCGGCGATCGCACGGCGGACCAATTCGAGCGCATGATCAACATCAAACGGCTTCGGCAGGTATTCGTAGGCACCGCCCTGAAACGCCGCCACCGCACTCTCCAGATCAGAGTAGGCGGTCATGATGATCACCGGCAGCTGCGGATAGAGTTCCTTCGCCTGCTGCAACAGTTTCAACCCGGATTCTCCCGGCATGCGGATATCGCTGACGATAACCTGCGGTGCCGCAATGACCAGTTCGGCCAGCGCCTCATCAGCCGAAGCAAAGGATTTAAAGCTGATGCTCTCGCGTGTCAGGGCTTTCTCAAGCACCCAGCGAATAGAGCGGTCGTCGTCGATGATCCAGACAGGTTTCATAAATTAACAATCATGGCGTTGGGTTCTGCTGTATCGGCAACAACAGCGTAAAGGTAGTGCGCCCGGGCTGCGAATCGAAGGTGACGGTACCATGATGCTGGGTTACAAAATTCTGCACCAGGGTCAACCCCAGTCCGCTGCCGCCTTCACGCCCGGAAACCAGCGGATAAAAAATTTTTTCACGAATATCTTCAGGAATACCCGGACCATCGTCGATGATTTGCACCTGTATCGCCTGCTTGTAACGGCGTCGCGCCAGCGTCGCCTGGCGCGCAATGCGCGTGCGCAGAGTGATCTGACCTTTGCCATGCATCGCCTGGGAGGCGTTGCGGACGACATTGAGGACGGCCTGGATCAGCTGCTCGCGGTCACCGGTGAGCTGCGGCAGGCTGGTGTCGTAATCACGCACCACACGGATGCCCTGCGGGTATTCGGCGAGGATGACACTACGCACGCGCTCGAGCACCTCGTGAATATTGAGTGGTGCGGGCTGCGGCAGACGATGCGGCGTCAACAGACGATCCATCAATAGCTGCAGGCGATCGGCTTCTTTCATGATCACCTGGGTATATTCATGCAGATGCGGCCGCTCCAGTTCGCGTTCGAGCAATTGCGCGGCACCGCGAATACCGCCGAGCGGGTTTTTGATTTCATGCGCCAGATTGCGAATCAGCTCACGGTTGGCCTGACTCTGATCGAGCAGCCGTTCTTCACGCGCGATCTTCATCTGCTGCTCTATATGACGGAATTCAAGCAAAAAGCCGTGCCCGCCCTTGGTCCAGCCGTCGATCTCCACCGGATTGGCAGTACAAGTCAACATCAACTTGGGGCGACCGAAAGCGCCGATACGCAAATCGTTCTCGGTATAGCTGCTGTGATTGGCGCGCGCGTAATCGATCGCCGCATCGAGCACGTCGTCCTGGAATATCTCCGTGATGTCGTGGCCGACAAGACTCTTGCTGCTGGCCTCAAACAGATTTTCCGCAGACGGATTGGCGTAACGCACGTTCATGTCCTGGTCGACCAGCATGATTGCCGTTCCAAGAAGATCAAGTCCTGTGAGTGCCGGGATGGTCATCATTTACACTGAAAATGAGACTGTAACAGCAAGAAGCGCGCCATATCCTGCGGTGACTGAAACGGACGGGGATTTGGCCCCGATTACTTGATGCTGGCGAGTTCCCGCTTGAGGCTTTCGATGTTGCTCTCGTGCAATTTGACGGCAGCCTCAAACGGTTTGAGGCGCTCTTCGACGCGGGCGTAATTCTTTTCGTTACCAAGCCGGACGTCCTGCTGCTCTACAAGTTTCTTTTTTGCCATATCCAGTTGCTGTTGTTCTTGGGCCATTTCCTGCTCAAGGATTTTGCGACGGCCTGCATCGCGCTGTTTCTGCGTTTCGCTATCGACACTGGGAAAGTTGGCCGGCTTCTGCTGCTGGGCACGCGGCGCCTGGGCCGGCGCAGGCGCGGTGTTCAATGGCTCGAGATTCAACGGTTTGCAGCCTTTGATTTCGGCGCGCACGTTGGTGTAGCGGGTGTTGCCATCGGCATCCGTGCATTTCCACATTTCGGCCTGTGCCGCGGCGCTCGTGCCTGCGAGAAAAAATGCGAGCCAGATTTTCATTGCATTCCCCGTGTTTGAACACGCCGCATTTAAGCAATAACCCTGATCAACAGACCTCTGCCGCCTGATAACAGCGCGGTAAGCGATCAAAATACCATGCGCCAAAGCGCTGCAACAAGCCCTAAAAAAACAGGGCGGGGTCACCCCCGCCCTGTCGGCATCATTTGCTATCGATGTTACAGGCTGTAATACATGTCGAACTCGACCGGATGCGTCGTCATGCGGAAACGCGTCACTTCTTCCATCTTCAACGCGATGTAGGCGTTGAGCATGTCATCAGAGAACACGCCACCGGTGGTCAGGAACGCGCGGTCCTTGTCGAGGTGCTCGAGCGCCATATCAAGCGACGAGCAGACATTTGGCACCTTCTTCGCTTGCGAAGGCGGCAGATCGTAGAGGTTCTTATCGATCGGATCCCCTGGGTGAATCTTATTCTGCACGCCGTCAAGACCGGCCATCAGCATGGCAGTGAAAGCCAGGTACGGGTTCGCAGTCGGATCCGGGAAACGAATTTCGACACGACGCCCCTTCGGATTAGTGACATACGGAATGCGGCAGGCGGCCGAACGGTTGCGCGCCGAATACGCCAGGTTGATCGGCGCTTCGAAACCCGGTACCAGCCGCTTGTAGGAATTGGTGCCCGGGTTGGTGATCGCGTTCAATGCCTTGGCATGTTTAATAATGCCGCCGATGTAATACAATGCAAAATCAGACAGGCCGGCGTAACCGTTACCTGCAAACAGGTTTTCGCCGCCCTTCCAGATCGACTGGTGCACGTGCATGCCCGAGCCGTTGTCACCGACGACCGGCTTCGGCATGAAGGTTGCGGTTTTGCCGTAGGACTGGGCGACCATCTGCACCGTATATTTCAAGATCTGGTTCCAGTCGGCACGCTTCACCAGCTTCTCGAATTTGGTGCCAATTTCGCACTGGCCCGGGGCCGCCACTTCGTGGTGATGTACTTCGACCTCAACACCCTGCTGCTCAAGCGCGATACACATCGCGTTGCGGATGTCCTGCAGCGAATCTACTGGCGGCACAGGAAAATAGCCGCCCTTGACTGGCGGCCGGTGACCGGTGTTGCCCCCTTCAATGTCTTCGTTGGTCGACCACGGCGCTTCCTCGGAATTGATCTTGACCGCGCAACCGGACATATCCACCTTCCAGGTCACCGAATCAAAAATGAAGAACTCGGGCTCCGGACCAAAGTAAGCAGTATCGCCAAGACCGGTCGATTTCAAATACGCTTCGCCCCGCTTGGCGATGGAGCGCGGATCGCGGTCGTAGCCCTTGCCGTCCGACGGTTCGATCACGTCGCAGCTGATATTCAGCACCGGCTCATCAGTGAACGGGTCTAGGCGTGCGGAATCCGGATCCGGCATCAACAGCATGTCTGACGCCTCAATACCCTTCCAACCGGCGATCGAGGAACCGTCAAACGCATGGCCATCGGTAAATTTATCTTCGGTAAACTGCTTGGTCGGAACCGAGACATGCTGCTCCTTGCCCCGCGTATCCGTAAAACGAAAGTCGACGAACTTGACTTCGTTTTCTTTGATCATTTTCATTACATCGGCTACCGCCATGTGTCTCTCCTAGCTAAGTGTTGAATTAAAATTACCGTATGGCCTTGGGTTCACAGGGTCAGCATTAAATATGCCAACCCGAAAATCGGGGAAGTCATTGTGCCACAAGTGATTTGCTGATGGAGTATCGGTCTTATCGCACCAATATGGTGCAACAGCCGCCATTTATGCCTTCTTTTGGGGCGAACGCTCAGGCTAGGCGTTCGGATAAACTTCAACCTTAACCGCCGAAAACCAGGGAGCACCAGTGTCCAAAATTGACGAGATCATTGCGACAGCCAAACAACGTGGCCAACAAATGAAACTGGACTATGTCGGCGCTTTATTGCCCGCCGAAGCACAAGCGTTGCGCGAAACAACCGGCGCCATCATCGTCGACGTACGCAGCAAAGCGGAGCTTGATTTCGTCGGGCGCATCACCGGCAGCGTGGAAATCGAATTGAAAACCTATCCCGGCATGGAACCCAACCCGGATTTTGTCAGTCAACTGACGGCCGCGGTTCCGCTAACCACCACTGTCATGTTTATTTGTCGCAGCGGTGCGCGCTCGCATGAGGCGGCGAGCGCAGCGGCGGCGGCTGGTTACCCGTCAGCCTTCAACGTCGTCGAAGGCTTCGAGGGCGACCGCGATCCTGCGGGACATCGTAATACGGTGGGAGGCTGGCGCGCAGCACGCCTGCCGTGGTCACAAAGCTGACCCTCCCGGCGCCGTTTGCACCGCAGTATCAGCCGCTGCGGACATCGCAACCGCCGACAACGCCGCGGCACTGAGCGTAGAGACGCCCGCCGCCAACATGGCGGCGAAGGGCGATTGATAATCAACGATCAGCCCCCCCACCGCAATACCAAGGCTAACGCCGCCCAACAGTGCGGTAGCCGCCCAGGTAAAGCTCTCTGCCAACATGGCAGGTGGCGTAAAACGCGCCACCAATACGGATTGCAGCGCAATCACCGGCGCCATCGGCGAACAGGCGACTACGGATAACGCCCCCAACCAGACCAGGTGCGTGACCGGCGCCAGCGCGAACAAGCCCAGCGCCATCGCAAACTGGGCGATCACATATTGGCGCTGCGGCGGCATCGCCCACGCGCGACTGCCGTAGACCAACGCCCCGATGCCACTGCCGACACTCGCTAGCGCGAGAATCACGCCGCCCGCGGCAGGTCGGCCCTGCGCCGTTGCCAAGGCCATGATCGCCACCTCGATGACACCGAAAGCTGTCGAATAAAACACGGTCGCCATGTAGAGCATTAACAACCGGCGGTTGCGCACGGGACTAAACGAACCGCGGCTCTGATAAGCCGTCGGGCGCGGCCACAGGCGAATCGCCGGCGTACGCATAAACAGCACACTGCCGGCCAAAGCACAGGCGGCGGCAAACAAAACCGCGCCGGCGCGAAACTCGAGTGCGACAAAAAACGCAATCAAGGCAGGGCCAGCGACAAAAATTGACTCAATCAAAATCGAGTCGACCGAATACGCCGTCTGCAACAGGTCGGCATCCTGCAACATTCGCGGCAGCAGAGTGCGTATGCAAATAGTGATGGGCGGCAGTACTGCGCCGCCGACCAGCGCCGCCAGCGCCAGCCAGCCGGTATGTGCCGCATGCTCGACCAGCACCACCAGCGCCACCAGCGCGGCCGGATAAATCAGTGCACAAAGAATCAACAAGGGACGCGGCCCCAGACGATCGATCATGCGGCCGATCAGCGGCGCGATACCGGCCACGCCCAGCATGTAAACCGCACTGACCAGACCGGCCACTGCAAACGATGCCGTCCCGCTTTGCACGTAGAGCAGGATAGCCAGGCCCGCGAGCCCCATCGGCAGCCGGCCGAGCATGGACGCCGCCAGGGCAGCGCGCAATCCGGGCGTTTTAAAAAGGCGGCTATACCGCGCCAGTGAAATCACAAAATCCCGTCAGCCACTGTGCACACGCGCAATCGCCTCAAGAGCAATCGCAATCATGCAGCCCAATGCATGCCCCCCGTGTAAGCGGTAACCAGCACCAACGTACCGAAAGCAATCCGGTACCAGGCGAACAACGTGAAATCGTGATCCGCGATGTAGCGCAGCAGCCAGCGCACGCATAAAAACGCCGACACAAAAGACGCCGCAGTCCCGACCGAAAACAGGCCGATGTCGGCGGCCTCCAGCAAGGCGCGATTCTTGTAGAGATCGTATGCACCCGCCGCAATCAGGGTCGGTACGGCGAGAAAAAAAGAAAACTCCGTGGCAGCGCGCCGCGACAAACCGAAAAACAATCCGCCGATAATCGTCGCACCCGAGCGCGAAGTGCCCGGGATCAGGGCAAAGGCCTGCGCACAACCAACCTTGAGCGCATCACGCCACCCCATGTCGTCCACCGTTTCGACAGCGATCTTGTGGGTGCGCTTCTCCGCCCACAAGATGATAAAACCGCCGACGATAAACGCGATGGCCACCGGCACCGGCTTGAACAACGCCGCTTTGATGTATTTGCCAAAAGCGAGACCGAGCAAAGCGGCCGGCATAAAAGCGATCGCCAGATTCATGACGAACTGCCGCGCCCGCGCGTCGTGCGGCAAACCCCGAATGATGCTAGCGAATTTGCGTCGATACTCCCAGACAATCGCCAGCATCGCCCCGGTCTGAATAACGACCTCGAAGATCTTGCCTTTTTCGTCATTGAAGTCGAGCCACTGACCGACGATGATCAGATGACCAGTGCTTGAGATCGGCAGGAACTCGGTCAAGCCTTCGACGATGCCAAGGATCAAGGCTTTAAGCAGTAGCGGAATATCCATGCAGTACCCTTGTTTTTTCACAGAGCGGCGCGTTCGCGCCAACAAAAACGGCGGCCTGCGGCCGCCGTATTGCGGATCAGCGCGACAAGCTCAGGCCTTGTGATAAATCTCCGCACCCTTCTTCTTGAACTCGATGGATTTTTCTTCCATACCCGCTCTTGCCACTTCCACAAGCGCCGCTTTTTCGTCGACCCCCTTTGCGGCAGCATAATCGCGCACGTCCTGACTGATTTTCATCGAGCAGAAATGCGGTCCGCACATCGAACAGAAATGCGCGAGCTTGGCGCCCTCCTGCGGCAGCGTCTCGTCGTGGAATTCCTTCGCCTTGTCTGGATCAAGGCCGAGGTTAAACTGGTCATCCCAGCGGAATTCGAAACGCGCTTTTGACAACGCGTTGTCACGGATCTGCGCGCCCGGATGGCCCTTGGCCAGATCGGCTGCATGGGCGGCAATTTTGTAGGCCATGATGCCGTCCTTGACGTCGTTCTTGTCGGGCAGGCCAAGATGTTCCTTCGGCGTCACATAGCACAGCATCGCCGTGCCATACCAGCCGATCATCGCCGCGCCGATAGCGCTGGTAATATGGTCGTAGCCCGGCGCGATGTCGGTGGTCAACGGTCCCAACGTGTAGAAGGGCGCTTCCTTGCACACCTTCAACTGCCGCTCCATGTTTTCCTTGATCATGTGCATCGGCACATGGCCGGGCCCTTCGATCATTACCTGTACATCGTGCTTCCAGGCAACGTCGGTCAGTTCGCCGAGCGTTTCGAGTTCGGCAAACTGTGCTTCGTCGTTGGCGTCATAGCCCGAGCCGGGACGCAGTCCGTCGCCGAGCGAGAACGAGACGTCGTACTGCTTCATGATTTCGCAGATGTCTTCGAAATGCGTGTAGAGGAAGGATTCCTTGTGATGCGCGAGACACCACTTCGCCATGATCGAACCGCCGCGCGACACGATGCCGGTCATGCGTTTGGCCGTCATCGGAACATAGGCGAGGCGGATGCCGGCGTGGATGGTGAAATAATCAACGCCCTGCTCGGCCTGCTCGATCAGCGTGTCGCGGAACATTTCCCACGTCAGTTCCTCGGCCTTGCCGTCGACTTTTTCCAGCGCCTGGTAAATCGGCACGGTGCCAATCGGCACCGGCGAATTGCGCACGATCCATTCGCGCGTTTCGTGGATGTTCTTGCCCGTCGACAAGTCCATCACGGTGTCCCCCCCCCAGCGCGTCGACCAGGTCATCTTTTCGACTTCCTCGGCGATCGAGCTCGAGAGTGCCGAGTTACCAATGTTGGCATTGATCTTGACGAGGAAATTGCGGCCGATAATCATCGGCTCGATTTCCGGATGGTTGATGTTGGCCGGGATGATGGCGCGGCCGCGGGCGATTTCATCGCGCACGAATTCCGCCGTGACCACCTGCGGAATCGCCGCACCGAAGCTCTGCCCCGGATGCTGGCGTGTAATGAGTTCGGACAAACCATCGCGGCGCTGCGTTTCGCGGATCGCGATATATTCCATCTCCGGCGTGATGATGCCCCTGCGCGCGTAATGCATCTGCGACACGTTCATGCCGGCCTTGGCACGACGCGGATGGCGCTGCAAATTAAAGCGCAACTCAGCGAGCTTCGGATCAGCAGCGCGCGTGCGACCGTAAGCCGAAGTCAAATTGGGCAGCAGTTCGGTGTCGTTACGCTCGACGATCCATTTTTCGCGCAGCGGCGCGAGGCCGGAACGAATATCAATCTTCACCGCCGGATCAGTATACGGGCCCGAGGTATCGTAAACGTAAATCGGCGGATTCTTTTCGGCGCCCATGCCAGCCGGCGTATCGGACTGGCTGATTTCGCGCATCGGCACGCGGATGTCCGGCCGTGAGCCCTCGACATAAACCTTGCGCGAATTCGGCAGCGACTTGACCGCAGCTTCATCAACCTGCGCGGTCGCGCTCAAAAATTTCGGATTGGCATTCATCGCTAACTCCTCAAGGTTCGCAGGAGAGCGTTGGCACAGTTTGATCTGGATCAGTGGCCACGCTTCCCTGCGGCGGCATTATCCGCATCAGGTTCCAAGGGACTCTCTCACCCGGCACACTAACGCACAGCACACCGTGCGCGTCTGCCAGGACCCCCAACGTATTGCCGTCAAACTACTGGAATTATGGGATAATTGCAAGCCGCGAGCACCCGTTTTTCCATCCTTTCATTGCCCAATTTCGTCAGCCTTCATGACTACACGAACCGATATTGAACAGGCCCGCTTCAACATGGTCGAGCAGCAGATCCGGCCTTGGGATGTGCTCGATACGCAGATACTTGATCTGCTCTTCGAGGTGCGCCGTGAGGAATTCGTGCTGCCGCAGCACCGTGGCCTGGCGTTTTTTGACATGGAAATTCCCCTGGTCGCCGGCGCCGCTGCAGATGAACAAATGCTGTCGCCGAAACTCGAGGCGCGCATGCTGCAGGAATTGACCGTCAAACCGACTGATCGCGTCCTCGAAATCGGCACTGGCAGCGGTTATATGACCGCTTTGCTGGCGCGCCGCGCCGCGCATGTGACGAGTATTGAGCTCAACCCTGCGTTTAGCGCAGAAGCCGCCGAACGACTCGCCGCGCACGATATTCGCAACGTCGCGCTTGAGGTTGGCGACGGTGCGCGTGGCTGGAGCCGCAACGCCCCCTATGACGTGATCGTATTGACGGGCTCGACACCGGTGCTCGACGAGAAATTTGAGGCCAGCCTGACTGCCGGCGGGCGCCTGCTCGCCATTGTTGGCGAAGAACCCGTCATGACGGCCTATCTGATCACCTGTGAAACGCCGGGTGTTTGCCATTCGACCGGCCTGTTCGAAACCTGCGTGCCGGCCTTGCGCAATGCACCCCAACCAGGGCGGTTCGTATTTTGATCCAGCAGTTGCAGGCGACTGAACTACAAGAATGGCTGGCCGACACAACGCGCGAACAGCCGTTGGTGCTCGACGTGCGCGAGCCTTGGGAACACGAGATTTGCAACATCGCCGGATCGCGCCTGTTACCGATGCAGGAGATCCCGGCGCGGGTGCAAGAACTACCGGTCGACACCGCTATCGTGGTGCTGTGTCATCACGGTATGCGCAGCCTGCAGGTTGCGCAGTTTCTCAAACAATCAGGGCTGGAACGCGTCTCCAATCTGAGCGGCGGTATTGCAGCGTGGGCGGCGCAGGTCGACCCCGATATGCCGCAGTATTAGCCCCATGCGCCCACTTCCAGTGCTGCGGATACTGGTCATTTTTCTCATCGGCGCGGCAACCGCCGATGCGACCGCCGCCGACTTGCTGTCTATCTATCGCGAAGCGCAAAAAGAAGACCCCGTCTTCGCCGCCGCACGCGCAAGCCTATCGGCCGGGCAGGAAAAACTACCGCAAGGTTTGTCGGGCCTGCTGCCGGCAGTGACGCTTTCGGGCAACACGCTCTACAACGACCGCGATCTGCAATTCCGCAACGGCGCGCCGGCCACCAATTCACGCTTCAACTCCAATGCGTTGAATGTCACCGCCACCCAACCGCTGTTTCGCCCGCAAAACTGGATCATCTACGAGCAGGCCAAAAACCAGCTGAGCCAGGCCGAAGCTTCTTTTGTGCAAGCCGGCCAGGAATTGATGATCCGCGTCGCCCAAGCCTACTTCGACGTGCTGCTCGCAGAAAATAACGTCGCGCTCGCGGCGGCGCAAAAAACTGCTTATGCCGAACAGCTAGCGCAGGCCAAACGCAATTTCGAAGTCGGCACCGCCACCATCACCGACGCCAACGACGCACAGGCGCGCCACGATCTGGCGATAGCGCAGGAAATCGGCGCACAGAATGATCTGGAAGTAAAAAAACAGGCTTTGCGGCAGATTGTCGGCAGCATGCCGCCGCCGCTGGCGCGTATCAGCCGCGGCTTCAGCGCACAGCCGCCCATGCCGAACAACATGGAGGCGTGGGTAGCACAATCCGCCAGCGCCAGCCCGCAACTCAAAGTGGCGCAAATGACCTATGAAGTGGCCGCCCAGGAAGTCGCAAAAAATCGCGGCGGCCACCTGCCCACACTCGATGCAGTGGCCAGCTACGCCGACACCAGTCAGGGCGCGGGCCTGCAGGGCGGCATCGGTTTTGACGGCACCACACGCTATATCGGCTTGCAACTCGCTGTACCGCTGTATCAGGGTGGGCTGGTCAATGCCAAGGTGCGCGAAGCCGCTGCAAATCAGGAAAAAGCGCGTCAGGATCTCGAAAATACACGCCGCACGGTGGCACAAAACACGCGCGCCGCCTTCCTCGGCGTGAGCAGCGGCGTCGCGCAAATCAATGCCCTGGAAGCGGCGTTGCGGTCATCGCAAAGCGCGCTCGATTCAACCAAACTGGGGCAGGAAGTCGGCGTCAGAACCCAGGTCGATGTGCTCAACGCACAACAACAGCTGATATCGACGCGCCGCGATTACGCACAAGCCATCTACAACTACGCCATCAACGGGTTGAAACTCAAAGCCGCTGCCGGCACGCTCGCCGAAACCGACCTCGCCTACGTCAACCAGTGGCTGGACAACTAGGCCCCGTCGCAGCCGCGAAGACCGCGCTACGCCGCGAAATACTGGCGGCACGCGACGCGCTGCCGGCCACCGCACGAATCGCCGCCAGCAGCCACATCACGCAACAGATCGTCGCACTCGACGCCTGGAAAAATGCGCGCGTGGTCCTCGCCTACCTCAGCTTTGGCAGCGAATTCATCACCGATGAATTGATCCAACAGGCTGCGGCCGACGGCAAACAACTCGCCCTGCCGCGTGTCGATCGTGCCACCCGCAGGCTCGCCATCCACGCGGTGGCCGATACGGTCAACGACGTGCAGGCCGGCGTCTGGGGCATCCGCGAACCGCGCGCAGAGCAACCGCTGGTCGCGCTTGAAACCATTGATTTCGTATTGCTACCGGGCGTCGGCTTCACGCCGCGCGGCGCGCGCCTCGGTTATGGCGGCGGCTTTTACGACCGCCTGCTCGAGCACTTTGCCCAGCGTCCGCCGCTGGTCGCCGCGGCCTATGCGGTGCAGATTCGTGCCCAACTGCCGCTGGATAAACATGATCGTGGCGTTGATCTAGTCGTCACGGAAGAGACGGCGTATTGCTGCTGCTAAATGACGGCGGCGGCCTCTGGTTTGCGCCGACGATCGAATGATCCGCAGACGGTGATCACGTAAATTAACTGTGCCGCAGTTCGGTACGGTTTTGAAGCCGATCCGCAATGCTGCGGGGTGTCAACCGGGAACCTTGATCAAATCGAGTATCCGCTGCGTTGAGCCTGCATGCAGACGCACAAAGGCGCGGCCACTTTCCGCCATACGCTCAAACCGCGGCCGGTCGGCCAGCAATTGCCGCGCAGCAGCCAGCGCAGACGCTGCGCTATCGACCTGAATCGCCGCACCGGCGGCCACCGCAAATCGCACGGCCTCGGCAAAGTTGTAATCATGCGGTCCCACCACCACTGGCTTGCCCAGCGCGCAGGCCTCGATCAAGTTGTGCGCGCCATACGGCAGGAAACTGCCGCAGATGATGGCGATATCACAAGCGGCAAAATAGGCGGCCATCTCGCCCATGCTGTCACCGAGCAAAACCCGGGTGCCGCTAGCCACAGGCTCTTCGCCACTGCGGCGCTGAAACGCAATCGCGTGCTGCGCGAGCAATGCCGCCACCGCATCGAAACGCTGCGGGTGGCGCGGCACCATCAATATCAGCGGCGCGGCGCCATCGTTCGGCGGCAGTGCCTGCAGAAATAATTCCTCCTCGCCCTCGCGCGTACTCGCCAACAGCAGGACGGGGCGCGGCCCGTATTGCCTGCGCCACAGCGTGCCACGCGTAATCATGGTGGCGTCGGCTGACTGGTCAAATTTCAGATTACCGGTGATGTGTACGCCGCGCGCACCCAGCGCCTCCAGACGCGTTGCGTCATCGCGGCTTTGCGCCGCCACCGCCGTAAGCCCGCGCAATGCGGCGGCGGCGAGCGTGCCAAAACGACGGTAACGCCGGAGCGACTTGTCAGATAACCGCGCATTGACCAGATAAATAGGAATTGCGCACACGTTGCAAGCGCGGATCAAATTCGGCCAGATTTCCGTTTCCAGCAAAATTCCGCAGACCGGTTTGAAGTGCCGCAAAAACGCCGCTACGCCCGACGGAAAATCATAGGGCAGATAGCAACGCTCGACGCTCTCACCAAACAAACTGACACCGGTTTCGCGGCCAGTTGGCGTCATGTGCGTAAGCAGGATGCGATGCGCCGGATATTTGCGTTGCAGCGCCGCGATCAAGGGTGCGGCCGCGCGCGTTTCACCCACCGACACGGCATGCACCCAGATCACCGGCGCATCGATAGAAAAATCGTAACGACCGAAGCGCTCCCTAATATGCTGACGGTATGCCGGCTGGCGGCGCGCGCGCCAGTACAAATGCAGCAATGCCTGCGGCAACAACAACCACAGCAAAATACTGTAGGCCAAGCGCGCCATTATGGGCAGACCTTCTCGAGTGCCATCAACACTTCCGCCACGGAGGGGACGCTGCCATTCGCCCCGACATTGCAGGCACGCACACCGCCGTAGAGGCCGGTAGCAGCCGGATCGGTACCCAGATAAATACCGACGGTCGGCACACCGAGTGCTGCCGCCAAATGGCTCAAGCCGGTATCCACCCCGATCACCGCTTGCGCGCCGGCAAACAAACCAGCAAGCGCACCAAAGTCGAGAGCCGGCGCTATCGTCGCCTCGCGCATGCGTGCCGCCAAGCGCATGCAACGCGCGTGCTCGCGCTCATTACCCCAGGTCAATATAGAAGCAATGTCCCGCTCATGCAGCGCAGCCGCCAGCGCCACCCAATGATCTTCCGGCCACAACTTGTAGTTCCCACTGGTGGCGTGCAACAGAACCGCGTAGCGTGGATGGGCCAGCCAGTCAAAAGCACGCGGCGTGGCACTAATGCCGTACGCGCACGACCCCTGGAGCGTGTAGCCCAGGGCACTTGCTACGAGTAACCGATTACGTTCGACAGCATGCAAATGCCAACCGACACGGCAGCGATTTTGGTAAAAAAAACCAACCGGCTCACGCGCACTCTTGAAATCAAGCCCGTAGCGTGTGCCACGCGCGAAGAGCGCCAGTGCCGCGCTCTTAAACAAGCCTTGGGCATCGATCACTGCGTCATATGATTGCTCACGTAACCGTGCAACAAACCCGGCGATTTCGCGCCGCATAGCGGTGTGCCAGAAACTGCGCCGCCAGCGCCGAAACGCAACCGGGATCACCGCACTAACGCCTGCATGCAGTTGCGGTATCGCACTCAGCGATTCCTCGACCAGCCAGTCGATCTGCACTGCGGGCATGGCAGCGCGCATATCGCTGACGGCCGGCAACGCATGGATGACGTCGCCGAGCGACGAGGTCTTCACGAGCAAAACACGAGTAGCCATCGAGGATGCCGCGGGGGCGGTTTATAACGCGCGTAGCCTACACGACATTGCCGTGTCCGCATAGAATATCGGTTAACTTGCCGTGCGCAACATTCTGCGCGCGGATCTTTCTTTTCCCAGGAGTGGATTGCTTTGATTTTAGTTACCGGAGGCGCCGGCTTCATTGGCTCGAACTTCATACTTGACTGGCTGGCGAACGAAACCGCGCCGGTGCTTAATCTCGACAAACTGACCTATGCCGGCAATCCCGGCAATCTGACCGCAGTCGAAAAAGATGCGCGCTACCGCTTCGTGCATGGCGACATCAACGACCGTGCGCTAGTCGAACAGCTGCTGCGTGAACACCGCCCCAGCGCGATCGTGCATTTCGCCGCCGAAAGTCATGTCGATCGCTCGATTCACGGGCCCGGCGAATTCGTGCAAACCAATGTGGTTGGCACCTTCAATCTGCTCGAAGCAACGCGCGCCTGGCTGGGCGCCGTCAGCGCCGAAGAAAAATCGCGCTTTCGTTTTTTGCATGTTTCAACCGACGAGGTGTACGGTTCGCTGTCGGCGGACAGCGCGCCGGCCACCGAGATTTTTCCTTATGTGCCGAGCAGCCCGTATTCGGCGTCCAAAGCGGCGTCTGATCATCTGGTGCGCGCCTACTGCTGCACCTATCAGTTTCCCAGTCTCATCACCAACTGCTCGAACAATTACGGGCCGCGCCAGTTTCCTGAAAAGTTGATCCCGCTCATCACCTTAAATGCCTTGAACATGAAAGCGCTGCCGATTTACGGCGACGGCCTGAATATTCGCGACTGGCTCTACGTCGGCGATCATTGTTCGGCCTTGCGTGCCGTTCTCGCGCGCGGACGCATCGGTGAAACCTACAACGTCGGCGGCAACAGCGAAAAGACCAACCTCGAGGTGGTGAAAACCCTGTGCAATATCGTCGATGAACTGCGCCCGGCGGCAACTCCACGAGCCTCCTTGCTGAACTTCGTCAAGGATCGGCCCGGACACGACCGGCGTTATGCCCTAGACGCCGGCAAACTCGCGCGCGAACTCGACTGGCAGCCGCAGGAAAAATTCGAAAGCGGCATGCGCAAAACGGTGAGCTGGTATCTCGACAATCCGCACTGGGTGGAGGAAGTCGTCAGCGGTGGATACCGCAACTGGCTGGACACCAACTACGCCGCACGCTGAGCGCCGACGCTGGAAATACCCGTAAACCCGGCGGCACTTTGGCAGTGCGACGCGCCTGCCGTAACACGCCTTATGCAGCCAGCTGCTTGACGCGATTTCTCACCATATCGCCCATAGCGCCTTGTAAAATAGTGGCCGCATTCGGCAAGGCCAGCACCTTGCAGCATTTCGGGCCGAAGCGGTAACGGGACAGGCATCGAGATAAGGCCATTGCGCAGCTAGTCCAATCATCAAACAACAATGGAATCACGCCCATGAAAGGCATCATCCTCGCCGGCGGCAGCGGTACACGGTTGTATCCGATCACCCAGGCGGTGTCGAAGCAACTATTGCCGGTCTACGACAAGCCGATGATTTATTACCCGCTGACCACCCTGATGATGGCGGGCATTCGTGATGTACTGATTATTTCCACCCCGCATGACCTGCCGCGCTTCGAACAATTACTCGGCGACGGCGCGCAATGGGGCATTAATCTCGCCTACGCCGTGCAGGATGCGCCGCGCGGGCTGCCAGAAGCCTTCATCATCGGCGCACCGTTCATCGGCAACGACCAATGCGCGCTGATGCTGGGTGACAATCTGTTCTTTGGTTATGAATTACCGCAGGATCTGCGTCAGGCGTCGGAAAACAAGACCGGCGCAACGGTGTTTGCCTATCAAGTCACCGACCCGGAACGGTACGGCGTGATCGAGTTCGATGCCCAGGGTCGCGCCATCAGCCTCGAAGAAAAACCGGCGCAGCCGAAATCGAAATTTGCCATACCCGGCCTGTATTTTTGCGATAACGAAGTGGTGGCCATCGCAAAGTCGCTAAAACCCTCGCCCCGTGGCGAACTCGAAATCGTCGATCTCCTGCTGCAGTATCTGGCAGCGGGCAAGCTGCAAGTCCAGATGATGGGACGCGGCCGTGCCTGGCTGGACACCGGCACGCCGGATTCGCTGCTGGAAGCCTCGCACTTCATCCAGACCATCGAAAAACGACAGGGCCTGAAAGTGGCGTGCCCGGAAGAAATTGCCTTTCGCATGGGCTATATCTCCGCAACGCAACTGCTCGCGCTGGCGCAACCGCTGACCAAGACCGCCTATGGTAAATACCTGCTGGATGTCGCTGCTGAATGAGCGCGTTAACAGCTTCGGCCTGCGCGCGATTGCGTATCTCCACTCAGCGCGCGGCCTCTAAGCAATGAGCGACGCCTCGCGTGCCGGCAAATGCTGGTATTTGATTTATGCCAAGCCGCGCCAGGAAAAAACGGCGGTGAACAACCTGCTGCGACAGGCCTACGAAGTCTATTTCCCGCAAATCCAGGTCACACGCAACCGTAACAGTGTGCGCAAAGTGACTATCGAGCCGCTGTTCCCGCGCTATTTGTTCATCCGGCTCGATGCGCATACCGATAATTGGGCGCCGATCCGTTCAACCATGGGCGTCACCGCCTTGGTGCGTTTTGGCGCCGAACCGGCCCGTGTGCCGGACGCCTTCGTTGATTACCTGACGTCTCGTCAGAATGCCGAGGGCCTGCACGAGTGGGCGCAGCCCGCGTTGCAAATTGGCGCGCGCGCGCGCGTGGTCAGCGGACCGCTAGCGGGGTATGAAGGTATTTTGGTGGCCAAAAGCAGCCGCGAACGGGTCATCCTGCTGATGGACATGGTCGGCACCCAGGTTCGCACACAGCTAAGCCCCGACCAAATCGAACCCGTAGCTCACTGATTTTCTTGAAACACGTCCCTTAGTCTTGATCTATTGGGTTTTTCAGGTATAGTGTTCATCAAATGAACGCTATGCCCGACCCCGAAGAGAGCGTTACGCTGGAAATCCTTGATACCGTCCAGCGTAACGAACAGCTCAGCCAGAGACATCTGTCGCGCCAACTCGGCGTGGCGCTCGGGCTCGCTAACTCGTATCTGAAGCGTTGTGTGCGCAAAGGCTGGGTCAAGGTGCAGCAGGCGCCGGCCAACCGCTATTTGTATTACCTCACGCCGATGGGGTTTGCGGAGAAGAGCAGGCTGACGGCAGAGTATCTCAGCACCTCGCTGGGGTTTTATCGCGAAGCGGGCGACTCATGCGCACGGCTGCTTGATCAATGCGCGGCCAACCAGTGGCAGCGGATACTACTCTGCGGCGTTTCAGATCTTGCGGAAATTGCGACGTTGCGGGCGATGGAAAGCAATATCGCCATCGTTGGAATCTACGACCCAGCCAGTAACCGCCAGCAGTTTCTCGGCAAACCGGTTTGGCGTGAATTGCAGGAAACCGATACGCACGACGTACGTATCTTGACTGAAATTGCGGCTCCACAAGAGCTATTAGCAGCCGTTACTTCAAGCGGGTCAACGGTTCCGATGCTTATACCCGATGTGCTGCGTCTGGAATCTGCGCAAAGTTAGACCGGCTTGCTCGCTAGAGTTTTGAACAAGCCACATTAGTAAAACCCATGCTGGATTTCCTCCGGTAGGGCGGTAGCATGTCAACGAAATGATTAACCATAGGAAAATCTAGGATGCGTTTAGCAAAAAGAATGATCCGTGCGGCCATTAGGCGCACCCGAATGCTCTGGCAAAAGCGTAGCCCCCGCATGAACCCAGCGGACGCAAAACGACTTCACCTTGGGTGCGGAAATATCCGGCTAACCGGATTTTGCAACGTAGACATACTCACCACATCCGCAGTCGACGTGGTGTCAGATATCTCCAAACTGGAGAACTTTTCTGACAATTCGATAGAACTTATCTATGCATGTCATGTTCTAGAGCATTTTTCCCACGATGAAGCTGTCGATGTTCTACGGCGCTGGTTCGATGTATTAATGCCCGGCGGGCAACTACGTGTTTCAGTCCCAGACATTGATCGTATCGTCAAGATTTACAGCGATAACTGGAAACATTTCCAAACGCCAGGGAATTCACCCTGGATCGGCCTGCTATATGGGGGGCAGGGCGATCCTTATGATTTTCACAAAACTGGTTTTAACTTTTGCTGGATGCAACATCTGCTCAAAAAAATAGGTTTCGAGGAAATAGAAGAGTACCCCCATGAACCACACTTCGTTGCCGGAGTGGCTGATGCCTCGCTCGCCAAAGAGCCTTTCGGGCGATATCTCTCACTGAACGTTATCGCCAAGAAGCCTGCACATGCCTAAGTTGGCCATGGTTGAAAGTACTGTAGTCGTACTCGAGGCGGGGCGTGCACATAAGCATTACTGGAGGGACGTCCTAAGTTATACGGACCTATTTTTCATGCTGGCGCAACGCGACCTCGCGGTACGCTACAAGCAAACCACAATCGGTATCCTATGGGCCGTGCTGCGGCCAGTTCTGACCATGTTAGTCTTTACCTTTGTCTTTGGTCGCATCGCTAAATTGCCATCCGATGGGGTGCCCTACGCATTATTGGTTTTCTCGGGGATGATCCCTTGGTTTTTCTTCTCCTCATCAGTAAGCGAAAGTAGCAGCAGTCTAATTACCAATGCGAACCTACTCTCAAAAGTCTATTTCCCTCGAATTCTTGTTCCCGCCAGCACAATACTTGTAGCAGCAGTCGATTTACTTATAGGCATGGTATTACTAATATTGACCATGCTTTTCTTCAACATCTGGCCATCATGGAGAATGCTCACCATACCGATTTTTCTCACCACTGCATTCTCTGCCGCTCTCGGGCTTGGCTTGTGGTTTTCAGCTCTTAACGTGCGGTATCGCGATTTTCAATTTGTCGTGCCTTTCCTTCTGCAGTTCGGACTTTATCTCTCCCCGGTCGGATTCTCCAGTTCCGTAGTCCCGGAAAACTGGGCCTTGGTATACGCATTGAACCCAATGGTTGGCGTCATCGAAGGATTCCGTTGGGCGATCCTGGGAGAAAATTTCTCCCTGAGATGGGAGGTTCAACTCATTTCCGCATTTTTTTCGACATTCCTATTGGCTTCAGGCATTGCGTTTTTCCGCCGCTTTGAGCGCGATATGGCAGATATAATCTGATGTCAGTCATCACTGTACAAGGTCTGTCGAAAAAATATCGCTTACGCCATGAGGCGCAGCGCTATCGCTCACTGCGCGAAGAAATAATGTCTGCTGTTCATAGCATGACATCGCTACGCTTAATGCGTCGCAGCACCACCTCAACTCAATCTAGCGAAGATTTTTGGGCTCTACGGGACGTTAACTTCGAAGTTCATCAGGGCGATCGACTCGGCATTATCGGTCGCAATGGCGCGGGCAAATCCACACTGCTCAAAATTCTAAGTAGAATCACCGACCCGACCGATGGACGCATTGAAATCGCTGGACGAGTGTCAAGTTTGCTTGAGGTTGGAACCGGATTCCATCCCGAACTCTCCGGCCGGGAGAACATCTTCCTCAACGGCGCGATCCTTGGCATGAGAGCCAATGAAGTCAGGCAAAAGTTCGATCAGATCGTGGCGTTTGCCGAGGTTGAACGCTTCCTTGACACGCCCGTTAAACGCTACTCCTCCGGAATGTATGTGCGTCTCGCTTTTGCAGTGGCGGCACATCTGGAGCCGGATATCCTAGTGGTTGACGAAGTGCTGGCCGTTGGTGACGCGCAGTTCCAGCAAAAATGCCTGGGCCGCATGGAAGAACTTTCTCGCTCCGGTAGAACGATACTTTTTGTGACGCACAATATGGATGCGATGCTTGCGTTGTGCAATCGCGGCCTGGTTCTTGAATCCGGCGCCGTCGTATATGACGGTGCGCCAATTGAAGCGCGTCAACATTATTTATCAAAAGTTTCAACTGCCGAGTACTCGGTTGCTCGTCATGCCGGGCGAGGCGGTAGCGGAGGCGCCTCCATTAAAACAGTCCGGGTAGACTCGGGCAAGAGTTTGTCTGAACCACTCACCTCGGGCGATCAACTCTCTCTCTGCATGACCGCGAGCGTTGAGAGCGAATATCAGTCACGCAAAGAAATGCAAGTAGCTTTCGGCATCGATACGATCGAAGGGCAACGCCTCTATACTGTGATTTCTTCCTGGGATGGCATGTCAATTGAGGCGAATTCTGGCCGCATTGATGTTGCATGCGACATCGAAAGCATACCCTTGATTCCTGGGCGATACCTGATAAGTGCTACTGTACTTTTTCGTGGTGACACGCTAGACAGCGTGCAACATTGCGCAACTTTCGACGTGCTTCCAAGGCCGCGCAATGTACACGTCGAAAGAATGCATGGCTGGGGAGCGCTTGATTTACCATGTCACTTCAGAAACATAAAATGAAAGATAGTGAACGTCAATGAAACAATCAGACACGGCTACGGTGCGTAATCTTTATCTCGATCTGCTTAAACGTGCGCTGACAAACTGGATTCACGGCCACGAAGAGTTCGTCAGTGCGGCCCCGAACGGACTCAGCAAACTAATCGCAAATATGGTATTTCCTGCGGGTACGATGCTGGTGACCCCCCAGCGTTTCGATGAACAGAAACGAGAAAATGGCCAGGATTGGCCAGTTCCATTATTGGCCCACACGATGGTCGGCCTAAAACGTCTCGATAATCTACAGATGTGCATCGAAAATGTTATTACCGATGCAGTCCCCGGCGACCTCATAGAAACTGGCGTCTGGAAAGGAGGTTCGACTATTTTTATGCGTGGCGCGCTCAAAGCTTATGGCGATAGTAGCAGGCGAATTTGGGTTGCCGATTCTTTTCAGGGCTTACCCCCCCCCAATCCGAAAAAATATCCGGCGGACGATGGCGATATCCACCACACCATCGAAACTTTACGCGTAACAGAGGAAATGGTTCGTCAAAACTTTGCCGCCTATGGGCTACTTGACGACAAAATAATGTTTCTCAAGGGTTGGTTTCGCGATACTTTACCTACAGCACCGATCGAACATCTAGCAGTAATCAGACTAGACGGTGACATGTATGAATCAACTATGGATGCACTGCAAAATCTCTACAAGAAGCTTAGCTTTGGAGGATATGTCATTGTAGACGACTACTGCATTGAGTCCTGCCGAAAAGCAATCACTGATTTCCGCATTGCCAATGACATAAAAGATGCAATCATAGATATTGACGGGACCGGAGTTTTTTGGCGGCGCGGCGCTTGAAATGGCCGACGCGATCATCAACGATACACATCTTCCAGATAGTCGACCCCGCGGCATATTCGAGCGACCAATTACCAGTTTTGCATTAGATGCCCGGCTAATTGAATGGATCTTGGCCGACCCAGCAAATCCCTTAAATCGGATCGCACAGTCGGTCCCAGAGGGTGCTAGCGTCCTCGATGTTGGCGCCGGGAATGGAATCTTGGCACGCCTATTGAAGGCTACGGGTCGCAAAGTAATCCTTGACGCCGTTGAGCCAGACCCAGCGGCACGAGAGTTTTCGAAAACATTGTATCGCGAGATGTACGCCTTCAGCCTGGAGGCATTTCTTGAGACCGCACTTATGCATCCCCACCGTTACGACGTCATCGTCATGGCCGATGTCATCGAGCACTTGGCAAATCCAGAGCCTCACCTCACTGCATTAAAGGCGCTCCTCAATAAAGGAGGAATTATTGCCTTGAGTACACCAAACATTGCCTTTGCAAGCGTCCGGCTTAGTTTACTTGAGGGTCGATTCGATTACGTCGACTCCGGCATCCTCGAACGTACGCACCTGCGGTTTTATACAAAAAAAACCTTGCAACACTTATTCGCCACCGTTAATTTGTATCCAATTTCAGAATACCATTGCCTGCGTAACCCATTAGCCACAGAAATTTCAATCGACAAATCTTCTCTATCGATTTTGTTATTAGCGCGGATCAATCGAGATGCTCTTGCATTCGTTTATCAGTTTCTATTTATCCTAGCCCCCTTGCCCGGCTCAAAGACAGCGATAATCCAACTAGGATCACGAGGGCCATATCTGCCGCTCAATTACGTTTTTCGTAATTTTCACGGTGCGCGGTTAATGTTAACCCGTCAATTGCGCAAATGGTTTGGGCGATGAAAAACCCGCGCGTATCTGTCTGCATCCCGGCCTTCCGTCAGCCGGCATTGGTAAAACGGGCGGTTGCTTCAGTGTTCTCGCAAACTTTCCAGGATTTTGAGATAGTCATTACCGACGATAGTGAATTCGACGAAGTCGCCGAGGCTATTTCGGCCTGGCATGGTGACCCCCGTTTAGTCTATCGCCGCAATTCGACCCGGTTAGGCTCCCCCGAAAACTGGAACGCTTCGATGCGATTAGCGCGTTCTGAACTTATTAAATTTCTCCATCATGACGACTGGTTTTCACAAAACAACGCGCTCGAACGCTTTGTTGCTGTCATGGATGCTAATCCACACATCAATTTTTCTTTTTCTGCGTGCAACGCCTGCGAAGATGATGGTCAGCTGATCTTTGTGCACAAACCTCAAGCGGCACAGATTAAGTTGCTGCGAAAGCATCCATGGGCATTACAGTTTGGTAATTTTATTGGTGCCCCAAGCGTTACGATTTTTCGCCGCCAGACTGACTTCCAGTTCGACAGTCGCTTGCGTTGGGTAGTAGATATTGATGGATATCTCAAACTTTTAGGTGGCTGCCCACAATTCGTTTTTTTAGCAGAACCCTTAGTTTGCATTTCTGCAAATGGAGCACACCAGGTCACCCGCAGCGTCGCCGCGGATTCCGCATCCAGAATCCTGGAGCATCTTCACCTTTACGCAATACATACGCCGCCTAATTTAAAAGGACGCATCAAGGGTTTTTTGTTTATTTACCGTTTACTTGCTGGCAGTAGAAACATCGAGTTAACAGCCACCACTGTTGGACAGGGCGCTCGATGCCGATCGCATGAAGAGAAAATTGCCTTTTTAACCTTGCGAGTTAAATCAACACTGGCAACCTTTTTGGTCAACGCAATAAAAAAGGTTCGAAATATCTTCGCCAGCCGCAAAACATTGTGTCTCCCTAGTTATGCTCAATGCGGTGAAGACATGATCGTCAACTTTCTGTTTATGTGGTTGGGCGGCGATAAGATAACGTACTTAGACATTGGGGCACACCACCCGACCTTACTCAGCAATACCTATCATTTTTACCGGGCTGGGCATCGCGGTGTGTTAATTGAACCTGACGCAGACCTGTGTCAAGCAATAGAAAAAAAACGCCCCGAAGATAAAGTGCTGAACCTAGCCGTCAGTCCTGATGGTGATGCAATGATACCTATGTACGTAATGACATCGCGCACGTTAAATACGCTAGACAAAAATCAGGCCAAAGCTTTACAGGTGTCTGGTCACGAGAAAATCGAGGCAGTACGCGAAGTTAGGAATATTGGAATTAACCTGATACTCGCCGAATACTTTTCATCCGCCGCACCAGATTTCGTTTCAATCGATATCGAGGGCCTTGATTTCCCTATTCTTCAAGCGTGGGATTTCAATCGCTTTCGACCCAAGGTTTTTTGCGTCGAAACTCTTACCTACACACGGGACAATTCCGAGCGCAAATTAACCGAAATCATTGACCTGATGATATCGCGGCGCTATCGGATTTATGCCGATACATTTATAAATACTATTTTTGTCTGCGAAGATGCCTGGAAAAAAAGGCCACTCTATGCCTAGCGACCGAACGATCGAACCCAAAATACCCACACGACTGCACCTTGGCTGTGGCACCCGCTATATCGAAGGTTATGTCAACATTGATCACCCACCGAGCGAACACACAGTACAAGACAAGCTAGTTGCCGATCGCTACGCCGACATAACGACACTAGTTTATCCTGCAGGAAGTCTGGAGGAAATTCGCTTGCATCACGTTTTTGAACACTTCCCACGTCAAATCGCACTCGCCCTGCTTTGTCGCTGGGCAGATTGGCTGCGCCCTGGCGGCATTCTTCGCATTGAGACCCCCGATGTCATGGGCAGCGCTTGGTCGCTGGTTCTGCCGTGGACATCGAAGGCAAAAAAGCAACAGGTCGTTCGCCATTTGTTTGGCTCGCATGAAGCGGCGTGGGCCGCACACTGGGATGGTTGGTATGAAGATCGTTTTCGGGAAACGCTTTCGTCCTTCGGGTTTTCAAAATTTAAGTTTGATAATACTCACTGGGGTGCACTTCATAATATTGAGGTTATCGCGACACGCGGGGCACAAACTTTTTCCTTCAATCAATATGAGGGCATAGTTAATCGTTTACTCATATCCAGCCTCGTCACACATTCCTCGAAACGCTCCAAGAATGACATCGCTGATTCCGAGAAGGCAATGCTTAATGTCTGGTTGCGGGAATGGAAATCTGCTTATTTCGTACAACCGTGTGCTGCAGTCACAAAAAATACTTAATTCCGCGAATGACATTACGCTAACCAATCCGAATGAATGCTAACAAGGTATCTGTCGTCTTGCCAGTCTATAAAGGTGAGTCAACCCTGGAGAAAGCCCTCGATTCTCTTATTGATCCGACCCTTAAAGACCTTGAGATACTAGTCCTCGACGACGGGTCACCTGACAGATCTCGCCAACTCGCCGAACGTTTTGCAGCCAAGTCGTTCCCGACCATTGTACGGATTTATTCCCACCCCAACCAAGGGCTCGCAGCCACCCTGAACCGCGGTCTCTCTTTAGCGAAGGGCGAGTTTATAGCTCGTCAGGATCAGGACGATATCGTATTGCCAGGCCGCCTTTACAAACAGCTTGCATTTCTCGAGTCGCACCCCGATGTGGCGATAGTTGGCACTTGGGCCCATATCTATGATGGCGATATTCCAAGTAAGCGCTATCACCGCCACCCCGCCGCCGATGATGCGCTCCGCCTAGAGTTATTATTCGACAATCCATTCGTTCACTCGTCTGTAATGATGCGTGCCAATGTTGTACGAGAACTGGGCGGCTATTGCGAGGATCTGGACCGACAGCCGCCTGAAGACTATGAATTATGGTCCCGCATCGCCCGCCGGCATCGGGTTGCCAATATCCCGGAAGTCTTGACAATCTATCGCGAGATATCCGGCAGCATGTCACGCCTTGGCGATAATCCTTTTCAGAATAATGTTGTAAGAATATCCTCCGAAAACTTGGCTCACGTTCTCGAACCCGACTTTTCGCTGCGCGACTGCCTAGAACTTGCCAAGTGTCACCACGGACTGCCCTTCGAGGGGGGCCTCTCGCGGCAAAAAGCTCACTGCATGCTTGAGGCGGCAGCATCCAGTGTTGGCGGCATACCGAAAAATTGGTCGGAAGAATTTCGCTGGTCGCACGCTCGTATGCATCGGCAGATCGATTCGCGCTTCCTAAAAAGGCGGATTCCCACACCTTTACTTGGGCTAGCTCGATGGCTCAAGCGGATTTTACGAAGCTCATGAACAACAAAACAACACGCATGTTACGCACCCTCGTCGTGGGGGGCGGCGGCTTTATCGGCAGTCACCTCGTTCATTTGATGGCAGAGGTTGGGGGGCGTGAGCTTATTGTACTTGGCCGTCGGCCGGCGCCACGTTTTGCGTTGCCTAAGGTCGTTCGTTACGTAGCTGGTGACGTTAACAATGCTGAATTACTGTCTTCAATCCTGGTGGACTGCGAGGAGGTAATCGATCTCGCCTATGCCAGCGTACCAAAAACCAGTTTTGACGATCCGATCAATGACGTCCTTGAAAACCTCCCACCCAGCGTGCGACTCCTGCAAGCGTGCGCGCGCGTTCCTCTCAAAAAAATGCTAATCGTTTCTTCAGGCGGCACCGTTTATGGAAATGCTAGCGCTCTGCCTATAGACGAAACTTATCCTACAAATCCGATCTCCCCATACGGCATCACCAAGCTTGCTGTAGAAAAGTATGCGCTGCTATTTCACGGGCTCGAAGGTTTGCCGGTAGTGATTGTGCGCCCAGGAAATCCGTATGGCCCCAACCAACTGGGCCTAATTGATCAAGGATTTATTGGTGCGGCAATGAGCGCCGTATTACACAGGAAGCGCATTGTAGTCTTTGGCGAGCGTGGCACCGTACGCGATTACCTCTACATCCACGATCTATCTCGTGGTTTGCTGGCCGCGTTAAATCACGGCAAACTTGGACAAATTTATAACATCGGGACGGGGTTCGGACACGATAACCTGGCCGTGCTTGATACGCTAGGTCACATTGTCCGTAGAGATGGCTTTTCTGTTGACTGGGAGACTCGTCCAGCCCGCAGCTTCGATGTTGCGGCAAACGTTCTCAGCCCAAAACGCTTGACCGATATCTCCGGCTGGCGACCACAGATCGATTTGTCTCGTGGACTTGAGATGAGTTGGTCGCGGGCTCGACATTTAGTGGAAAGATCTTGAATATATTGTTTTGTGTTGAGTTTTACTTTCCTAGCGTGGGTGGAGCACAGGAGGTTGTAAGACAAATCGCTGAGCGCCTTGCTGCACGCGGACACCAAGTCACGGTTGCAACCACAAAAATAGCGACGCGACAATCAAGTCATCATCGCGGAGTCGACATCACCGAATTTGAGGTCCAGGGAAACTTGGTTCGTGGAATGACGGGCGAAATCGACCGTTACCGTAGCTTGTTAACCAACAGTGGTTTTGAGATTGTATTTTTTTACGCGGCGCAGCAATGGACGTTTGATGCCGCGTGGCCCGTTATCGACGCAATGCAGGCGCGAAAAGTCTTGGTACCCTGCGGGTATTCTGGACTCCTCAGGCCCGCCTATCAGGATTACTTTAAGGCGTTACCAGAAGTTCTCAAACGCATGGATACCATTATTTATCACGCAGATAGCTATCGCGATGCCAATCTCGCCCGCGAGTTGGGTTTGACAAATAGCGTATTCATACCAAATGCGGCTGATGGCGAAGAGTTTGAAATCAATCGAGATATAAGCTTCCGCGCACGAATAGGTGCGAAAGAGAAAGATTTTGTAGTCCTTACGGTCGGCACAATAACTGGCATGAAAGGCCATTTGGAGTTGGCTCAAGCGTTTGCACAAATTGCGTTGCAAGACCCACAGCGCCGGGCCATCCTATTACTTAATGGCAATCATCCGGAAAACTTGGGATCGCGGTCCGGTGTGATCCGTAATCTGTTCGGATTAATCAAGGAGTACGGCCCCGTTTACTCGATTAAACATCTGCTTAAGAAAATGTTACGCCGTTGCGGGCTGCGAGTGGGGAGCGCAGCATCGGTTAATGATTGGGCGGAAAGAGCTAATAAACTAACGGATGGAAAAAATCAGGTATTTGTAGTTGATTTGCCAAGAACTGAGCTTATTCAGGCTTATCTCAATGCAGATTTGTTCGTATTTGCCTCAAACGTTGAGTACTCGCCTTTAGTTCTTTTCGAAGCCTGTGCTGCGGGACTGCCTTTCCTGACGGCTCCAGTAGGTAATGCCGCTGAAATAGTCAACTGGACTGGTGGCGGCGAACTCTGTCCCGCAAATCTCGATGAGATGGGTTACACCCGCGTCGATCCTGACGTACTTGCTACGCACATTGAAGCACTGGCGGAAAACCCTATGCGTCTGCAACAACTAGGCCGTCAAGGACTTAAAGCAAGCCGCAATCGCTATAACTGGGCAACAATCGCAGGCGAATACGAAAAAGCTCTTTTGCGTCTAATGCCAGAAAAGGAAGACCGACATTGCCTATTGGCGAAAGCCATAGAATGAACAAAGTGGTTGTCCGTCTATCGGGCGGACTTGGCAATCAAATGTTCCAGTATGCTGCCGCACGTTCAGTAGCTCTTCGTGAAGATGTTCCGCTGCATCTAGATCTATCTTGGTTTGGAACGGATCCAGCGCGTCAGTTTGCCTTGTCGCATTTCAATATTGAAGCGTCTACATCAGCGGATACGCCGGTTTCCAAAAACAGTCTGCTCGCGCGGATTGGGCGGCGGATCAAGCGTAGCGTAGGGATGCCGGAATATGGATTGCGGGTATTCACCGAAAAATCGTTTCGATACGACCCTGCCATTCAAAACGCGCACGCCCCGGTCTATCTAGATGGCCATTTTCAAAGCGAAAAATACTTCTTACCGATGCATCAACAGATTTCTTCGGACTTTACGATTCGGAACGAGCCCCATCAGAATACAAAAGATATTCTCTCCAAAATTAAAGCGACTGATTCGATTTGCATACATATACGTCGGGGGGACTACGTTAGCAATCCCCAGACTAATGCGTATCATGGAACCTGCTCCTTTGACTACTATCACGCCGGATTAGATATCGTCTGTCGAGGGTTAAAACGCCCACATTGCTTTCTATTCTCTGATGAGCCCACTTGGGTACGCGATAATTTTCACTTAGATCTGCCCGTTACAGTGGTCGATATTCATAGTGCGCAAGAAGCACATGAGGATCTACGATTGATGTCCGCATGTCGGCGGTTTGTGATAGCCAATAGCTCATTAAGCTGGTGGGGAGCATGGCTTGCCTCCGGGAGTGACAAATATGTGGTTGCTCCAAAGCGCTGGTTTAATGGCGGTCGCCACGACACCTGCGATCTAATCCCCCACGGCTGGGTGCAGGTTTAAGAATGACCACTGTCGTTATTATTAAGACTTACGTATTTTATAATATCTCCAGCAAGCAGCAAAAAACGAAGAGCGCTTTTGAGCGCCCCAAGGGGCGTTGCACATGACCGTGCACGGTTCGCTCAAGCCATTAGGGCAAGCAGTCGGCAAGTGCGTCGTTCTTAAGCCATACTTGTTGCCAAATCCATCTTCAGTTGGACTACGCAGCAGCGTTGGTCGTACTGGCACCAATTGCCGCTCATCAAGCTTAGCTAAACGCCCTAGCCCTTTGAATGCTTGCGGGGTATCAATGCAGTCTTCATCTTGCAGACTGTTCCCCGGGCGAGCATGCGCCACGCCGTCAATCGACACTTTGTTGCTTTACACAGCTACTATTGCATAGCGAAAAATTCGCCAACATAATCAATGCGGAAACAATTCTTCAGATGCTCAAAAGTCGTCATTTCTTACGCAACTATTAATAAGATGGCATGCCCCTTCGCTAAAATCTGACCCTATGGTGACATTTTCCGTAATTCTTTGTGTGAACAGAACTAACCCCTGGCTTGCTGCCGCGATCAAAAGTGTCAGGGAACAGGATGATCCTAACTTTGAATTTCTAATTGCCGCAAATTCCTGCACCGATTCACTCTGGGAGGAACTAGGGTTTCTCGTTAAGGGAGATAACAGGGTCCGCCTGTATCGGACCAGCATTGGTCAACTAGCCTTTAACCTAAACTTTCTGGCAGACAAGGCGACGGGGGATTACCTTATTCGAATGGATGCCGATGATATTTGCGAACTTCACAGACTTCGAACTCTGCGCAGCGCCCTGTCAACGGACCCCGTCGATGTTCTTGGCTCGGCCGTAGTTCTCATTGACGAACAGGACAAGATAACCGGACGCATGAATTTTCCACTGATGGAGGAAGACGTCCTACGAGCACTCGTCACTCGAACGGCCTTCTGCCACCCAGCAGTCGCCATACGCAGGCAGTTCTTACTCGATATCCGCGGCTACCTCGGTGGATTTTTGTCGGAAGACACTGATTTATGGCTGCGGATGCGGCGAGCAGGCGGACATTTTCGCAATCTTCCTGAGCCTTTGCTGCGTTACCGTATTCATGCCCAACAGTCGACGAGTGCGCGAGTCGGCTATGCTGAGGTAGCATCCCATTGGCTACGTGAATTTTTGCTAAACCCGAGCCTATATACGCTCCGGGGATTGGGTTTGGCTCTAGTCAAATGCATTGCCGCACCATGGCTTCCACGGAGCCGAAGCTACCAGGCGAATCAAAAGTCAGTGCGCGACATTTGATACCGCGCACCTTCGCCAAAAAATTCCGATGAAAAACCCCGTAACTCCCCGAAAAATCCTGTATTTCTCCCCCGTTGACTGGGCTTTTTGCATTCATCATTTGGCAGTCGCTCGCGCCGCCCGCGAAGCCGGCCATGACGTTGTGGTAGTGACGCGGGTGGTCGAACATGCCGATCCAATTCTTGCTGCCGGACTTCGTTTGATTCCGCTGGAAATATCCCGGGACGGCATAGCGCCATTGCGGGAACTTCGTACCTTGTTTCGGCTATACAAAATATACCGAAAGGAACGTCCGGATTTAGCCCATCATTTCGCAATCAAGCCAATGCTCTACGGATCCATTGCATCATCCCTTGCAAGGGTGCCGGCGACCATCAATGGACTTATTGGTTTGGGCTTTGTTTTCACTTCTAAGCGCCTGTTGGCACGACTGCTGCGGCCGGTAGTGATATTTGCAATGCGAATTTTTCTCAACCGGCAGAATAGCCGCATGACTTTTCAAAACTCGGATGATTTGCGAATGCTCACGGCCGGACGAATTGTAGACCCCGCAAAAGCACGCCTGATCCTGGGCTCGGGCGTCAATGTCGAGGCTTTTACACCGAGCGCCGAACCAGCCGGCGACGTAACGGTCGTCATGCCGGCACGCCTGCTGTGGGACAAAGGCGTTGATGAATTCGTCAGTGCGGCACGCATTCTCAAAGCACGCGGCGTAGAGGCACGTTTCGCTCTTGTCGGCGACCGCGACGCTCAAAATCCGGCAACCGTCCCACAGGCTAGCCTCGACAAATGGCGTGACGAGGGAACGGTCGAGCTGTGGGGATGGCGAAACGATATGGCCCAAGTCTATCGAGAATGCCATATTGTTTGCCTGCCGTCATACCGTGAAGGATTTCCCATGGTATTACTTGAAGCCGCCGCTTGTGGCCGCCCCCTAGTCAGTACAGATGTGGAAGGTTGCCGCGAGGCCGTCGCACATAATCGCAGCGGATTGCTTGTGCCCGCACGGGACGCCACAGCCCTTGCCGAGGCACTAGCGGACCTCATCAAAAGTCCAGCCAAGCGTGCGGCCTTTGGGGCAAACGCTCGGGCAATCGTTGTAAAGGAGTTCTCCCTTCCGGTGGTCATTGATCGCACATTCGCGGTGTATCGGGAAGTTCTGCCGGCATGAACAGCGGCATGTCCAAGCGCCGTCCGATGTTATGATAAGCCTTTACGTTTTTACGTTGTAACCAAAATCGTCGATGTTGGCGTCTGTTACCTCAGTCGCAATTCCTGCGCTACTCGCATTAGTCATGGCCGCACTCACCGTTGCAGGCCTGCTGCGCAGTCGCGCCGCCTCGCGGGTAATCGATCTGCCGAATCACCGCTCGCTGCACGTCGCGCCGACCCCGCGGATCGGTGGTATTGGCATACTGACTGGCATAGCAGCCGGCTGCCTCTACGCAGGAAGCGCAACGAATATCCTTGTAACGGCCGGCCTTGTTTTATTAATCGGCATTTCCATCCTTGACGACCTCTACAACCTCAGTGTGGTGTGGCGCATGCTGGCCCACCTGACCAGCGCCGGCCTCGCCGCAACAGCTTTTCTCTACGATGCGTACGGCGGCTGGGTGGTCGTCATCGCAACGCTGGCGATAACCTGGATGATCAACCTCTACAATTTCATGGATGGCTCAGATGGCCTGGCCGGAGGCATGGCGGTGTTTGGGTTTGGCAGTTACGGCATTGCCGCCTTTTGCATGCAGGACCTCGCCTTGGCAGCGGTCACCCTGTCGATCGCAGGCGCTGCGGCTGGGTTTCTCTTTTTTAACTTTCCGCCGGCGCGCGTCTTCATGGGCGACGCCGGCGCCATTCCCCTGGGCTTCCTCGCTGCGGTCTGCGGTATTGCGGGCTGGCAACGCGACACTTGGCCGTTATGGTTTGGTGTCGTGGTCTTTTCGCCTTTCATCGTCGACGCAACCTTAACACTGCTGCGACGCCTGGCCCGCGGCGCCAAAGTGTGGGAGGCGCACCGTGAACATTATTATCAGCGTCTGGTACAGACAGGCTGGGGCCACCGCAAAACATTATTGGCGGAATTCATGCTGATGACTGTCGTCTGTAGCGCTGCCTTGGCAGGACTGCGACTCCCCACCGAGATGCAGGCAGTTTTAGTCGCTGGTATTTCAGCGCTATTTATCCTCCTGATCACTCTTCTCGAACGCAAGCTCGGCGCCAACGCAACTCCCCATGTTTAATATCCACCCGCGCACAGCGATGGCTTTCGCACACGATGTGGTAGCGGCAATCCTCGCGTGGGTAATCGCGTTCTGGCTGCGCTTCAATCTCGACATTCCATCGATCTTCGTAAGACCTTTGATCGAATCACTGTTGTGGGTGATTCCGCTGCAGGCGGTTGTATTCTGGCGCTTCGGTTTATACCGCGGCATCTGGCGTTTCGCCAGCCTGCCCGATCTAAAACGCATACTAATCGCCATCGGCATCACGACACTGGCGATACCGGCCGCAGTCGTCATGCTGCAATTGCAAGTACCACGGTCGGTGATGGTGCTCGATCCGCTGCTGCTTGCCCTGATCATGGGGGGCAGCCGGGTCGCCTATCGCATGTGGAAAGAACGCAGCCTCCACACCCTGACAGACGGCGAACGCGAGCCCGTCATTGTCATTGGCGCCGAAGAGGCGACCGTCAGCCTGCTCAAAGACCTTGCGCGCAGCCCGCAATGGCGCGTCGCCGCCGTATTCGATGACGATCCGGCGAACATTGGCCGCCAGCTGCAAGGCGTGCCCATCGTCGGACGCCTCGATGAACTGGCGGGCATGCGTGAGCGCCTGAGCGTTTATCACGCCATCATTGCCATGCCGGCGGCGACCCATACGGCGCGCCGGCGCGCGGTCGATATTTGTCGTACTGCAGGCCTCAAAGTGATGACGGTGCCTTCCTATGACGATCTGGTTAGCGGCAAAGTAACCGTATCCCAAATACGCCACGTCGAACTCGACGATCTGCTCGGGCGCGACCCGGTCGTCCTTGATGCCAGCGGATTAACCGGCTGGATTGGTAATCGCACCGCGATGGTTACCGGCGCCGGCGGATCGATTGGTTCAGAGTTATGCCGTCAAATCGCACGTTTCAAACCCCGCCGCCTCATCCTGTTCGAAGCTAGCGAACTGGCACTCTACGCGCTCGAACAGGAGTTTCAACGCCAATTCCCCGGAATTCCCCTGACCTGCGCGATCGGCGACATCAAGGATGCGGCGCGCGTCCGACAAGTCATGGCGACTCACCGGCCCTCTGTGCTCTTCCACGCCGCCGCTTATAAGCATGTGCCGTTGATGGAAACCGACAATCCCTGGCAAGCGGTACGCAATAACGTTGCCGGAACACACGTTGTCGCCAGTCTCGCCATCGAGCTTGGCGTGGAAAAATTCGTGCTCATATCAACCGACAAGGCGATTAATCCGACCAATGTCATGGGGGCAACGAAGCGCCTTGCAGAATTGGTCTGCCAAACTCTGCAACAGCCAACCGGCACGCGCTTTGTGATGGTGCGCTTCGGCAACGTGTTGGGCAGCACGGGCAGTGTGATTCCAAAGTTCCGCGAACAGATTGCAGCCGGCGGGCCCATCACCGTCACCCACCCTGAAATCCGCCGCTACTTCATGTCGATTCCGGAGGCCGCTCAACTGGTGATGCAGGCGGGGCTAATGGGACGAGGGGGTGAAATCTTCGTGCTCGACATGGGTGAACCCGTGCTCATCGTTGACCTTGCCCGTGACCTGATCCGGCTTTCGGGCTTCAGCGAAGGCGAAATCAAGATTGCATACACCGGCCTGCGCCCTGGCGAAAAACTATACGAAGAGTTACTCGCAGACAACGAAACCACGCTACCGACACCACACCCGAAATTACGCATCGCACAAGCAACCCAGGCAGATACTGCATGGTTATCGCGCCTGCTGGCGTGGTTGTCCTCAGAACAGCCACAGAGCGACGATACTGTGCGAGACGCGCTCGAGCGCTGGGTTCCAGAGTACCGCAAGCCGTGATGAAAGCAGACATGGGATACACCCGCAATCAGTGCGACATCCAACGAATTTAGAATTCGTCGATGCGCCTCGATCATCTCTCACAAACATCAACGCGAGCCGCCCGTAGCTGCGCCATAGCGCTGGGCTTTTCAATACCGGTCTCGGTTGCGCTCGATAACCTGCTGCTCGCCGCCGTATTACTGTTGTGGCTGGCCAGCGGGCAATTTCGCGAAAAGCTCGTCGTCATCACGGATACGCCAGTCGTGAAGGCGGCACTGGGTCTTTTCATGCTGCTCGCAGCGGGCATCATGTGGAGTACGCATCCCGCAGAGGGCGCGCACATACTCGGCAAATACGCTGACCTTGCGTTTGTACCGATTTTCATCACCCTGTTTCGGGCCGAGGAAGACCGTCGCCGTGCCGGCCTGTTTTTGCTCGCAGCACTGCTGCTAACTTTGCTCTTATCCTACCTAAACTGGGCGGGCGCAGTGCAGCACCGCTATCTGGTGACAGACCCGGCCAACCAGCCAAACGTGTTCAAGCTCTATCTCACCCAAAGCATACTGATGGCATGCGGCGCGTATTGGTTGGCATTACTTGCAATTCACGCATGCTCGCTACGCTCGCGTTTACTTTGGACGACACTCGCCGCACTCGCCATCGTCAACGTAACGCTTATGCTGTCCGGTCGCAGCGGACAAATCATACTGGCGGCACTGGCGGTATACCTATGTTTTTCGGTATGGCGCTGGCGTGGCATATTGCTAGCTACAGGATGCGGTCTAATCGGTGTAGCAGTTTTGATCTTTACCCTTGCCTCGCCAGAAAGCGGGTTTGCCGGCGGCAATATTGAACCGGCTTCAGGACAGCGGGACGGTCGTCTCAGTGCGGTTATCAAAGATTACAAAGTCTGGCAACAAGGCGGCGCATCGAACACCTCGACCGGCCAACGTCTTGACTTTGCGACCAACAGTATCGCCATCGTATCAGCGCATCCCATTATCGGGGTTGGCACCGGCGGCTTCGCCGCTGCCTACGCACAGCAGGTCGATGGTTTGGGCATAGAGGCAACCGTTAACCCGCATAATGAATACCTGAATCTCGCCGTTCAGCTCGGCATTTTGGGCCTGCTGATGCCAGCGCTCTTGTTTCTGGTGGTATGGCAGCAGGCCAAGGGGTTGCCTGGCCCGCTGGAACGGGACCTCGCGCGTGGACTCGCCATCGCTTTTGCCGTGGGCTGCCTCTTTAATTCGATGTTGATGGATCATGTCGAGGGCTTGTTATTCGCCTGGTGCCTCGGCGTTTTGTTTGGTGGCTACATGCCGCCGCGAAAACCTGAAGTAATAACGACCACATGACCCTCTCCGTCATCATCATCACCAAAAACGAGGCGGACGTCATCGAACGCTGCCTGCGCTCGGTGGCCTGGGCCGACGAGATCATCGTCGTCGATGGCAACAGCAGCGACGACACTGCGGCGCTGGCGCGCAGCCTCGGCGCGAAGGTCGACAACGCCCCCGACTGGCCCGGCTTCGGTCCGCAAAAAAATCGCGCCCTCGCGCTGGCGACTGGCGACTGGGTGCTGTCGCTTGATGCCGACGAATGGGTGACACCGGAACTGCGCGAGGAAATCGCGCAAGCCATCGCCGCCGCCGACCGCCTGCCAGCCTACCGCCTGCCGCGGCTGTCGAGTTATTGCGGCCGCACCATGCATCACTCGGGCTGGTGGCCCGATCATGTGACACGACTCTTTCAACGCGGCGTAGCGCGTTTTTCCGACGACCTCGTGCATGAAAAACTGCTGGTCGATGGCGTCACCGGATCACTGCGCCAACCCTTGCGTCACGAAGCAATCCGCGATCTCGACGATGCACTGGCCAAGATGACCGCCTACTCCACTGCGGGTGCGGCCATGATGCATGCACGCGGCAAATCGTCTTCGCTCACCTCGGCGATCCTGCACGGTCTGTGGACTTTTATCCGCACCTATGTGCTGCGCGCCGGCTTTCTCGACGGCCGCGAAGGCTTCATGCTGGCGGTCTCCAATGCCGAGGGCACCTACTACCGCTATCTGAAACTGATGCGGCTTAATGAACGCCGGCCGCGGCCCAAGTAAGTGAAAACTGCGGTCATCGTCACCACCTATAACCGCCCCGACGCACTGGCGGCGGTTCTAACCGGCTATCGCGCGCAAAGCAGCCAGGACTTCGAACTGCTGGTGGCCGACGACGGCTCGACGGAGGCTACCCGCACCGTCGTCGATGATTGCCGCCGGCACGCCGGCTTTGCCGTCCATCATGTGTGGCACGAAGACCAGGGCTTTCGCGCCGCCGCCATCCGCAATCGCGCAGTGGCGGCGAGCAGCGCCGATTACGTTATCTTCACCGACGGCGATTGCGTGCCGGCCGCTGATTTCGTCGCCCGTCATCAGCAGCTCGCCGAGCGCGGTTGGTTTGTCGCTGGCAACCGTATTTTGCTCGGTGCCGGATTCACCCTGCGAGCGCTGACCGCTGCACTGCCGCTACATACCTATGGCTCGCTCGAGTGGTTATCGGCGTGGCTACAGCGCGACGTCAACCGTCTGCTGCCTTTGCTACGTCTAGGCGACGGCCACTGGCGCCACTCGGCACCGCAGCGCTGGGCGGGCGTTAAAACCTGCAACCTCGCCGTCTGGCGCGATGATCTCGCCCACATCAATGGTCTCGATGAAGCGTACGCAGGCTGGGGCCTTGAGGACAGCGATCTCGTCATCCGGCTCTTGCATGCCGGCGTGCGACACAAGAACGGACGCTTCGCCACGCCCGTGTTTCATCTGTGGCACGCCGAAAACGATCGCAGCCGGCTGGCGGCAAACCAGCGGCGGCTCGAGGCGCTGTTGCAATCCGACCGCGTGCGTGCCGAACGCGGGCTCGATCAATACGCATGAAAGCCCCACGCGGTATTTTGGTGGTGGTGACGCGCCGCATTGGTGACGTCTTGCTCGCCACCCCGGTCATCCGCTCATTACGCCGACACTGGCCGGATGCGGCGATCGACGTGTTGGTCTTCGGCGGCACTGAAGGCGTGCTCGCTGGCAATCCGGATATCAGGCAAGTGCTGACCATCGCCGAACGGCCGAACGCCCGCACCCATCTGCGACTGGCGATGCGCCTCTGGCGCCATTACGAGTTGTCAATTTCGCTGGTGCCGAGCGACCGCCCGACGCTCTACGCCTGGCTGGCTGGACGCCTGTCTTGCGGACTGGTTGTCGACACGCCAAAACACCGCTGGAAGAAATGGCTGCTCGGTCGCTGCAGGCCCTATGACAACGCCAACACGCACACGGTGAATGTTTATTTACGCACGCTCGAGTTGCTCGACGTCAAAAGTCTGCCGCGGGTGATTGCCGGAGGCAGCGCAAACGACGCGGCACGGGCACAACAAAAACTGCACGAGGCCGGCGTTCACGGCGCATTCGCCGTAATACATCCCTCGCCCAAGTTCCCCTACAAAAGCTGGACGCTCGACGGCTGGCGGGAGACGGGGCGATGGCTCGCAGCGCAAGGTTTGCACGTCGTTCTAACCGGCGGGCCCGACCCCGATGAACGCGCCTGTGTGGCGGCGATCGCACAGGCCCTGCCCGGAGCGCTCGACCTCTCCGGGCAGCTAAGCCTGGCCGAAACCGCCGGCCTACTCGCACAGTGCAGCCTCTACATCGGTCCTGACACTGCGATTACCCATCTGGCCGCGGCCCTCGATGTGCCGGTAGTCACTTTGTTTGGCCCCAGCGATCCCGTGAAATGGGGACCGTGGCCGGCACAACCAAGCGGCCGCGACAATCCATGGCGGCGCCACGGTTCACAGCGCGCCGGCAAAATATTTTTATTGCAGGGCAGCGGCCTTTGCGTACCGTGCCTGCACGAAGGCTGCGCACGCCACATCAACAGCCTCAGCGATTGTCTGCAACAACTGCCCGCCGCGCGCGTGATTGCCGCGGCGGCCGCTCTTTTGAAGGAATATCCTGCAGCCACCCCGTTGTTAACAGCGTGATCCTCAGAGAAAGTTAACCATTGAATTCCGTACATCAGGGCGTCGCACGATACGTTGAAACCTGCCCGGTCGGCTGTGCCGCCGGGTTAACGAGCACCGCTGTCGTGCTGCCGGAAGGGCCGCTGCTCGCATGTGGCGCCTGCGGACAGTTGATCAGCCAGATTAGCGAAGCGGACTATCTGCAGTCGATGCAGGCGTTTAACGATGCCGGCTTCAACCTGCCCGACGAACGTGCGGCGCAACGCCGGGCGCGTCACTCGGCACGGCGGCTGGCCCGCATCCGCGCGCTGCTCGGCGGACGTCTCGACCGCCGAGCGCGCATCATCGATGTCGGTTGTTCACGCGGTGATTTTGTCGCTGCCGCTACCGGCGCCGGCTTTGAAGCCGAAGGCGTGGAGCCGGCGCCGCACATTGCCGCCGCCGCGCGCGCCGCTGGCCGTCGCGTGCATACGGGCCTGCTCGAAGAACAACATTTCGACGATGCACAGTTCGATGCGGTCAGCCTGTTCGAAGTGGTTGAACATTTGCGCGAGCCGTTGGCGCTGCTGCAGGAATGCAAACGCAATTTGCGGCCGGGCGGCATCATGCTGATCAGCACCGGCAATGCGGCCAGTTGGACTGCGCGCGTCATGAAGGAACGCTGGGATTATTTCCAGACACGCAAGGACGCCGGACACATCAGCTTTTTTAACCCGCACTCGATTGGCCTCCTGGCCAAACGCGCCGGCTTCGAACTCGCCGCGGTCAGAACCAGCCGTGTGCGCTTCGCTGAAAAAAGCGATTTGCCCGCGCCCGTCTATGCAGCGGCCAAGCTGGCCGCCGAGGCACTGGCGTTACCGGCGCGGTTGTGTGGCCAGGGCCACGATATGCTGGCCTATCTGCGCAAGCGCTAAGTGCAGCGCCGGGTGCGTTCGCGCCCGTTCCTACAGACCGCCGGTTCAGGCGGCCTTCTCCACCACATAGAGCACAGAATTGTCGGCAATACCGGCGCGGGCGAACACCGCCGAGCCAAAGTGCGCGCGGTCGAGTGCGCGCACCTGAAATCCGGCATCCGCGAGACGTGACACCAGATCACGCTTGCCATAAAGGCGCAGATGATCATCCTGCCCGTGATATTTCCAGCGTAAGGCCGGCGTATTCACCGCGGGATCTTCTTGTGTGTCATCAACCCCCTCGATCAGCGGCACCATGACGATGCCGCAACCGCCCGGTCGCAGTATGCGAAAGAGTTCGCGCATCGCGGCCCTGTCATCGGGCACATGTTCGAGTATGTGCGAACACATGAACAGATCAACCGAGTTGTCCGCATACAGCGGCATGTTCGAAATATCAACCTGGTCATCGACGTTCGGGCGGAAATAATCTGCGGTCCGGTATTCAATATTCGGAAACGTCCGCAACAGGCGCGAGAGTGCCAGCGATGGCGCAAAGTCAATGAAGCGGTATTGGCGGCCGGCCGCGAGTGCCGCCAGGCGGCCGCGCAAAAAGAGTGCGTATAAACGCTCGCGGTCAGAAGCGTCACAGGCGGGGCATGAATACGCTGACAGATTCAGCGTTTCAAACCGCTCGATCGGATACACAAAACCCATTTCACGCAGCTTGCGCGGAAACGATTTGTAGATCGGATAAAAATGTTTGAGGCCGCCGCTGCAAACCGGGCACTCATACGCATTGCCGCCGTAGAACGGCGTTTTTAGCCAACGGACAAATGCCTTCTTGAAATCCTTGACCTTGTAACCTTTGTAGCGTGCGAGCACTGGACGTCCTTGACAGGCGGATGATAACTGCGAGTATACCGCGTGCTTATTGCGCCACTGCGCAGGCGGCACCGCGGCAGAGCAAATAGAGGCTATTGGCCGCCAGTTTATAGTGCTTGAAAGTGCGGCCCAGACGTGGATCTTCTTCGTATGCGATTACAAACCCGGACTCCCATTCCGTCGGAGCCCGTTTCAACGCCAGCGCAGGATATATAGAAGAGTCGATATAACCGGCGACGCTCATGCCGCTGGCGCTCACATCATTGACATAAAGCGGATGGCCTGCGGTTAACGTAATAATCTCACGTGCCGCCTGTGCATAGTTCTCACCACGGTAATCATGCTGGTAATACGGAAACAAAAACGCCAGAAATATCACCTTGAAGGCCAGCATACCAACCAGCCAGCGTCGCACCTTGCCGATCACCGCTTCGCCTGAACGCCACAGGACCACCGCAGCCGCCAGCGCAAACAGCGGATAAATCGGCAGCAGATAGCGTATACCGCTGGTCGGCGCCAACCAGTAAGGCAAATAGCACAACAGCGCCATCGCCAGGGCGACCGCCAGCACCGGCTCGGCGGTCAGGGCGATGCGACGACGCCATGCGTAAAATATCGCCAACGGCAGTACCGGCAACATCCGTAATATCGATTCCGCCGGGAAGCCGATCAACTGGCGCAAATAAGCAGCCCCACTTTCCGGCATCAATTTGGCAACGACCTCAGCAAACATGCGCGGACCTTGGCCGCTGTTAGCAGGCACCCAATGCAACCAAGCCAGCGGTGCCATTAAAGCGGCCACATGCATGGCAATCGAAAAACGGCCAAGCAGTAGGCGACGTCCGGAACTCGTAAATAACAGCACGAACACTGCGGAGACATAGAACACGTACGCGGTAAAAGCCTTGCTCATGAAGGCACAGGTCAACGCAAGGACAGCGGCCGCCAGTAACGCTGGTCGATCTTCTGCACAGGCGATCCACAACGCGGCAATCGCAGCGAAAATAAACATCGCAAACAAGGGGTCCACATAGGCCAGCCAGCCGCGATACAGCGCCACATCAGCCATTGTCAGATAAACCAGCGCGGCAAACCACGCCAGACCACGGTCACGCAACAGGCGCAATACCAGCCAACCCAGTATCGCAGCCGTCGCCAACGTAGCGCCTATCGTGATGGCGCGTGCCACCGGCAACATGAATGGCCAGCCAACCAACGATGCGAAGGGGATGATGAGCCAGGTATAGAAGGGGTTATGCTGCAGATTCCCCCCATACATATGCTGCCGGACCCAGTCGCCGTTCTGCCACATCTCGAGCGCAGAAATCGGAAATATCGCTTCCTCGCCAACGTAATAAAACGCCAGGGCAGGCGCATAAGCCACTGCCGCGATGATCACGAGCCAGCGCAGGCGGGGCGTTAACAGCGGGTAAGCGTCAGAAGTATTCACGTCAATGTCGGATTTGTGGAAAGCATGGTCACATTAATCGGGCATATAAAGCCCGGCTGGAATTTTAGTGGTCGGTGCTGAGGCGAGCTGATATCCATCGTCCGCCCAGAAGCGCGCAAAAATCCGCGCATAGCAAGCGGGCAACGCATGATGCTCATCGACAAACTCCGCCGCAATACAGCCGTAACGCTCCGATTGACCGGCGTCGAGAATAACAGCATTGGCCTTTTGCGCCCACGCCGCGAGGTCGCGCTTGGTTTGCATGAGCAATGGCGCGAGGCGGGGTGAAGCCAGAAAAGCCCGCTCCATGCCCGGCAACAACGGCGGAAGAATCAACAGCAAGCGGCCGCCAGCTGCGCGCTGATCCTGCGCGAGCCGTGTTAAACGCTCAAGCAACTGCGGTTGCGGCACACCACCCGCCTTGATCAAATCAATAGCGTATTTTGAACTGGGCACCACCGCACTACCGATCAAAGTCTCGACCCGTTGCACAGGCACAGGCTCAAGATTGGCAAAGGTTGCGCTGCCATCGTAGCGAAAGCCCGTACAGGTACCGCGAAAAATAGTATCGAAGTCACGCGCCGGCGTGCCATCAGGGCAGCGATAAATCTCGCCGCCGGCGCCGAAGAACAGCGCCTGAAAGGCCGCGGCAGGCGCCGGGCCTCGGACAATCTGCACAAGGCTGGAAAATAAATTTTTGACGCGCGGCAGGGATAGCGCGTCCTGCAGTTGCTGCGTCAATCGTATCTCGCCGCCCACTTGGGGCGTATGAGCATCAGGAGCGGCAACCATGACCGTTCCCGCTAAGGCAGGCGGACGAAACACGAAGCCGAGCGCCCAATCAAGCGGCAACAGCATCAGCTTCCATTGCCCGGGATAAGACCGCACCATGAACTCAGCCTCAGCGAGGGAGACGGGCAATTCATTGCCGGTCTGCGAAAAATTGTAGATCGACACGCCCGGCGGAAAGATCTCCTGCGTAATGCCCATTGCGGTCGATGACCCAAACACGACGGTATTGATCTCCGGCAACCGATCAAACAGCCGCGCTGATTTAAACGGGCGGTTGGCCGACAGCGGCGGCGCATAAGTGATGCCGCGCGTTTCCTGCTGCCAGCGGCTGGCTTCGAGCACCACCGCCACTCCGCCCAAGCTGCGTAAGCCGAACAGATAATTGAGCACAACCACCGGCAGCAGTATGGCCAGACAGGCGACGGCAAAAATCATCACATAGCGGCGGTGTATGGGCTGTTGGTTCATCAGAACTGGAAATACAAAAATTCGGACTGCTGGTGCAGATTAAAAATCGCCAGTATCAGCAGTGCGGCGGCAATCAGCGCATAGATGGGACGCGGCGACCACTTGAGCCGGCCTTCGGTAGTATCGGCCGGCAACATCAACGCCGGCCGGCACGCTGACATAAACTGCTGCGTGTTGGGCGCAAACCAAACCACCAGCAGGAGCACCCAGATCCAGTTGATAAGCCCACCGGTGACGAGATCACGCGTCTCGCCAAACATCACACCGTGTGCGGCCAGCCATGCCCCAAGGACGCCCCACTTCGGCAGCCAGAAATCGGGCAGCACCAGTCCGTTGGCGCCGGCCATCGCCTTGAGCATGAGCATCGCCGCGTCGAGATCAGGCGCGCGAAACACCACCCACGCCACCACCACCGCGACAAAAGTCAGCAGGATACTGCAGGCGCGGCCGACAACACTGGATGCCTGCGGGACCTGCCCCAACCGCAGGCGCAACAACTGCCAACCATGATTAATGGCGAGATAAGCGCCGTGCAGCGCACCCCACAGCACAAAGGTCCAGCCGGCGCCATGCCACAAGCCACCGAGCACCATGGTGATCAGCAGATTCAGATAACGACGCGCCGGCCCCTTACGGTTACCGCCAAGGGGCACATAGAGGTAGTCGCGCAAAAAGCGCGACAGCGTCATGTGCCAGCGCCGCCAGAACTCGATGATATTGACCGCACGGTAGGGCGAATGAAAATTCAACGGCAGCGTCACGCCAAAAAGGCGTGAGAGGCCGATCGCCATATCCGAGTAGCCGGAGAAATCGAAATACAACTGAAAGGTATAAGCGAGTGCACCCGCCCAGGCTTCGAGTGCGCCCAGCGGAACCCCCGAGGCGGCGGCATCGAACACCGGCCGCGCATAGCCGCCCATCGGATCGGCCAGCATGATTTTCTTGAACAGGCCGATGGCAAAGATAGTGAGGCCGACTGCAGCGTTTTCGTAACTGAAGCGATAGGTCTCGGCACGCCGAAACTGCGGCATCATTTCCGCGTGATGCAACACCGGTCCGGCGATCAGATGTGGAAAATAAGTGACGAACAAACCATAGTGTATGAAGTTGTATTCGCGCACCTTGCCGGCATATACATCGGCAAGAAACGCAATCTGGGTGAAGGTGAAAAATGAAATCCCCAGCGGCAGGATGATTTCACCTAGGGATAAGCCGCCACCGGTCAGGTGGTTGAAACTACCAAGAAAAAAATTCGCATACTTGAAGTACGCCAGCAGCAAGAGGTTGGCGCTGATCGCCGCGATCAGCCATCCTTTGGCACGCGCCTGTGCGTGCACAGCGACCGCTCGACCGATGCCAGCGCCAAAATAAAAATTGCAGACGATGGAAGCCACCAGCAGTCCGAGGTAGGCGGGGTTCCACCAGCCATAAAAGAACAGCGAGGCGGCGGTCAACCACGCCGCCGCCAGTTGCGTCGAGATCCGCGCCAGCAAAAAAAATCCTGCCAGTGTGAGCGGCAGAAAAACGAAGATGAAAGCGTTTGAATTAAACAGCATGGCGGTGCGTCGGCGTCCTTCCGGCGGCGGAAGGCGCGTGCAGCTTAAGTGGCGCCGGTGCCACGCGCTGCGTAAAAGCCTTTGACCGTATCAATCACCGCGTCGACTTCCGCATCCGTGATGCCGTAATACAGCGGCAACCGCAACAAGCGTGCGCTCAGATCATCGGTGACCGTGAAGCTGCCGCTGGCGCGGCCCCAGCGCATGCCACCGGGGGATGAATGCAGTGGCACATAGTGCGAAACCGACAGCATGTCGCTTGCCTTGAGATGCGCCGCCAGCGCTATGCGCGTGTCCAGCGAGTCGGGCAGCACGTAGAAAATATGCGCATTGCCGACGCGATCCGGATAAGCCGCGCGCGGCAGTTCAAACACACCGCTCGCCGCCAGCGCCGACAGCCCGGCGTAATAGCGCGCCCAAAGTGCGCGTCGGCGCGCGATGACTTCGTCGCCATGCGCGAGCTGGCCTTCGAGGAAGGCGGCCACCAGTTCGCTCGGCAAAAACGACGAGCCGATATCAACCCAGGTGTACTTATCGACCTCACCGCGCAAAAAGCGGCTGCGGTTGGTGCCTTTTTCACGAATGATTTCGGCGCGTTCGGTCAGGCGCTCATCGTTGATGAGCAAGGCGCCGCCCTCGCCGCTGATCAGATTCTTGGTCTCATGAAAGCTGATGCAGCCGAGGTGCCCGATGGTGCCGAGATTGCGTCCCTTGTAGGTCGCCAGCAGCGCCTGCGCCGCATCTTCGATCACCAACAAATGATGTTTGGCGGCGATCGCCATGATCGCATCCATATCGCAGCCGACACCGGCGTAATGCACCACAGCGATGGCCTTGGTGCGTGGCGTAATCGCCGCCTCGATCAAGCGCTCGTCGAGATTGACGTTGTCGGCACGCACGTCGACAAACACCGGCACCGCGCCGCGCAGCGCAAACGCGTTGGCTGTCGAGACAAAGGTGTAGGAAGGCATGATGACTTCGTCGCCCGGCGCCAGATCACACAGCATGGCCGCCATTTCCAAGGCACCGGTGCAGGAGTGTGTAAGCAGCGCGCGCTTGCAGCCGAGGCGCTCTTCGAGCCATTGCTGGCAGCGTTTGGTGTAATAACCATCGCCGGACAAATGGCCGCGCGCGAGCGCATCGGCGATATTGGCCAGTTCGGTGCCGACGGCAGTGGGTTTGTTAAAGGGTATTTTCATGATTTCATGCACTACGTTGGGCGATGAGCAGGCGGGAACCGCCGGCGGGGAAACGCATGCCGCAGCGGATCAGCATACGCTCGCAGGTCAAGACGGCGGCGAGCAGGCCGTTGGTGATAGCGCCGACCCGTAACTCGGCGAGCACGTCATAGTCTTTCACCGGCGCGGGGCGGGCGCGCCGCGACAACAGCATCAGCGGCAGCAACAGCGACACAAACGATGTGGACATCATGATTTCGAATCCGGCCCCGGTGATTTTTTCTGCAATTTCAGCGCCACCATAGCGCCGCACATGATGCGCGTGTTCGTCGTAACGGCTCCACAGAAAGCGGTGCTGCGGCACCGTCACGAGCAAGCCGCCGCCGGGCCGTAACGCCCGCAACGCCTGTGCCAGCACGCCGCGGTCGTCTTCAATGTGTTCCAGCACGTCGAACATACCGATGATATCAAAGTGGGCGCTGAACGGGATGGCGCGCGCATCCATTTGCAGCAAGGTCGCCTGCGGTACACGGCTGGCGGCAAACGGCAGGCCGCGGCTGGAAATTTCGCTCGCGTGCAAACGTAAATCGGGGCGTCCGGCGGCGACCCCGGCGAGCACATAACCGGTACCACAGCCTATTTCAAGATAATCGCGGGCTGCGGGGAAATAGCGCTGCAGCGCCCACAACAACAAGGCATTGCGCGCCCGAAACCAGTAATTGCCAGATTCGAGCTGGAACAACTCTTCGAAATAGCGGTCGTCGTAGCCGTCGTTATCCACCGCCAGCGGCGGCGCAAAGGCGGGAAAGCCGTCGATCAACGCGGGCGCATGGCCGCAGGCCTCACAATGCCAGTTCTCCGCGCGTATTTCCGCCGCACAGCGCAGGCATAGCCTCAACCCTGACTCCCGACGATGATGCCCAGCACCACCAGGGCGGCACCGGCGATCTTCAGCGGCGTAATCGCCTCATTAAAGAACACGCCGCTCAACACCATGACAAGCACGAAAGCCAGCGTGGTAAACGGATACGCATGCGACAGCGGCAGCTTGGTCATCGCCGCCATCCAGGTCACCGAGGCCAGCAGCGCAGCGGCGAGGCCGGAGAGTATCCACGGGTTGAGCATCAGACGCGCCAGGAATTCGATTTTCTGCGCGGCTTCGTCAGGCAGCGCACCAGCGGCGAGCACCTGCCATTTAATAACAATCTGTCCGTAGACGGTCAGCAACACCGTGCACAACACATAAACATAGCTCATGGCACCACCCGATGATAAATATCGACCGGCTTGCGAAAACGGAAGCCCAGCGAAGAGTAGAGATTGATCACCGCGATATTCACAAACGAAATCGAACTACGCACTTCCGTCTGCCCCGCGGCGAACAGGTGGCGGCAAACCGCGCTCCAAAAATACTTCGCCAGACCGCGGCCGCGGTGCGTCTCACCCATCGCATGCAACACCAGACTACCGCCATTATGCGCAATAAAACCCGCCACCGCGCCGCCATAGAACAAGCCGAAGACGCGGCCTTCGGCGTGCAATTGGCACAGCCAGTTTTCATAGCGACGGTCGGCGCGCGCGGCGGCTATATTGAAATCACGGTGAAAACGGCCGTGTAAAAAAGCGCTGCGGCAGATCGCCGCCAGCGGCTCAAGCGCGACCGTTTTGCTGAAAGTCACCTGCGGGTCGTCAAAGCAGGCGAGCTTGTCGGCGCTGCACCAGGGTTCGATCAGCGTGTCGCAGTAGTAGAAGCCCGCCTCATGCAAGAACCGCTTATCGGCCAGCGGATCGACCTTGGCGGTGTAATGCCCGGGGCGCAGCAGTGCGGCGGCCACGGATTGTGGATCTGGATTGACGATCTCGTAACAATCGATGCCGAAGGCCGCGCCGTCCCACGGCACCGGCTTGATGGGCGCCGGCTCAGTCATCAAAAGTCGTATGGTTGATGACGTAGAGCGGGCGGCACTTGGTCTCGTCATAGGTCTTGCCGAGATAGATACCGAGGATGCCGAGTATCGCCACGATCACCCCGCCCATGAAGTAAATCGACACGATCAGACTGCTCCAGCCGGTCACCGGCGAGCCGTGAAACAGCGCCAGGAAAAGTATATAGAGGCCGTATAAGAACGCGCAGGTGGCAATGAAAAAACCAAGCCGCACAGCGATCCGCAGCGGCTTGTCGGAATACGCAATGATGGTTTCAGCACCCAGCCGCCACAGCTTGCCGAAGGTATAGCTCGAGTCGCCGGCAAAGCGCTCGTCATGCTGCACGTCTATGCTGGTAAACGGGAACCCCATCCAGTTGATGAGGCTGCCGAAAAACCGCGAGCGCTCGCGCATATTGCGGTAATTGTTGATGACCTTGCGCGACAGTATGCGGAAATTGCCGGCCTGCGGATCGTAGTTCATGTCGGCCAGCCAGCTAAACACGCTGTAGTAAAGCCATGAGGAAAAACGCTTGAGCAGCGGATCACTGCGCTTGCCGCGCCGCGCCACCACGATCTCGTGGCCTTCCTGCGCTTTCGCGTACAAACGCGGAATCTCCTCGGGCCGGTCCTGCAGGTCGCAATCCATCACCACCACCCAGTCGCCATTGCAACGGTCGAGCCCGGCGGTAATGCCGTAATGCTGGCCGAAATTGCGGCTGAACTGTATGCCTTTGACCCGCGGATCACGTTGCGCCAGTTCGACGATCAGCGGCCACGAGCGATCACCACCGCAGTCTTCAACCAGCATGATTTCGAAGTCGGCCGTCAGCGGCTCCAGTGCCGCCTTCAACCGACGATAGAGTTCCTCGAGGCAGGACTCGGCATGATAGACGGGAACGACGACTGAAATATGGGCCATGTCGATGACGCGATAATGCTACGCCTTGTCCTTTTCCTGCAGCTTGAACTGAATATTGTAGAGCCGCGCATAGATGCCACCCTGTGCCAGCAACGCGGCATGGTCGCCAGTCTCGGCAATCCGACCGCCATCGAGCACGACAATGCGTCCGGCTTTTTCAATGGTCGACAGGCGGTGTGCGATGACGATGGTGGTGCGCCCCTGCATCAGCATGTCGAGTGCTGCCTGCACGTGGCGTTCTGATTCGGAATCGAGCGCCGAGGTCGCCTCGTCGAGTATCAGCACCGGCGCGTTTTTCAGCAGGGCGCGCGCAATCGCCAAACGTTGACGCTGCCCGCCGGAGAGCTTGACACCGTTCTCACCGACCGTGGTTTGCAAACCCTGCGGCATCTGGCGGATGAATTCCATCGCGTGCGCAGCCTCCGCCGCCGCCACGATCTCCGCTTCACCAGTGTCACGCATCACGCCATAGGCGATGTTGGCGGCGACGCTATCATTGAAGAGCACCACATCCTGGCTCACCAAGGCAATATTGGCGCGCAAACTCTCCAAGGTCAGTGTTTCCACGTCGACGCCGTCGAGCAATATGCGTCCGGCAGTCGGGCGGTAAAAATGCGGCACCAGATTAGCCAGTGTGGTCTTGCCGCTGCCAGAACTGCCGACCAGGGCTACCGTCTCGCCCGGATTGATGTTGAGCGAAATGCCGTCGAGCGCCAGACGCTCGGGCACGCCGTAATGAAAACTGACATTCTCGAAACGGATGTCGCCGCGGGCACGCGCAATTGAGGTGACGCCAGGGTCTTTTTCTCCGGCTTGCTCGATCAACTTAAACACCGATTCAGCCGCGGCCAAACCACGCTGCAATGGCTCGGTAACGCCGGTAATACGCTTGAGCGGGGACGTCAGCATCAACATCGCCGTAATGAAGGACACGAATTCGCCCACCGTGGCGCGGTTGCCGCCGGCCTGACCGGTGGCGAAATAAATGATGGCGGCGAGCGCAATACCGGCGAGCAACTGCACCAGCGGCACGCTGGCCGCCGCCGCCGCGGTCTGCTTCATCATCGATGCGCGCACGCTTTCGGTCTTCTCGGCAAAGCGCATCGCTTCGTAACGCTGCCCGCCGAACAGTTTGACCACCTTGTGACCTTCGATGGCCTCCTGCAGCACCTGCGTCACATCCCCCATCGCCGCCTGTACGGAGCGGCTGGAGGTGCGCAGGCGGATACTCGCCATACGCACGACGCCGACAATCAGCGGCGCTATCACCAGCGCCAACAGGGTGAGCTTCCAGTTGAGCCACAACATCCACGCCAGCAATCCGATCAGCGCCACGGCATCGCGAAAAATCACTGTCAGCACGCTGGTCGCCGCCGCCGTCACCTGGGTAACGTCAAAGGTCAGTTTGGAGATCAGGTTGCCGCTGGCCTGATCATCATAATGCGCGGCCGGCAGCGTCAGCAGTTTGTCGAACATGACGCGGCGCAAATCCATAACGAGGCGGTTGCCGACCCAGTTGATCGAATAAGTGCCCATATATTCGGCACCGCCGCGCACCACAATCAATGCGAGGATATAGAGCGGCATCCGGTGCACCAGCGTTTCATCGCGGTTAACAAAAGTGCCGTCGAGCAGTGGCTGCAGCAGCGCCGGCAAAGCCGGTTCGGTCAACGCAACAATCACCATGCCGAGCAGGGCCATCGCAAAAACACGCCAATAGGGCATAACGTAGCGCAACAGGCGCACGTAGAGTTCAGAACTGGTCATATTTCGCATGGGCACCACAATAACAAAATTGCCCTCTAAAAGAAAACGCCGCCGCACTTGCGTGGGGCGGCGTTACTTAAAAGCTTAAGCGCTATTTTGTTTGGTAGGCCAGCCAAACAAAGAAGTTACTCCGCGGGGTGTTATAAAACTGTGCCAGCTCATATTGGCGGTCGAAAACGTTGTTCAGGCGCCCATTAATAGACCAGTCTTTTGATACGGCATAGCCTGCCGTCAGGTTAACCAGGCCATAGCCATGCATCTTCGACGCCGCCGCCTCTGTCGTGGAGTCGTAGCGATAACCACTGCCGGCAACCTCGGCACCAATACTCCATGGACCAATACGTCGTTTGGCGACGAGGCTGCCGAATTGGTTGGCACGACGACGAAGCATTAGGTTATTAGCTTCGTTACGGGCTTCCTGGATGGTCGCTTTTACCTGTAACTGCCACTCCGCCCACTGGCCTGAATAAGAGAATTCATAGCCTTTGATTTTGGCGTTATCCAGATTAATGGTTGTTGAATCAAACGTAACCGGATCGGTATAGATCGTGATCAGATCGGCTATTTTGTTTTCAAACGCTGTCACGGCAAACGTCTGGTTAGAAAACTTCAGATCCGCACCGATCTCTCGGCTACGTGAGCGCTCCGGACGCACATTGGGATTTTGTATCCATTGCAATCCGGGGTTAGTCGGAAAATACAAGTCGTTAAAACTCGGCGCACGAAAAGCGGTGCCAGCGGATGCCCTGACTTTGATGACCGGAGCGAACTGGTAGCTATAACCAATCGCCCCGGTATTGTGCAGGCCATACTGGTTACTATCATCGCGGCGGCCATTAACCTGAAAACCGTTTTTGCCGATCGCCCCATGATAGCCACCAAATGCGCTGACTGTATCTCGGTTATTTTTGGTGTACTGGGTTGAGTCGCTCGCCACCCGTTGCGCGAGATAGTCCATCCCCGCCAGCAAAGTACCGCTTTCGAACTGAATATCGTTTTGCCAGGTGGCCTGATGCTGGTCCGTCTGGAAGTAACTCGGAAATGCGCCGGTTGTCGCCAAAATATCCCGCGTGGTGCCCAGCCTAAACAAGCTGTTCCACTGTGTGGTGAGACGATTTCGGCTGTAGCCGGAAAAAGCATTCAGCGTTTGTCGATTGACATCATCGGTGGTCGGTCCCAGGTCCAAGTGGGTCACCCCTTCACTCTGAAAAAGGGTTAACCCGACTTCATTTGCGCTATTGATGTGCTGAACAATACGCCCGGAGAAATTAGAGTTGCGGTAGGCCTCATTGCCGGCCTTATATTGATTGAATGGGATCTCGGGGCGCGTCGTATTGAACCCCCTGCTTTCGAGCGTGCCAATACTAAAATTGATTTCGGTATCCTCTACGCGACGTCCGAATGCATAGCTCGCCTCTCGCGTACCATAAGTCCCGGCGCCGATCTTCGCGGTTGTTCCAAGGCCGGATTTTGTAAAAATCTGAATCACCCCGCCTATCGCGCCCGAACCATACAAGCCGCTGAGGGCTCCAGCTACAATTTCGATCCGCTCAATCTGGGCAAGCGGAATATTTTCAAATGCCACCGAACCGTCAGTGGCTGACCCCAGCCGCAAACCATCAACCAGCACGACGGTATGCCCCCCTTGTGTACCGCGAATCGACACCGCAACTGGCTGCCCCATACCCGAGCTGGTTACTGCCACGCCGCCTTGCATCTGAAGCAGTTCGGCCAGCGTTTGCTGACCACTACGTGCAATATCTTCGGCCGTGATCACCGTGACGTTCTGGTTGATCGTCGAGCGCTTTTCGGGGATGCGGGTCGCCGTGACAACCACTTCGTCGACCATCGCGACCTGCAACGGTGATTGCGCCCATGCGCGCGAAAAAACAATACACATCCCGACAGCCGATACCCCGGCCACCAGTCTCCTACGGACTACCTGGTTGAACAACATGACATTCCCTTTGATTAACGCACGCCCTCCGCGTACGGATTGATCGCACGAGAAAATGCATAGGGAATTGATTCGGATCGCCACTGGCACCTGAACACCGCATCCCCGCAGCATTTCCTCACCTGTGGTTCGAGGCCGGTCTACGGGCTGGCGAGATTTGACGCGCCGCCTTCCCGGGCTTTGCAGGCCCAGTGGCTATGTGGCGCGCCCACGCTCGATCACCGTTGCGGGGGCAGCACAAGAATAGGCGGCAAAACCCGGATCAAGATCCGCATTTCACCCGCCGCACTTGTTTCCCGATTATCCCTTGCCGAGGAATTCGGCATGGGCACCTGGAACCTTGTCACCGCCCAACTGCATTGGGCAACGACCGCCGCAGTCTAACCGAAGCGGCTGCAACGCGGTTGCCGCATATCAAATGAATCGCCGGAAAAGCTGTCGGCCGAACGCACCAACAGCGTCGCAGATTTACGACACTGAGGCGAGTTTCCACCGCCTGGATCGGCACGAAGTGGTGGCTTACTCGGGTCGCGAGTTATAATATCAAAACACACTCAATAGATTTCGTTACATATTGACTTAACAGGTTTTTAAAAACTATAGTGTGGCCTATGGAAGCTGAATTGCGCACGCTCGAAGACAAGGTTGATCAAGTCGCGGCACTCTGCCAGCGGCTGCGTGCGGATAATCACGATCTGCGCCAGCAACTTGCCACCGCCTTGCATGAGAAAAAACAGCTGGCCGAAAAAATGGGCGCGGCGTCGGCTCGCTTGGAAGCGCTGTTGACACAAATTCCTGCCGACGAAGCATGAGCGCCGAACCCACGGGCATGCAAATCAGCATCATGGGACGCGAATTTCGCGTTGCCTGCGCGCCGGAAGAACAGAAATCGCTGCAAGAGGCGGTCGATTACCTCAATCGCAAAATGCAGGACATCAAGGATCAAGGTAAGGTTAACGGCATCGACCGTATCGCCATCATGGCGGCCCTGAACATATCACATGAGTTCCTGACGGCGCGGTTCGGTGGCTCGGATGTCTCGGAATACAAGCGTAGAATGAATCAAATCGGTATGACCCTCGATCAGGCCATGGCCGATCAGGAAAAATTGTTTTAGCAGTAACCACTATCAAGCCGGCGGCGATGTCTGCGGTCCGGCGTAACGTAATCCCCTGCGGTGTTCGTCAGAGCCTTTAATTCTTTGAACCGATAATTTGCTAACTGGTTGCGGACCTCAGCGGTGCTGTTGTGAACTTCCCTCGCGGAAGAGCCTGATGCGCCCGGAAAGCGACCCCTTGAACCTTCGGTTCAGGAAGCGGGCTCAACGGCATCTGCGGGGGACCTCATTAGGATGCGGCATGCGCCGCATTTTTTTTGTGGATTTTTTGCGTATTTTTTGTTGATCTAACAACGCGAAACCAAGGAAACCCCATGCGTTACTGGCTGATGAAATCAGAGCCGTCAGAATTCAGCATCGATGATTTTGCCGGTGCCCCTGGCAAATCAACTTCGTGGTTCGGCGTACGCAACTATATGGCGCGTAACTTCATGCGCGACCAGATGCAGCTTGGCGATCAGGCGTTCTTTTATCATTCGAGCTGCGCAGTACCGGGCATCGCCGGCATCGTCGAAATCTGCAAGCTCGCCCATCCCGACCTCACCCAATTCGACCCGGAAGGCAAATACTTCGACCCCAAAGCCACCGCAGAAAAACCGCGCTGGTTCAATGTCGACGTCAAGCTGGTGAAAAAAACCCGTCTGCTGCCACTGTCCGAACTGCGCGCGCAACCCAAACTCGCCGGTATGCAGATCCTGCAACGCGGCAACCGGCTATCGATCACGCCGGTCGACGCGGCTGACTGGAAACTCATCAAGGGCCTGCTCTGAACACGGCGTCACGTTCCGCCTTCATCTCCCCGCGATAAACCATTCCCAACCAAGGACCCCCACCATGGCCATCCCAAGAACCATCGACACCCACGCCCATTACTTCCCTGAGTCCTATATCAAGCTGATCGCCGAACACGGCAAACGCGTCGGCACTACCGTCACCACCGACGACAAGGGCATCACCTTCATCCAGGTCGGCCTGCATCTGCGCACCGGCCCGATCACGCGCCTGTTCATTGATCTCGATGCGCGCATTGCGGACATGGACCGGCGCGGCGTCGGCATGCACGCGCTATCGCTAACCCAGCCAATGGTCTACTGGGCCTATGACGAACTGGCCGCCGAGCTGTGCCGCGCGTTTAACGACTCGATCAGCGCCGCCCACCTCGCGCATCCCGACCGCTTCATTGGCTTTGCCTGTTTGCCGTTTCAAAATGCGCAGCTCGCCCTCGAAGAAATCGAACGCGCCGCCAAGCTGCCCGGCGTCAAGGGCGTCTACATGGCCACTGCCGTACGCGACAAGGAACTCTCCGACCCGAGCTTCTTCCCGGTCTACGAGCGCATCGCCGAACTCGGACTGCCAATCTTCCTGCACCCGATGATGATCAACAACGAGCGCTTGAAGCAGTTCTATCTGATCAACCTCTGCGGCAATCCGTTCGACACCGCCATCGCCGCCTCGCACCTGATCTTCGGCGGCGTGCTCGACGCCTTCCCGACACTCGAAGTCAGCCTGCCGCACGCCGGCGGTGTGCTGCCGATTCTGCGCGGCCGTCTCGATCGCGGCTTTCATGTGCGCAGCGAATGCAAAACGATTCCACGCCCGCCCAGCGAATATTTGAAGCGCTTCACCTATGACACCATCAGCTACAACGAAGACCTGATGGACGATCTGATCAAGCTCGTCGGCATTGATCGCATCATGATGGGCAGCGATTTCTGCTTCGACATCGCCTACGAAGAACCGGTCAAATTTGTCAACGGCATGAAGTCACTGGACGACGTGCAGCGCGAAAAAATTCTCTGGGGCAACGCGGCGCGTTATCTCAAGCTCTAAGCCGGTTCAATATTGAAACGCGCCGCCGGCGATCTGCGGGCGGCGCGTCAGACGCGCTTACGGCGCAGCGAGACCGGCGGCCTTGAGCGCCCTGCCGATATTCGCAATCTCGGCTTTCATCAGCAAGGTCAGGTCATCCGGTGAACCGGGTGCGGCTTCTATGCCGGCCTGCAGAAACAATGCGTCGACCTCGGCCGACTGCAAGGCGCGCACGACTTCGCGGTTCAACCGCGTCACGATCGCCGCCGGCGTTTTGGCCGGCGCAAAAAGCGCGTGCAACGATTCCGAGGCGAACCCCGGCACGCCGGAATCAGCAATCGTCGGTAACCCCGGCACGATTGCCGACGGCCGCGCGCTGCCGGTGGCGAGCGCCCGCAGACGCCCCGACTTCACATGCGATGCGGCACCGCTCGGTGTGGCAAAAATCGCCTGCACCTCACCGCTCATTACTGCGGTCATGGCAGGCCCGGTGCCCTTATACGGAATGCGTACGATATTCACACCAGCCATGTGATTGAACAAAACCGCAGCAATGAAATTCGAGCTGCCCGTTCCGCCCACCGAGTAATTCATTTCGCCCGGCTTGGCGCGCGCCAGTGCGATCAACTGCCGCACGTTTTTCACCGGCAATGACGGATGCACCACCAGTAGGGTGGGAGAACGGTCGAGCAGCGTGATCGGCGCAAAATCGCCCACCGGATCGTAATTGACTTTTTCCAGCAGGGGACCGATCCAATGTGCGCCGCCAGTCACCAGCAAGGTGTAACCATCGGGCGGTGCTTTCGCGACCAGATCGGCGAGCAGTGCGGTCGGCCGGTTATCCACCACCACCTGCTGACCCAGCGAAGCAGAAATTACCCGCGCGATGACCCGCGCGGGATAGTCATTGCCCCCACCCGCCGGAGAAGTCACCACACGGATGGCTTTGAACGGGTATTCCTGCGCCTGCGAGACGCCTATGCCCGTCCCGCACAGAGCAGACGCCAGCAAGCTGGCGCTGAAATATTCTTCTAGCTTCGTGGCGTGGCTGCTCATCGGATTACGCCCACCGCGCTATTTCAGCGCCGCCTGCAGCTCCTTAGCACCCACCACGTAACACAGCGTCGGCAGAATATTTTTGATCGTGAACGTATGGTTTTCGATGGTGTTGCTGGCGCAGGCATCGCCGACCAGAAACACGCGATAACCCATGTCGCTGGCGTGACGCGCAGTCGCCTCCACCACATAGTTGGTCCACAGCCCGACCAGAATAATCGTGTTGACGTCGGCGTTCTGCAACGCTTGATCGAGATTGGTGGTTAAGAACGGATCGACGCAGGTCTTGTTCAGCACCAGCTCGGTCTTCAGCGGCTTGACGCGCGGATCAATCGCCGCCCCCTTGGTACCGATGATGAGCTGGCGCTTCTTGCGCAAGCCATCCCACAGCGGATTGTCACGCGGCAGATCAAGAAAATCCGCCCGCACCGAAGCGGTGATATGAATCACATTGGCCTTGCGACTGCGCGCGGTTTTCAGCACCGCAGCCATGTTCTCCATGATGCGGTTTTCCTTCAGCCCGGGGGTGATGTCGACCAGATCCTTTTGCACGTCGAGCAATAGCAAAGCGGTGCGTTTAGCGTCAATTTTCAGTTTCATCAGCGTCCTCTTTCGTCGTCTGTTAAAGCTCGCGCCAGCAGCGCGCCCTAGTTGGTTTGTTTGCCCTTCAGGCCGGCAGCTTCGACCACCCCGCCCCAAGTCGCCAGTTCGCGCCGCAACAGTACGGTGAATTCCTCAGGCGTCGAACCGATCGCCTCGACCGCGATGTCGTTCAGGCGATCGCGCACCTGCGGCTGTTTTAACGCCTGCAGCAGGGTGCTGTTGAGCTTCATGATGATGGCGCGTGGCGTATCTTTGGCCACCAGCGGTCCGTACCAGCCGGCGGTGTTGAATTGATAGCCGCTCTCCGCGATCGTCGGCAGCTCGGGCATGAGCGCCGAACGTTTTTCACCGCCCAGCGCAATAGCGCGCAAACGCCCGCCCTTCACCTGCGGCAGTGCCGCCGACAACCCGTTGAACATCATATCGACCTCCCCGGCCAGCAGCGCCGTCATGCCGGGCCCCGCGCCTTTGTATGGGACATGCGTGATCTTTACCCCGGCGGTGAGGTTGAAGAGCTCGCCCGCCATATGAATACCAACACCGGTGCCGCCCGACGCGAAGTTGAGTTTGCCCGGCTGCGCCTTCGCCAGGGCGACGAGTTCCTTGACCGTTTTCGCAGCAACGTTCGGATGGACTAGTAATACATAGGGTGCCGCCGCCGCCAGCGAAACCGGCGCGAAATCCTTGAGCGTGTCGTAGGGCGTTGAGATATTGATCTGCGGCACGATCACCAGCGGCCCGGAAAACCCCAACAGAACGGTATAGCCGTCGGGTAATGCCTTGGCCGCCATCTCGGTACCGATCTGCCCGGCGGCACCGGCACGGTTGTCGATAACCATCGGTTGACCCAGTGCCTCCGACCACGCTGGCGCCAGAATGCGTGCGATGACGTCCACTGGCCCGCTGGCCGATGAGGGCGCAATCACCCGGATTGGTTTGTTCGGATATTGCTGCGCGGCGGCCGGCGCCAGCGGCAAGAGTGCTACAAGCAGACATGCCAACGGTATGGTTTTCATTTTCCTGCCTCCACTGTTTGACGCACATCAACCGCCATCATTGCGCGCGGAATTCTAGCATCGGGGTGTGCCCGCCACGCGGCGTAATCCTGCGGCGTATCGAGATCGAAAGCGAGTTCCGGCGGCGCCTCACAAACACTGTGATAACCAGCCTGCGCAAATGCAGCGAGATGACGCGCACGGCTATCAAGCCCGAAGTGAAACAGTTCCCACGCGCCGGCGGGCATGGCCAGCGCATTGGTGCCGCTACCAGCGCGATCGGCCGCCAGCACAATGTGTTCTGCCATCGTTGCCTGCGCAGTGAACGCATCCAGCGCCGGCGCCGACAGGCGCGGCAGATCACAAGCCAGCACCAGCAAGCGCTGCGCGCCGCGCCGCGCCAACGCCTGCGCACCCAGCCTTAACGCGGCATTGAGATCACCGCCAGCCGCCTCCCGCATGGTCAGCGCACCGGCCGCCTCCGCACAGGCCAGCGCCTCAGCACAAGGGCTGACCACCAAACATTGCGCAAGATCGCCCTGCCACGCCGCGATCACTTCCAGCGTATGCGTCAGCAAATGATGGTTGAGGGCAGCGCGCGCCGGCGCGTCAAGCACCGCCGCCAGTCTCGACTTGCCGATGGCAATACCGTGCACCGGCAGCAACGTCCACCACGCCTTTGTCATCACCGGCGCTCCGCTGCCAGCCGGCGCACATAGGCGACCAGCGTCGCCGCGAGTCGCGCACTGTACGCGGGGTTGCGCATGATGGTATCGGTGACCAAGACGCCGCGCCCCATCTTCTCGATGGTCGTTTGCAACTTCGCATCGGCGTCATCGATCACCCAGCCGTCGACCAAGCCGCCGTAGTGGCGCGCAATGCCGGCGGCACTGGCATCGAGCTTGAGCTCACGCATCATTTTTGCCGCCGGCCCCTTGAGCGCTGCGCCAGCGACGATCGGCGACACCGCGACCACCGGAAAATCGCGCCGCCGCAACCATGCCCGTATCCCCGGCACAGCCAGTATCGGCGCGACGCTGACAAACGGATTCGATGGACACAACACCAGCCCGCTGACGCGACCACTTTGCATCAAGGCCTGCAATGCGGGTGCCGGTCTGGCCGCGCGACTACCGGCAAAACGAAATCCCTGCACACGCGGCCGACAGCGTTCACGCACAAAATAATCCTGAAACGCGAGCTCGCCTGTTGCCGTGATGACGCGCGTGCGCACCGGCGCGTCGCTCATCGGCAGCAGCGCATGCCGCACACCAAGACGCCGCGCCAGCATGGCGGTGACCGCAGACAACGTCGAGCCGGCGCGCAACGCCTCTGTGCGCAGCACATGCACCGCGAGATCGCGGTCGCCGAGATTGAACCAGTCGCTGCCGCCGAGTTCTTTCAACGCCGTCATGAACTGCCAGCTTTCATCGCGCCGCCCCCAGCCGGTCTCTGGATTGTTGAGGCCGGCCAGCGTGTACATCACCGTATCAAGGTCCGGCGAGACATGCAGGCCGAGATGTTCAAAATCATCCCCCGTGTTCACGACGACCGATAATTGCGCCGGCTTCAATACCGCAGCAAGGCCCACCGCCAGGCGCGCACCGCCCACCCCTCCCGCAAGCGCCACCATCATCGGAATAAATCCTCCGCCGCCGGCCGCAACAACTCGCGCGCCGTGCTCTCGCGCAAGGCATACGGAAAGCCGCGCACCAGCACCGCTGGACAGCCCTCGGCAGCCTGTCCCATCAACAGCGAAGCGGCGGCTGCCAGCTCATCCGCCGCCGCGACCTGGGTGACCTGCAAGGCGCGGCCCTCGCGGTCACTCTGCCCGCGCAGATCAACCAGTGCCGGCACACCGGCCACCCCGATCGCGGTGCCGGTCACGCCCTGACGCCAGGCACGGCCAAAACTATCGTTGATGACAACCCCGATGCGTGCACCGCACAGCGCCTCGATCTGCTGGCGCAAATGGCGTGCCGACGCGTCGGGATCTTCGGGCAGCAACAGCACGCTGTGTTGCGTCTCGGCGGCGGGCACATTCGACTGATCGATACCGGCGCTGGCCATGATGCAACCGAGACGATGTTCGACAATCAACACATTCGGTTTGGCCCGCAACACCGTCAGCGATTCGCGCAGCATGCAATCGACCAGTCGCGCGTCCTTGTGCGTGAGCGCAGCGAGTTCCAGTGCTCGCGCCGACGGCGTGATGTCGTCGAGACAGAGGAGACGCGCCTCGGCCTTCGAGATGATTTTTTGCGCAATGACCAGTATGTCACCCTCGACGGGCGTCAAACCGCCGCGCGTCAGCGCCGCCAGCAACAGAGCGGCGAGATCATCACCGGCCTTGATTTCTGGCAAGCCGTCGAGCGCCAGCAATCTCATTTCACGCATCGCGCCGCCGGCGGTTCAATCGCGTGGCACGCCGGTGATACGGATGCCGGCACCGGGCACCTTGTAGCGCTGGTTGATTGCAATCAACACCGAGGTCAAGGCCTCGGCCGCCGCTGAATTGACCAGCGTGCCGGCGTGCCAGCCCTGCATACCGGCGTCGCGCGCCAGCCCGATCACCGTTTCGCGCGCAGCAATGTCATCGCCACAGACCAGCACGTCGCAATCAACGTCATGTGCGAGATCCTTGAGATGAGCGGCGGAAACGTTTTGAAACGCCGACACCACTTTCACCCCCTCGCCCAAGGCGCGCTGCAAAGCAGCCACCGCCGAACCTGCCGTTGGCAATTGCACCCGGCTGACTTTGGGCGGCACCAAGGGTACCGTCACATCAATCAGAATTTTTCCGGCGAGCTGTTCACGCAAAGCGAGGGCGGTCGCCTGCTGTGCAGCAAACGGCACCGCCAGCACGACGATGCCCTGCGCCGCCGCCTCCATGTTCGAGCCGCCGCGCAATGCACCGCGCGCGCCGAGCAGGGCGTTAAAGGTCTGCGCCGCCTGCTGTGCCTTGTCGGCATCGCGTGAACCAATGATCACATCATGACCGGCCGCCGCCCAGCGCAGCGCCAGACCGCCGCCCTCGTCTCCGCTGCCACCGATCACGCCAATAGAAATTTTCACCGTGCTTGTCGCCATCATCTTCCTTGCCATCGAAATTTTGTTTCTGTTTACTGATGCTGTGTGCTTGCGCTCTCTACAAAGGCTAGGCCGCCGCGGTGAAGCGACGACGCAGCGGCATCCCTAGCGTCGGCAGCGCGGCCAGGGCGGCGGCCTCGTAGGAGGCTTGCACACGCGCCGCCGCCGGCACACCGTAGAGCGTGGTGCGCTGCTCAGGTCTGCGGCCGCAGGCACGGATCAGTTCATCCATCGCCTGCGGCGCCATTTCCTGACCGTGCTGGGTGCCGGCGGCGTGTGAAATGGTTTCGTTCATCAGCGTGCCGCCCAGATCATTGGCGCCGGCCGCCAGACAGGCGGCCACACCGGCCTCACCCATCTTCACCCACGAGACCTGGATGTTGGTCAGCAACGGGCTGAGCGCCAGTCGCGCCACCGCGTGCATCAACACCGCCTCACGAAACGTCGGCCCCTTGCGCGCGCCGCCGCGCCGGTAGACCGGCGCCTCCATGTGCACGAAGGGCAGTGGCACCAGTTCGGTAAAGCCCTGCGTTTTTTCCTGCAGCGTACGAATGCGCAGCAAATGCCGCGCCCAATGCCGCGGCGCCTCAACATGCCCGAACATGATGGTGGCGGTTGAGCGCAAGCCAAGCGCGTGCGCGGTTTGCATGATGTCCAACCATTCCGCGGTGGTGACCTTGCCCGGACAAATCCGCGCGCGGATTTCATCATCGAGAATCTCGGCCGCGGTGCCCGGCAGTGTATTGAGTCCGGCTTGCATCAATTGCTGCAGAAAAACGCGCACTGTCAGGCCCAGGGTCTCTGCACCATGCGCGACTTCCAGCGGCGTAAACGCGTGCACATGCATCTGCGGCGCGGCGCGCTTGACCGCACGCACGATCTCAAGATAAGTGTCGCCAGTGTAATCGGGGTGTATGCCACCCTGCATGCAGACTTCGGTAGCGCCGCGCGCCCACGCCTCATCGACGCGGCGTTCGATTTCGCCCAGCGGCAAATCATAGGGTGTGCCGCGCAACGCAGCGGCATGTGTGCCCTTGGAAAAAGCACAGAAGGTGCAACGATAGGTGCAGATATTGGTGTAGTTGATATTGCGATTGACCACATAGCGCACGGTGTCGCCGACCGTTGCATGGCGCAGCGCGTCGGCTTCCGCGCAAACAAAATGAAACGCATCGCCGCGACTGGCGAAGAGACTTTCGATCTCAGCCTCGGCGAGCGTCGCACCGTCGCGTGCACGCGCCACAATTTCACGCAGCGCGGGTGCGACCCCGCCGCCATGCGTGAGCGCCGGTGGTGCGACCACCAGCCCCGGTGACCACACGCCTTCGCGCGCATAACCTTCAGCGTCGCTGGCGCGCAGCACAGCAGTGGCAATCGCCGGCGCGTGCCACTGCACGGCCGCACGGCAATAGGCGGGATAACTGGGCAGACGCTCCTGCAGCAGCTTGCCGCGTGCTGCCGTAATAACACGCAAGCGTGCAAGCGCCGGCCACGGCGCTTCCGGATTGACGTGATCCGGCGTGACCGGCGAAATGCCGCCCCAATCGTTGATGCCGGCGTCGATCAATTCACCGCAATCATCACCGCTCAAATTAGGCGGTGCCTGAATGTTCATCTGCGCCCCGAGCAACAGACGCGCCACCGCGATGGTCCACAACAATTCCTCACGCGGCGCATCGGCCACCGCCGCCATGCGGGTGCCGGCTTTGGCGCGAAAGTTCTGGACAATGACTTCCTGTACATGGCCATACTGCGCGTGCACTTCGCGTATGGCCAGCAGGGTCTCAATCCGTTCGGCGCGCGTCTCACCGATGCCGATCAACAGCCCCGTGGTAAACGGCACGCTCAATTCACCCGCCATGCGTAAGGTCTCAAGTCGTAGTGCCGGCTGTTTATCCGGCGAGCCGAAGTGCGGGCCGCCACGTTCGCACAAACGCCCGGCCATGCTCTCCAGCATCAAACCCTGCGACGCCGATACCGCACGCAGGCGCGCGATATCGTGCCGCGACATCACGCCGGGATTCACATGCGGCAGCAAACCGGTTTCCTCGCGCACCAGCGCACACATCGCAACCAGATAATCGATGGTGTTCGCGTAGCCGAGTGCGGCGAGTTCATCGCGGGCGGCTTTGTAACGCCGCTCGGGCTTGTCACCCAGCGTAAAGAGCGCCTCGTGGCAGCCCGCCTCGCGACCCGCGCGGGCCACTGCCAACACCTCGTCGGCGGTCAAATAAGCCTGGCGCCCGGGCTGCGGTGCGATTGCAAAAGTGCAGTAGTGACAAGAGTCGCGACACAGCCGCGTCAGCGGAATAAACACCTTGCGTGAATACGAAACGACGGCGCCGTGATTAGCGTCACGCAGCGCCGCCGCCCGCGGCATCAGATCGGCGGCCCGCGCGTCGATATAACCTGCGATGTCAGCTTCGCTCAATCGATCACCAGAACAATCCCCGCTCCACGATGAAGGCGGCAGAGGGGTATGGAAGGAAATGCCTGTTACTGTTTGACACCGGTCGCCTTAACCACATCGGCCCACGTTTTCATGTCCTGCTCGAGCATCTGCTGCATCGCTTCGGGCGAGAGCTTCATCGCTTCGGCGGCATTGGCGGCGAAAATTTCACGCGACTTCGGTGCCTCAACCGCTTTGGCAATTTCCGCATTGAGCTGCTCGATGAGATTACGCGGCGTATTGGCCGGCGCAAAAATCCCGGCGATCACCGCGGCATCTACACCCCGCACGGTTTCACCCAGCGCCGGAATCTCCGGAAACGCCGCAACGCGCTTGTCTGCGGTGATGCCGATGGCAATCAACCGTTTGCTACGCACGTATTCAATCGCCGCCGGGATCGTGTTGACGATCAGCGACAACTCTCCGGTGAGTAACGACACCGTCGAGGTCGTACCGCCTTTGTAATTGACCATTTCGAGATTGATGCCGGCGCGCATGCGGAATTTCTCTGCGGCCATGTGCGTGACGGTGCCCACACCCGAATTACCGCAGGTGATACCCGGATTTTTCTTCGCCAGCGCAATCAGTTCTTTAGCCGACTTCACCCCCAGCGAAGGATGCGCCACCATGATCAGCGGGGACGTCGAGACTGGCGCCACCGCCATCAAATCACGCTGCGGGTTGTACGAGAGTTTGGAATACAGCGACGGCGTGATGGCATGCGTCGACATATCGGTAAACAACAGCGTATAGCCATCGGCTGCCGACTTGGCGACGAGTTCGGCCGCAATGGTGGTGCCTGCGCCCGGCCGGTTTTCAACGATCACCTGCTGACCAAGACTCTTCGTCAATTCCGCCGCCGTGATGCGCGAAAAGGTATCGGTCGCGCCGCCAGTGGCAAACGCCACCACGAGGCGTACCGGCTTGGCCGGATAAGTCTGCGCCTGCACTGCCGTGCCCAGGGTGGCCGCGACTGCCGCACTCATCAACGCTATCGTCTTATGCATGCTCCGTCTCCTCCGGTTGCTGCAGGTTTTGAATCAGGCGTTATTGTTTTATAAAAGCCGGCACCACGTCGCGCACAAAGGTTTCCATCTGTTCGACCTGATCGGTACCGGCAATGCGGATGCACAGATCGGTCACGCCCGCCGCCTCGTAGAGCTTCAGCGTTTCAATCACCTTGGCGACCGGCCCTAACCCCATCAGCCCGCGGTAATTGACACCACCGCCGTAATATTCGGCCAGAAACTTCGCCGTATCGGCTTCGGCTTTGGCCACATCGTTTTCAATGCGCACCGTCGTATACACGCACATCGGAAAATCAGGCAGCGAACGATTCTGTTTCAGCAGCGCTTCGTTACACAGTTCGCGCAGCTTGCGGCAATCGTCATCGGTCAGATAAGTGGCGATAATGCCGTCGCCGAGACGCGCAAAGCGGTCGATCTGCGCCGGGATAAATTCGCCACGATTGCCCGCCGTCATCAGCACGGGAGGGCCAGCCTCATTCCACGGCAGCGGACCGATGGTGTGATCGGTCAGTTTGAAATCGCTGCCTTGATAGGTCACCGGCTCGCCGCTCCACAACATGCGCCAGACAGTGACATGTTCTTCGAGATCTTTGACACGCCGCTTGTGCACGCGGCCGCAGGCCTCCCATTCGCGCTCGATAGCCGGCAACTTCCAGCCGACCCCAAGGCCCAGCACCAGCCGGCCCTGCGAAATCTGATCAATGTTGGCGAGCGCACCAGCGAGCACCGTCGGCTGACGCAAGGCCGGCAGCAAAATCGCCGTGCCCAAACGTGCACGCTTGGTCATTGCCGCGACATACGCCAGGGTGGTCAGCGGATCGAGCCGCGGTTTGGCGACGATGGAATCGCCGACCCAGACATCCATGCCTGCTTCATCAGCCATGCGCGCGATGGTCCAGCACTGCTCGACCGGCGGACGCCGCGCGGATTGAATCACTACACCCCGATGGGGCAACAACACGCCTAATCTCATTTAAATCTCCCCCTGATTCTGTAATGCCATTTTGTCGGAGCCTCGTTCACTCATTGTGTTGAGAAACACGCGCAGCCGCATCCTAAACCACGCCATCCGCTTTGAGTTTAGCAATTTCAGCATCGCTCTTCTTCAGCGACTGGCGCAGGATTTCATCGGTGTGCTGGCCCAGCGCAGGTGGCGGCACCTCATGCTTGATCGGCGTGCCGGAAAAGCGCATCGGACTCGCCACCAGCGAGACCTTGCCGGCCACCGCATGCGGCAATTCGATTTTCATACCGCGCGCGATCACCTGCGGTTCTTCGAACACCTGTTGCAGATTGTTGATCGGACCGTTGGCAACGCCCGCGTCGTCAAGTAGCTTGACCCACTCCTTGGTCGTGCGTTTGGCGAACAACGCATTGAGCAGCGCGGTGATTTCGGCGCGGTTCTGTACGCGCGCCGCATTGGTCGAGAATTTCAGATCGGTCGTGAGCTCCATGCAACCGGCGACTTCGCAAAACTTCTTGAACAGGTTGTCGTTGCCGCAGGCCAGAATGATCGCCCCATCGGCGGTATTGAAAGTTTGATACGGCACGATGTTCGGATGCGCATTGCCGATGCGCTCGGGCGACACACCGGTGGCCAGATAATTCATGCCCTGATTGGCCAGATACGCCACCGTGGTGTCGAGCAGCGCGACGTCGATCCACTGGCCCTTGCCGGTGACGGCACGATTGGCGAGTGCGGCGCAGATCGCAATCGTCGCGTACATGCCAGTGGTCAGATCAATGATCGGCACACCGCAACGCTGCGGCCCGCCACCGGGCACGCTATCGGGCTCGCCCGTGATGCTCATCATGCCACCCATGCCCTGCGCCATGAAATCGTAGCCGGGACGGTCTTTGTAGGGGCCGGTCTGGCCGAAGCCGGTGACCGAGCAATAAATCAAACCCGGATTGATTTTGGCGAGGTCTTCATAACCAAGACCATAACGCGCCAGATCACCGACCTTGTAGTTTTCGAGCAGCACGTCGCACTCCGCGGCGAGCTCGCGCACCAGTTGCTGGCCCTCGGGCTTGGTGAGATTGACCGTGATCGAACGCTTGCCACGATTGGCGGCGCAGAAGTACGCCGACTCGCGGGTCTCGTTGCCGTTCTCGTCTTTCAGAAACGGCGGCGCATACGCGCGCGAATCATCGCCTTTGACTGGGCGCTCAACCTTGATCACATCGGCGCCGAGATCGGCCAGATTCTGCGCGGCCCACGGAGCGGCCAGCACACGCGACATGTCGAGAACTTTGATATGGGATAACGGGCCAGACATTTTTCTTCCTTATTGAGCAGTCGAAATTAAGCGATATGCGCGCGGCACCTCAAGCGTGCCGCCTCACACCTCACTCCTTACGCCTTACTTGCCTTTGAAAACAGGCTTGGTTTTGTTGATGAACGCATCGTAACCGATGCGATAGTCTTCGGTTTTGAAATAGTCGAAGTTGGCGTTGATCTCAACGGCGGTCAACGGCGTCGCCTGCGGCGTCAAGCGGCGGATAAACTGTTTATGCCAACGCGCCACCAAGGGCGCGCCGTCAGCGATACGCCGCGCGGTTGCATAGGCTTCGTCGATCACCTTGTCGTCGGCTACCACTCGCGTCAGCAAGCCTTTGGCAAACGCCTCGTCAGCGCGCCACATGCGCCCCTCGATCAAAATCTCCGCGGCAACCGCACGCCCCGCCACCGCGATCAATCCGGCGAGTTCGCCATAGGCCAATGCAAAGCCGAGGCGGTTGATCGGCACGCCAAGCCGCGCAGACACACCGGCAATGCGCAAATCACAGCAGCACGCCAATTCAAGTCCGCCGCCGGCGCAAGCACCTTTGATCAAGGCAACGGTCGGATGCCGGCATTCGGCCAGCGCCTTCAAGGCAGTGGCGACGGTTTCAAGATGATAGGTCTTGCCCTGCTCGACGTTGTTGCGCTGCATGGCAAACTCGGCAATATCAGCACCCGCCGCAAACGCCTCATCCCCGGCGCCGCGCAGCACGATACAACGCAGGCTGTCATCCGCAGACAATTCATGCATCACGCGCGCGAGCTCGCGCCACATCGCAACGGTTAACGCGTTGAGCTTGGCGGGGTTGTTGATGGCAACGGTGGCAATGACGCCGTCGCGCGTGAGGTCGATTGAGGACAAGGCGGGTTCCTGAAAGAAGAATCATTTTAGCCCGCGACCGCACGCCCTTGCCATTGAGAAATCGACGTGCCGATTTGCAAACCATACCTGCATCGCAGGCGACCGTTGGCAGCGGCTGCTATCCACAGGCGCCTGGAAATAATCCCGGACCGGGGATAAAACAAGCGGCGCTGATTCCCCGGTTTTTCTTTGCGTTTCGAACATTGTGCAAACGGCGGTTGGGTCCGGTAGACTCACGCGCCTTTGCCGAGACTCTACAAGCAGTGAGCGACGGTTGATTTTAAATCTTGAGGGGAGTGTTGCATGGGTTTCTACCGTTTCGAAAACTTGAAGTCGTTTCACTTCAATCCCCACCTTTCTTCAACCCAAGGCCCCATTATCGAGGGGGAATATATGTATTTCCGGCGCGTCACCAAGCCGGCGGGCGGCAAAGGCCGGCTACACTACCACCCGAATGAATTCATGGCCTTTTTGCTTGAAGGAAAAATTAGCGCGGTCGTCGGCAAGGGTCTCAAGAACGTGCGGCCTGGAACCCTGATACACATCCCGTCAAATGCCCGCCATCGGTTTATCGCCCGTGAAGACCTGAAATATCTCTACGTTAAGGATCGCACCTGGACCATGATCGGTGCAGCGGCAGATGAAGCGTTGCCGGAACGCGCACGTTCGGCAATCGAAGTGGCAAAAGACATCAAGGCTGGTATCTATCCTGGCGGCAAAAAAGCACCCGAAAAATCGCAGGCCATCATCGAGGGCCTCGGCAACTGCTTCTATCCGTTAATCGATAAGCTCGATGCCCCTGCCGCCTCAGGACACTGTGAACGCTGGACCGAGGGTGCGAACCTGGCATTCGGCTTTATCGAATCGCCGCCCGGCCACAAAACCGCAGAGAAAAAGGCCGCGCATGAAATTTTTGCGTATGTCATCAGCGGCATGCTGGACGCGCAGGTGGGCCGCAAAAAGCATCGGGCGAAGGCCGGTGATGTTATCCACATAGCGCGCAATATGTCCTACCACCTCGACGTTTATGGCAGGCACCCGGTGCGTTACGCCGCAGTCCGTTCCACCGAACGGCTCGAGGCGGCTGTCGCAAAAAACGGCGCCTCAGACAACTGGCGCGGCTGATCGCGGACGGAATCTCATGAGCCCAGTCGCGTCGTTCTGCCTCGTCGCCGCACTGCTGCTGCCAGCGGCACTCAGCCATGCTCAAACCATGAGCTATCCGACAAAACCAGTGCGCATCATCGTCGCGACACCGCCCGGCGGCCCCTACGACGAAACCGCGCGCGCCATCGGCCCGCGCCTTACTGCGATATGGGGTCAGCAGGTAATCGTTGATAACCGGCCAGGCGCGGCCAACATCATCGGCGCCACCACCGCCGCAAAATCCCCGCCCGATGGCTATACGTTTTTTCTTGCCAATGTTGCCTCCCAGGCCATCACCCCGGCGTTGCGAAAAAATCTTCCTTATGACCCGCAGCGCGACTTCGCACCGGTGACACTGATGCTATCCTCGCCCTTGGTCATCGTCGTGCATCCGTCGATGCCCGCAAAAACAATTCGTGACCTGGTAAATCTGGCCCGCGCCAGACCCGGCAGCCTGAATTACGCCTCGGCGGGTGTTGGCAATTTGCAGCATCTGGCGATGGAAATGCTGCAATCGGCTGCCGCCATTCGCATGAACCATGTACCCTACAAAGGTTCGGCACACGCTTCGGTGGATCTCATCGCCGGTCACGTCGATTTGATGTTCGCCAACATTGCCGGTGCCATGGTCCATATCAAGGGTAACCGTATTCGCGCTATCGCCGTTTCGGCGGCGAAGGGCTCCACACTGCTGCCCGATCTACCGGCCGTAGCAACAACCTATCCCCAATTTGACGTTACAACATGGATGGCCCTGCTGGCGCCGGCAGGCACACCGCGCGATATCATCAACAAAGTTGGCGCAGACGTGAACCGCGTGCTCAAGTCATCGGAGATGCAGGAACGCTTTGTCAGTCTTGGCCAGGAAGTGATCGCCGGCCCGCCCGAACAGGTGACCGAATACGCCCGCAGGGATGGCGCGCGTTACGCGGCGATCATACGAGAAATAAACCTGGCTCCCGAATAAAAGCGCGTGCCGTGCGACAGGCGGCCTCTGGATAGCCTAGCCTGCTCGCAACAACTTGTCTTCAAACCAGTTGCCGATTTCACCCACTGCCAGCGACATATAATCACGCTGACAGTGCTGGCCGCCGCCTTCTTCTTTAGTGAATATGCGCAAGGTCTTGTCTGCGGAACCGGCAGCATCGTAGAGCGCCTGCGCGTCGGCCAGCGGTACCTGCTCGTCATCGGCACCGTGCAGGATCAGAAACGGGCAGCGCATTTTCTGCACCACGCCATCGTGACGGTAATCGGCAAGTTTTTGCAAAGCGGCATCCATGCTGCACACCCCAAGCACCCAGGTGATATGGTGTCCTGGCACTGACATCGAGGCATTAAATGCCGCTTCAATGCGGCGTTTCCAGGTGGCGTGGTAATCCCAGATTGCACCCCACGCCACACATGCAGCAAAGCGCGGCTCCATGGACGCGCAACGTGGTGCGTAATAACCGCCCAGACTGCTGGCCAGGACACCGATTTTCCCACCGTCCACATCATTACGTGTTTCGAGATAATCGATACAAGCAGAGCCGGCCACGTCGTAGTCGTAGCGCAAATAGTGGCCGCGCAAGCGGATCGATTCACCACTGCCCGGGCCATCAACAATCAGGCATGAAATGCCGCGTTTAACGAATTCGGCCACGCCACGCATGTATTCGAGTTCTTTGGTGATATCAAGGCCGTCGAAAAAAACGACGCAGGGCGCGCGCTTTGCGCCAGTATTTTGCGCTTTCACGAAATAAGCCGGCAGACCGGCCGCTTCGTACGGAACTTCAACGATTTCGATATGCACATCCGATAGCTCGATGTAGCGGTGAAAACATTCGATCGAGGTCTGGAACGCTGCAAGCGCCGCCGCGTCCTTCGGCAGGCGAAACCGTTCTGCCATCTGGTAGTAGCGGCAGGCACGCAGATACGCCTGCGCAGCAGCAAAGCGATAACGACCGGCGTCCCAGCGCTGCGCCAGCGCACGCACACCGGCCGCGACGGTCGAGCAGGCGTCAAACCATGCGGCATCGTCTTGTACCGTAGCCGCGTTGAGCAAACGTCCGATCTTGTGTACCTCACCGAGGTCGGTCCCACCCCACTGCGCGGTGCCCAGCATGCTTAAAAAAGCTGCAGACCAGCGGTAGTTGCCGGGGAAATACATGAAATAGCCTGGCTCTTGCTTGGCCGCATTCATAGAGTCATCCGTTTTTCATTCGGCCTGGATCTGGGCAGCCTTGATGACTTTGGCCCATTTAACCGTTTCGTTTTTCAAAAATTCCCGGAACTCTTCGGGCCCCAGTCCGGCGATGTCATAGCCTTCCTTGACAAGCTGTTCGCGCAGTTCTGACTTCAGCACCCGGCGCGTGATTTCATCATGGAGCTTAAGGATGATTTCGCGCGGCGTATTCGCCGGCGCCATGATGCCATTCCAGTTGTTTGATTCAAAACCAGGCACGCCAGCCTCCGACACCGTTGGCACATCCGGTAGCAACGACGAGCGCTGGCGCCCATTGATACCAAGCACCCGTATGCGGCCGTTTTTCATGAGTGGAACGGCGAGCGGGATCGAGAACGTTCTCAGGTCGATCTGCCCGGCAAGCATATCGTTGGTTGCCTGCGCCGTCCCCTTGTAAGGGATGTGATTCATCTTCGTGCCGGCCAGCGTATTGAAGAGCTCGATCGTCAGGTGACCGACGGTGCCGATTCCGGGCGAGCCGTAGGTAAGCTTGCCGGGCTGGGCTTTGAGCAAGGCGATCAATTCGCGCACCGTTTTCGCCGGCACGCTTGGGTGTATCGCCACAACGCTGGTTGTATACGTGACCAGAATCACCGGCTCAAGCTGACGCACAGGGTCATAGGGCATTTTGGCGTGGAGGCTTGGCGCGATCGTCAACGGACCCGGATTGGCGCCGAGCAGGGTATACCCATCGGGCGCGGCCTTGGCAACCGCTTCAGTACCGAGCATCCCCCCCGCGGCGGGCCGGTTATCAATAACCACCGGCTGACCCCAGGCTTCGCTCAGCTTTTGTCCGACCATACGCGCATTCAAATCAGTCGGACCGCCGGCCACGAAGGGAACAACGATACGAATTACCTTGCCAGGATAACTTTGTGCACCCGCCACCGCAGGCAAGAATGCACCAATAAAAAGAAACGACCGTGGCCAGTGGCACATTCCGGTTGCGGTCAGCGATTTCGACCAATTTGCGATTGCCCGCATAGAAAGATTTCTCCAAAAAAGCAGCACGTTGGTGGGAGCGGCCGGGGACCCGCATATTTCCTGGATCCTATTTTAGCCTGCACTCAGGGTCGCCGACCCACAGCACCTGCAATCGAACTGACCCAACCTTTTGGCAAAGCCGAGGGTTCGTCGGATAATAGCGGCTCACTGCGTGAAGCCTGCCTACCGGCAGCGCACGTCACCACACCAGCCCCAACAAAAAAACGCACCGCCGATGACTCCAACATGAAAACCTGCCCCGCCATTGGCTTGCTTGCCGCCCTCATACTCGCCACCGCCGGCGGCGCGCAGGCCCAGCCGCGTTATAGCGGCAGCGCGCCACGACTAGATCACGAAGTCCGCGCCACGGGTCTGACACCGGCCTTTCCAGCCGGCCATGTCTGCGCGCCGATCGCCTCGGCGTGGGGCTCGCAGGAACGCTTTGACAACAGCACGCGCCTGCAAAACCGCAACGGCGGTCTGCATGGCGGCGTCGATATCAGTCTGCAGGAAGGCACACCGATACTCGCCATGGCCGCGGGCAAGGTCATTGCCAAAGGTGAGGGCGGCATGCTCGAAGGTATTTACCTGTGGCTGCAGCACGCCCCCACTGACACCGGCCTGTCTTATCGGGCGGTGGTCAAATATCAACACCTCTCGACGATGCCGCGGTTGAACCCCGGCGAACAGGTCAGCGCCGGACAAATCGTCGCTAGTTCCGGCCTCACCGGCACCGTCGGCCGCGCCTTCGGCCCGTCTGGTTACCCACATCTGCACGTCAGTCTGTTCGTCGCCCCGGTCGCCGAACCAGCCAACCTCAAGGTGCCGCCACCAGACGGCAAATTATCAGACCCGCTACTGCTGTTTCTGCCAGCCAATGCCGATGTTGAAAACATCTCCACATTGCCTGACCCCGCCGTCCGCGTGGCCATTGTCGAGCGTGACGGTCGCAT
>CAMDSO010000002.1 GCA_945906935.1 Bordetella parapertussis
CAGCGGAGGATGTCATGAAAATCAGAGAATTCATTGCCGGTGCAATGGTTGCGTGGTGCGCTGCGCACGGCGCCAGCTACGCTGCGCAGTCGGATGCCGGCAGCAATTGGCCGCAGCGGCCGATCCGCGCGATAGTTCCGGCAGCGCCCGGTGGGGCCGGTGATATCACCGCGCGGGCGCTGGTCCCTGCGCTGTCCGAATATCTCGGGCAGCAGATTGTCATCGACAATCGCGCCGGTGCAGCAGGAAATATAGGCCTCGAGCTTGTCGCCAAGGCACCGCCCGATGGTTATACGATCCTCTTCGGCAATATTTCGACAATCACGATTAATCCGACCACCTATGCCTCGGTGCTCAAGGTCGATGTGGCGAAGGAATTGATCCCGGTTACGATGCTGTCGCGGATTCCTAATCTGCTGGTATCGGGCGCAGGTTTTCCGCCGAACACCATGGTGGAGTTGATCGATTACGCGAAGGTGCGACAGGGACAGCTTAACTACTCGAACCCTGTGGGCGGCGTCTCGCATCTCAATATGCTGGAGTTCACGGCGCGTGCCGGTATCAGAATAGTAAACGTGCCTGCGAAGGGTGGTGGTTCTTCGTTCGCCTCGATTATTTCAGGTGAAATTCATTTTTCGTTTCTTAGTGCCGCTACTGTGATTCCACAGATCAAGGGTGGACGCATGACATCTTTCGTCACAACGGCGCAACGGCGGTTGGCTGATCTACCTGACGTGCCGACCATGGCGGAGGCGGGTTTTTCTGGCGGCGGCAGCGAATTTTGGATCGGCTTTTTCCTGCCTACTGGGACCTCGAGAACGATTATCGACAAGCTGCATGCGGCGGTCGTTCAAGTCACGCGTCAGGCTCTTGTCAGGGATGCATTTGATAAGGTGAAAGTGCCCCTCGCAGTCAGTGCTTCACCAGGAGAATTTCAGGATTTTTTCCGCAACGAAACAAAACACTGGGCAGCGGCTATCAAGACGAATAATGTCAAAGTGCAGTAGTCGCGCCGAGTTTGTGCGTGGAGATGCCGGGTGTCATCAGATATGAAGATCTGTTATGACAATGGATTGCGAAAAAACATTGAAAACGCTGGAATAAAAAATATTCTCTGGAAATAGAGGCATATGGATATTTTGCGCAAAGGGTCGGGTCGGTGTTGATTAAGCAAGCGCAGGTTCGTTTATGGGCTAGCGCAGCATTTGCCGCCTGCGCGTGCGGCGCGGCATTTGCGCAAAACTTTCCAGAACGACCGATTCGCATCGTCACCACCGAAGCCGCAGGCGGGGGTGACATGGCTGCCCGATTGATCGCGCAGGGTATGCCAGCCGGACTGGGCCGCCAAGGCATAGTCGATAATCGCGGCGGAGGGGCGCTCGCGGTTGAAATTGTCGCCAAGGCGCCGCCCGATGGTTACACGCTGTTGATTTACGGCGGCACGCTGTGGATCGGACCGCTCTTGATGAGCGATGTGTCGTGGGACCCGTTCAAGGATTTTGCACCCATCATGGCGGCGGTGCGGGTGCCTAATCTGGTGGTTGTGCATCCCTCATTGCCGGTGAAAACCGTGAGGGAACTGATGGCGCTTGCTAAAGCGCGACCAGGTGAACTCAATTATTCCTCGGGTTCTTCTGGTGCATCAACGCATCTTGCAGCCGAATTATTTAAAAGCATGGCGCTGGTTAATATCGCTCGCATTCCCTATAAAGGGGCGGCTTCTGCGATGCCAGCACTGGCGGGTGGACAGGTGCAGGTAATGTTTCCAACGGTGGCCGGCGCAGCACCCTACGTAAAAACCGGGCGCATGCGCGCACTTGCCGTTACAACAGCCGAGCCCTCTGCTCTCGCGCCCGGTCTGCCTACGGTGGCTGCAGCAGGGGTCCCAGGGTACGAATCTTCTTCTCTCTTCGGTGCATTTGCGCCGGCCAACACGCCGGGCCCGATTATCAACATACTCAACCGGGAAATGAGCCGCACACTCAATCTGCCCGATATCAAGGACAGGCTTTTTGTCTCTGGTGTGGAAGTGGTTGCCAATCAACCGGCAGAGTTGGCGGCGATGATGCGGGCAGACGTTGTGAAATGGAGTCGCGTAATCCGCCAGATTGGCATTCAGGAGTAGTGAGCTCGGAAGGTCAAAAACAGGGTACTCTTTAGCGATCGTTTTTTTGCAACTGCGGATCGGCAATGTACGGCAGCCATGCTGTCGTGCATTGTGGCTGAGCGTCGCCGCCACCACGAAACAATCAGCGTGGAACGCAATATCAAACAATAGAATTCGATTTCAACGACGGCTGTCGAAGTTGTAATTTCTGGGAGGGGACTGCAGCGAGGTGCAACCAAGCGGGCGCTTGAAGTGGTGCGCAGCTCGCATGGGTTGTGCTGTCCGGGTTGCGTTCACCAGTACGATTCTATGATGCAGACCTTTGCCGGTAATTAGCCCTTTTTCACCGCCCGCCCAACCTTCACCCATTCCTTGACGTAGGCGAGGCGCCGCGCTTCGCTGTCCGGCGAGATCATTGCGGCCTCACTCCAGAAATGGTTCCACAGGTCGACGAGACCGCTCTGGAATGCATGCGGTGCGTTTTCATTGAGCCAGGCTTGCAGGCGCGCTTCAGGCGGTGGGGTGTGAATGCCGGCGGCGATGGTTTTAGCCTCGGCCATTGCCAGCGTGCGTTTTGTTTTTTCAAACACCACGCCGCTCAACATGACCGTCATCAATACATCTTCGTCGTCGCCGCCACCGGTCAGTTGCTTCCAGTGCGAAGTCACCATTGAGGCCGCATCGTCGATATCCGACAGCGATGCGGTGCCGGGCACCAGCAGCAGTTCGGTGATGCGGGCATGCGATGAGAGTTGGTGCAGCTTGATCGTCTTGTCGAGGACGAGGCGCATGATGGTCTTGCCATGTCGCGACCATTCGTCTTCGAGGGTGGCACGATATTCGTCAGGCACACCGGCGGGGACTTTCGGCGTGCGGCCCTTGGCTTTGGCGCGTACCGCCTTGAGCATGGTTTCAAAGCCGGCCATGTCGCCTGACCAGGTGGCACCGGGACGGAAAATGATAAACAGCAATGCGGTGCAGATCGCCTGGCTGGCGTCGGCCAGATCGATGTCATCGCCGTAGCCGATGACATCGAGCGACCAGATCGCCGCACTCATGCGCCGCAGGGCGTTTTCGTTTTCAGCGATGAGCGCGTGGAAACTCGCGGTGTCCATGTAGGCGTGCTGGGTAACGATGCTGCGTTCATCGTAGCCGGCGGCTTTCATATGGCGTGCCGCACCGCGCGTGTGGGAGCCGATACCGTTGACGGCGATCGAGCGCGCCGCACGGTCGACGTCGTTGCCGGTTTCGTATTCGAGATGCAGGTTGATCAGGCCCAGCATGGTGCGCATCGCGCGTTCCAGGTCGGGGCGCAGGTAATCCGAACCCATCAGACAGGCATATTGGCGCATGGCTTTGGCACCATCGCGGGTGATGCGCGCCGAGACATCGCTGTCGATCACGCCAGTGGCGATGCCCTGTACCCAGGCTTTTTCAAACAGGGTGCGGTCATCGTGGCTGACGAGTTGGGCGGCCGTGCTCAAAGGAAGCTCTCTTCTTTGTCGTCGGGATCGGCGTCGCTGTCGCTGCGTTTCGCCGCAACCGGCGGTGCCACGATGGCGGCGGCACGTCGCGCCCGCGCGCGCATGATGCGCAGCAGCTCGGCGAAAGTTTCGTAGTGTTCGCAACGCAGGCGCCAGGCAAGCTCGCGCCAGTCGCGGTCCTGTACTTCCTCAAGGTTGTCTTTGGGCTGGCGGAAGCTCGAGCCCATTTCCGCGTCGCCAAGGTCGCGGTCGTCTTCGGGAACCACGGCGGGTTCTTCATCGATATGCGAGAAGGTGCCATGCTGAAAAAACGATTCGAGTTCTTCGTGGCGATCGGAGAAATAATCAACCAGCGCGAGTAGGCCGGCTTCCGAGCGGCCGAGGGCTTCGATAAAACTGTCCGGGTCGTCTTCGCGAAAAATCACCATGTTGATCATGCCGCGCAGCGCGTCGTGCGTGGGGTCGTTGTATTTGGCCTCCATCGCCACCGCTGCGACAAAACGCTCCGGCGTGATCAGTTCGCCGACCACCGAGGAGCGCGAACTGTCGTGTTCGCGCAGGATGGCGACCAGATCACGCGGCGGCATCGCCTCGATAACCTGTGCCAGCACCAGATCGCCTTCCTTGTCGGCCACCGCCACCAGCGCGGTTTCGGCTTCCTGCGCGTCGCCGTCGCGGATCATGCGCGCGACGCTTGCAATGACGGGATGCTTCATTCGCTTCTCCGGTCAAACCCCTGTTCGCTCAGCCAGTCCTCACCCTTGGCGTATTCCTCGTCTTCTTCTTCGTTCTCGCTGCTTTCTTCGGCGGCCGCTGCGGGCGCCTCGTCATTGCCCATGGTGGCGAGCAATTGCAGGCAGGCCATGGTGACGAGAAATTCGTCGCCGCCTTCGGCCGCGAGGGCCATGGCGATCAGCGGTGCCACCGCGGGTTCGATCGTCACGTAGGCCGACACGGTGTTCCATGGCGGCAGCGTGCCCGGGCTCGATTGCAGGAGTGCGGCGATAGCCGGTGTGTCCTTCACCATGACGCTGCCGTGAAAGGTCGCCGCCACCATCTCGGGCGCGTCGGTCATCAGCGGCAGCAGGGATTCAAAGGCGCGGCGTTTGTCGGCAAGGCGCGACTTGAGCACGTCGTGGTTATCGGAGTCGTAGCGCAGGTCTTCGATTTCGCTGCGGTAGGAGTCCCCGAGTTGCCAGAAATAGGGCGACATCTTCATGCGCGTATGCCTCCGAGATAGGTTTTCCAGATGGAGCGCGCGGCGATGTCGGCGTCTTCCACCAGTTGTTTCTGGCGTTTGCTGTCAAAGGCGTCGCGCCGCGCTTCGTCGGCGAGCAGGTCGTAGGCTTCCTGCACTTCGCGAAAGCGCTCTGCGGCATCGGTGGCGGGATTGCGGTCGGGGTGGTAGAACGCCGCCTTGCGACGGTAGGCCTGTTTGATTTCGGCCGCCGTCGCATTCGACGCAAGGTCGAGCACGGCATAGGGATCGGGGCTGGATGTGGTCATTTCATCACCATTTCATTACGGCTGGCGCCGGCCAGCGGCGGTGCCGCGGGTGGCTGAGGCTGCGGGTGCCGATTGTACGGCTACAGCGGGTGCAGCGGGCGCGTCTTAACGCCATTCGACCGGCGAAATACGGGCGCCCAACATATTCTGATGGTGGTTCGCTGGTAACGTCGTAGAGGTCTGCTGTCCGGGTTGGGTGTATCAATACGGCGCTTGCGCGATTAGTATTTGATGGATCGATTACCGCACCGCTTGAGCGCGTGCGATGGCAGTACGGTCGGGGTGGATTAAAACGATTTTTTCAGCTGCGGTGTAGCAGTCCCATCGCTGAACGGTTCGCTGCGTGGGCGTGTTTTATCCTGACTTCCGGCAAGCGATTCGTAAAATTGCCCGCGATGGTAGCGGCGCGCTTCGGCCTCGCTGGAAAATTGCGGTGTGGTCGTGCCGGGGGCAGTGATCGCCGCGACATCGCGACCGGCGTCGATGTTGCCGACGCCGCCGTAGCGTTTGGCCGGATCGCTCGCGTTTATGGCCGCATCGACGCGCTGGTTCATCGCCTTGCGCACCTCAGGGAGCGTGATGTAGCCGTCCTTGTTGGCATCGATTTCGTCGAAGAACTCCGGCATGCGGGGGAATTCAGCGGTTGCCTCAGCGCGCGAGAGGCGACCTGTTTTGGTCTTGTCGGCTTTGTTGAAGCGCCGTTCGAAGCTGACTGGATCGAAGTTCACCAACGGGGCCGCGGCAAACGCGGGGACGGTGGTGATGAGCAGTGCAAGGACAAAGGCGCGCATGGTTTTCCTGCTGCGTTAGAGGGGGGGGCGGTATCAGGGCGGTAACAGGGCGGTAACAGGGCGGTAACAGGGTCGGAACAGGGCGGAATCTTAACCCAGACCTTGATATATTTGCAGTTGTGTTGCTTTCCACCTTAATGCGCAGCGCCGCCGCCGGGTGCCTTCGAGGGCAGCGGAAAATCCTGGGAGACTGGAATTTCCACCACCGCCGGCCCGCCGCAGGCGAAGGCCGCGCTGACAGCGCCGGCGATATCCTGCGGGCGCTCGGCGTAGAAACCTTGGGCGCCGAACACTTCTGCGGCTTTGTCGAAGCGCGGGTTGTCGAGATCAACCGCGACATATTTCGAATTCCAGAAACGCAGCTGCTGCGCCTTCTCCGAACCGTGGCAGCCGTTGTTGAGGACGATGCTGACATGCGGAATCTTGAAGCGCACCGCGGTGTTGAGTTCCTGGATGGTGTACATAAAACCGCCGTCGCCCTGGATGCTCATCGCCGCGCGCTCGGGGCGGCCGAGCTTGGTGCCCAGACTGGTGCAAAGCCCCATACCGAGGCCGCCGTGGCCGGCGTAGTTGAACACCGAGCGCGGCAGGTCATAGGCGAAGCGGTCATAGGCGAGGCCGGGGCAGATGCCGGCGTCGATGGTGACCATGCAGTCCTTCGGCAGCGCCTTGTTGATTTCCGGATAGGCGCGCTGCGGCTTCATCGGCTCACCGTCGATCGTGGGCAGATGTGCTTCGGCGGCGAGGCGCGCCCTGCGTTTGTCTTTGTGCTGTGCGATTTCAGCGAGCCACGCCGGTTTTGTTTTTTTGCCGCCCGCGCGCAGCGCTTCGAGCAATTGCTGTGCAACCGCGCGGGCGTCGCCGACGATGCCGACTTCGACGGCGAAGTTGCGCCCGACCTCGGCGTTGTCGATGTCGACCTGGATGATTTTGGTCGCCGGGTTGAGGATGCTGTAGTTCCAGGCGGTGGTTGATTGACTCAGACGCGAGCCGAGGGCGAGCACGACATCGGCGTGGTGTATCGCCTCGTGCGCTTCGGGTGAACCGCGCCAGCCCGGCATGCCGATGAACAGCGGATGACTGTTCGGCAATGCATCGCTGTGACCGTACGAGGGCACCAGCGCCATGTCGAGATGTTCGGCTAGTTTCACCGCGTCATCTCCGGCTTCGCTGTCGATGATGCCGCCGCCGCCAATCAGCAGCGGGCGTTCGGCGCTTGCCAGCAACGCCGCCGCACGCGCGATGGCCTCGCGGTCGCCCTGCACGCGGCCTTCGGTGGCGCGGTAGGAGGCTGGTGTGCGCGCCTGATAGTCGATGGTTTTGTAATCGAGCAGGTCGCGCGGGATACTCAGCATCACCGGTCCGCGCTTGCCCGACAGCGCGGTGCGAAAAGCATTGTGCACGGCCTCCTGTACGCGTTCGGTGGATTGCACATGCTGTGCCATATAGGTGATCGGTTTGAACAGATTGACCAGATCAAAGGCTTGATTGCCGTCGCGATCAATCAACTCGCGCGGCACGTCGCCGGCGATCACGATGACCGGCGCACGGCCCTTGTAGGCGAGCGCGATGCCGGTGATCAGGTTGATGGTGCCGGGGCCCGAGGTGGTCAGGCAGACGGCGGGTTTGCCCGAGGCGCGCGCATAGCCATAGGCCATGAAGGCGGCGTTTTGCTCGTGGCGCGTATCGACGAAGCGGATATCGTCGCGGCCGTGCAGTTCGGTGACGATGTTGTTGGTGGTGGTGCCGCAGATGCCGAAGATGTGATCGATACCCTCTGCGCGCAGCATTTCGATGACGGCCTGTCCGGCGTTCAGTTGTGTCATGCGGAGTCCTCGTGATTTTTAAAACGTTGTTTTTTTCACTGCGGGTAGCAGACCCGCCTGCCTAAAAGCAGTATAACCGCGTCGTTGTAATGCGGAGTAGAGTGGCGGCCTGTTCATCTTCTACGGGGTGCAATATGTACGATTTTCGCTGGCCGGCGCTGATCACACTGGGGATGGTTGCACTGTTGTTTCTGATGGCGATCAATGTCGGCCGCGCGCGCATGAAATACGGCGTGGCTGCACCCGCCACCAGCGGTAACGCGGATTTCGAGCGGGTTTTTCGCGTGCAGATGAACACCCTGGAAAACGCCATGCTGTTTCTGCCGTCGCTGTGGGTGTTTGCCGTGTATCTCAGCGCGACCTGGGCGGCGGCGCTCGGGCTGTTGTGGCTGGCGTCGCGCTTATGGTATTCGGTCGCGTATCAGCAGGCCGCTGAACGCCGCGGCCCCGCCTTTGGCTTGTCGATGTTGTGTGTGCTGGTGCTGGCCGCGGGTGGTGCCTGGGGCGTGGTCAAGACCCTGGCGTAAGCAGCCGGCCGGCGTGATCCGGCCTGACCGCCATGCGTCAGGCATGCGCCGAGCATGTGTCAAGCATGTGTTTTGCCACTGCGGTCGGCGCGCCGCGCACCCGTTTGCACGGCGTCAAGGGGGCGGCGGCTTGCCACGCCAAGCTAAAAAATATTCGCGGTCTGATCAGTCCTGCACTTCTTTCAATAACGTCTCCCAGTTCTTCGGCAGCTCGATCTTGCGGCCGACTGGATAACCGAGAAAAGCGTTGTGCGCGAAGATATAAGCGTTGTTACGCATCGGGTCGCCGCCCACCGCGATCATGAAGTCTTCCGGTTTCCAGACGATGGGCACCATGCGGTTTGGGTCGTCGGATTCGTAGAATACTTTCGGAATGCGGCCGTTGACGACGTCGTCTTTCAGATCCCAGACGCCGCGGATATTCCAGTCGCGCAACTGGCGCTCGAACACCCAGGCCGGCATGCGTGCGTGCTCAAACAAAAACTTTTTCACATCGAGCTTCGACCAGCCGGCTTTTGCAATTGCCTCGGCGATGATCGGGCTTAACACCGCGAGCGGACGCAGCGTACCGTGGCCGTGGCTGGTGGTGAAGGTGATTTGCCAGTTGTTGAAACGCAGTAGCGAGTCGGCAATGTAGGGCAGCAGTTGTTCCGGCGTGCTGCCCGACACCGACGAGAGCGAGCCGCCGCCGGTGAAGCGTGAAATCGTGACCGTGTTGTCGCCGGCCTTGTAGCCCATTTCCTCGCCGGTGGTTTCCCAGCCGATCTCTTTCAACACATCGTCGTTTTCAGCGAGCACCACGCGCCAGGTGTTGCCGAAGGTGGCCTTGTCGGTCTTGTGCAGCAGGAAGCCGGCCACGTTACGTAGATACAAACGGAAGAAGCGGCCGATCGAGGTGTTCGGCTGGAAGCCGTCGCGCAGCGCACCCTGGGTGTAATTGAAATCGAGTTGCTTAATGAGCGGGCCGTTGAGGATGATCAGTGTGTCGCCGCCGGGCGTGTTGCCGCTATGCTCGACAGCGTATTTCGGGTCGGCCATCGCCTCGATGGTGGCGACGAGGATCGGCATGTATTCGGGACGGCAACCGGCCATCACACCGTTCACCGCCACACTCCAGACGGTGGCGGCGCGGCGATCAGGCAGCAGGACGCCGAGGACTTCATCGGGGCTGCGTTCGGTGAAGCGCAGAAATTCTTCGATCGCTTCTTTGGTTGGCGGCACGATCGGCAGGCCGTCGGAGTATTCGTGTTTGACGAAATATTTGTTCACTGCGTTGAAGCCGCCGCGCACGACGATGTCGCGCGCGCCCGGTTCGCTGCTGGTGCCTTTTGCGGCCGGCATTACGGTCAGGTTCTGGATCACCTGTTCGGCGGCAACACCAATGACGTCACGCCGCAGCTCTTCCTTGCTCTTGGTGCCGATATGGCCGGGCACCATGGCCAGCGTGATGTTGGGCATGCCCAGACCGATCGAGGTCGCGGCGGCCTGCTTCATAAAGCCTTCGCACGTCAGTGAAGAGGTCGGGTAGCCGGCCGCTTCACACGCTGCACTGGCCCGCAACACGGCGGGCGTGCAGGAGCCTCAACAGGCCATGCCGGAGATGACGGCGTCGACCCCCAGCTCTTTGAAACGTTGCGGCAGCGCGGCGAGCGCTTCTTTTTCATCGTCGGCATGGGTGCTGCCGAATTCGCGCCAGCTGACGAATTTGATCCCCGGATAACGGCGCTTCAAATCCTCTTCGAGCAGCGCAAAGACTTCGTCACCCTTGAACAGATAGTCCCAGAGTTGGGCGACGGTTTTGCCTTCGAGCGTGTCGAGGCGCGGCGCCAGCGCGCGGGTTTTTTGCTGGCGCGCGCCGCGCGGCCAGTAGGCTTCGTAGTAACCGTCGTGGTTGGCTTGTGCCATGGTGGCCTCCGTTTTATTGTTTGAGCATGCCGAGTTCACCCAGCACGTCTTTAAGTATGGTGTGTTGCGACTTGAGGTATTTGCCGAGCTCGGCGCCGTTCATGTAATCCTCGTCCCACTGGTTTTTCTCCAGCGCGTCTTTCCACGCCGGCGTTTTGATCAAACGCTGAAACACGCCGTCCCAGTATCTGACCTGGTCGGCCGAGAGGCCTTTGGGGCCGATCACGCTGCGCGGCACGTCGAACACCACATCGACGCCCTGTTCCTTCAGCGTCGCCACGGTGGCCAGCGGGCCGTGGAGACGATGCGGCGAGGCGATACCGGCGATACGGATCTTTTTTGTTTCGAGCAGTTGTAGAAAGGCGCCCGGCGTGGCGGAGGCGACATCAACGTGGCCGCCCATCAGCGCGGTCATCGCGTCGGCCGAAGAGCCGAACACCACGATTTTGAGCTTACGGCTGTCGGCGCCGACGCTGCGCGCAATGAGGGCGGCGGCGATGTGATAGGCGTTGCCGCGCGCGGCGGCCAGCGCAATGCTGACCGTGCCCGGATCGGCCTTGATGCGTGCGGCCAGATCGCGACCACTGGCAATCGGCGAATCGGCGCGCACCATGAAGGCGATCGGCTCGGTGATCAGGTTCGCAAGCGGTGTGAAGGCGAAATAATCGGCGTTGATCTGGCCGGTCAGCAGCGCCGAGAGCGGCGTCGAGGTCTGGATCATCAAACGCTGGCCATCGCCATTGAATTGCGCGAGGTAATTCAAGGCGACGCCGTAACTGCCGCCGGCTTTATTGATCACCGACATCGGCGTATCGATCAGTTTCGCCGTCTGCATAATCATTTGCAGCGTGCGCGCCGTGTTATCGACGCCGCTGCCGGGGCCGGTGGGCACCACCCACTCGACGTTGCGTTCGGGTTTCCATTCGGCAGCGGCCGCGCTGGCGGTCGCACAGATGGTGGTTAAGACGATGACGCAGGCGCGCGCCAGCCGGCGCCGTGTGGTGTGGATGTAAGGCAAGGTCTTCTCCAGAAACGATTTGCCGCAGCGGGGTGCGCGGCCCGTCGATTATACGATTGCGCGCGCTACGCTCGGCGTCGGCGTTTTCCGTTATATTGGCAGCCGGTCAACCGGAGGGAGCCAGACATGAAACTCATCCAAGGTGCGGCAGCAGGTTTGTTGTTATCACTGGCGTGCGTGGCGGTGGCGCAGGACAGTTATCCTAATCGTCCGGTGCGTCTGGTGACGCCGGCGGCACCCGGCGGCACCACCGACATACTGGCGCGTTTGGTCGGTGCGCGGCTGACCGAAGCCCTTAAGCAGCAGGTGATCGTCGATAACCGCGCCAGCGCATCGGGTGTGGTCGCTGCCGAAATCGTCGCCAATTCACCGCCCGACGGCTACACGCTGTTTCTGCCCTATCACCAGCACACCGTGAACGCGGCGATGAATCCGAAGCTGCCCTATCACGCGGTCGACAGTTTTACCCCGATCACGCAATTGACTGCCGCCGGCTTGTTGCTGGTGGTCAATCCAGCAACGCCGGCGAAGACGCTGAAGGAATTTGTAGAGTGGACAAAAAACTATAAAGGTCCGCTGAATTTTGGTTCGGCCGGCCTCGGTAGCGGCGGCCATCTGGCCGGCGAGTTGTATAACGTCACGGTGCGCATCAAGGCGCAGCACATTCCGTATAAAGGCTCGGGGCCGGCGCTGATTGATCTCGTCGCCGGCCAGTATCACTACAACTTTGCCGGTATCCAGGCCGCGCAGACGCTGGTCCGCGGCGGCAAGTTGCGCGGGCTGGCGGTGACCAATCCGAAACGCATTGCCGCGATTCCCGAACTGCCGGCGATGGCCGAGGTCTTGCCGGGGTTCGAACTGGTCGGTTGGTACGGCTTCGCCGCTCCGGCAAAACTGCCCAAGCCCATTCTTGCGCGGCTGCACGCCGAGGTCGTGAAGATTATGCAGGCGCCGGACATCCGCGATCGCATAGCGGCCGACGGTTCCGAGGTGGTGGTCAACAGCCCCGAGGAATTCCGCAAATACATGCATGCCGATCTGGTGAAGTGGGCGAAGCTGGTACGCGACAGCGGCGCCAAACTGGAATGAGGGTTTAGCCGTGAACTGTGAGGAGAGAGCTGTGAGGTGTTTTGCCCGGGCAGTGATTATTTTTACGGTGGTTTTGGCGCCGGTTCTTGCGCATGCGCAGTCCAATTATCCGAACCGGCCGATCCGTTTGATCACACCGGCCGCGCCAGGCGGCACTACCGATATTCTGGCGCGTCTGTTTGGTGCGCGCATGTCGGAGACCTTCAAACAGCAGGTCGTCGTCGATAACCGTGCCAGCGCCTCGGGCGTGAATGCCGCGGAAATTGTCGCCCGCGCACCCGCCGACGGCTATACCTTGTTTCTGTCGTATGTTCAGCACACGGTGAATGCCGCCTTGAATCCGAACCTGCCCTACAAGGTGGTCGATGATTTCACGCCGGTGTCGCAACTGACCGCCGGCGGCATGATGCTGCTGGTGCCGGTGTCCTCGCCGGTGAAAAACCTCAAAGAGTTTATCGAGTGGTCGAAGAGCTACAAGGGCGCGCTCAACTACGGTTCGGCCGGCCTCGGCAGCGGCGGTCATCTCGCCGGCGAACTCTACAACCAGATGGCCGGCATCAAGGCGCAACATATTCCCTATAAGGGTGCGGGGCCGGCGATGATCGATCTGGTCGGCGGACAATATCAATTCGGTTTTGCCGGCATGCAGGGGTCGCAGGTGTTGGTGCGTGCAGGCAAGCTGCGTGCGCTGGCGGTGACCACGCCCAAACGCGTCGGTGTGTTGTCCGATCTGCCGACGATGGCCGAGGTGTTGCCGGGTTTTGATGTGATGGGCTGGTATGGCGTGCTGGGGCCGGCGCGTTTGCCGAAAGACATTGTGGCGAAGCTACATGACGAGCTGGTGCGCATACTCGCCCTGCCTGATGTACGCGAGCGTATTCTGGCCGATGGCTCGGAGCCGGTCGGCAGCACGCCTGAGGTCTTCCGCAAATATTTGCTCGCTGATGCGGCGAAATGGGCGAAGCTGATCAAGCCGGAATGACCGGCGGGCTTGCCGCAGGTCATGCAAGCGCCTCTTGTCATGCGCGATCCGTCGAGAGTGCCGACGGCAACGATGAGTCTGTACGCATAACAGAACATTCAGGAGGGGTGTCATGCATAAAAACATATTTGTCGCGATGGTTTTGGGGGCGTGCGCAGCACTGCCGGCACAGGCGCAAACCTGGCCCGCCAAGGCGGTGCGTGTGGTCGTGCCGTTTCCACCGGGTGGTGCCGCCGACACCTTGATCCGTCCGCTGACGGTGAAGCTTGCCGACGCACTTGGTCAGCAGTTTGTCGCCGATGCGCGTCCCGGCGCCAACGGCAATATCGCCGCCGAGATCGTCGCCCGTGCCGCTGCCGACGGCTATACGCTGATGTTCGGCAACAGTTCGCTGCCGATCAGCGTTTCCTTGTATGACAAGTTGAGTTTCGATGTGTTGAAGGATTTCACGCCGGTCAGTCTGGTGGCGATGACGCCCAGCGTGCTGGTGGTGCATCCCTCGCTGCCGGTGCGCAGCATCAAGGATCTCGTCGCACTGGCGAAGAAACAGCCCAACAAGCTTAATTTTGCTTCGGGAGGTGTCGGCAACACCATGCATCTGGCCGCCGCACTCCTCGACAGCATGGCCGGCATACAAATGACGCATGTGCCGTACAAGGGCGCGGGTCCGGCCATTGTTGATGTGATCGCCGGGCAGTGCGACATGGTGTTCGTCAACATCGCGCCGGTGCTCGGTCACATCCGCGCCGGCAAGGCGGTGCCGATCGCGGTGACCAGTAAAACGCGTTCGACGGTGTTGCCGGAGGTGCCAACGGTGGCCGAGTCGGGCATGCCCGGCTATGAATCAACGACGTGGTATGGCTTCCTCGGCCCGGCCAGCTTGCCGCGCGAGGTGGTGACGAAGCTCAATGCAGCCATTGTCAGTGCGGTCGCCGGCAAGGATCTGCGCGAGCGCTACATTGCGCTGGGTGCCGAACCCGAGACTTCGACCCCTGAGGCGTTTGCGACGTTGATCCGTAATGACATCCCGGCGTGGGCGAAGGTCGTCAAGGCGGCGGGAGCGAAGGCGGAGTAAAGCAGTGCGGGGCGACTACTATCAAAATCAAGCGACGGTTTCTACCGGCGGCGGATGGTGGGCGCCGCCGTCGGGTCAGGCAGCTTCCAGTAGAAACTCTACTTTGACTGCGTCGTAAGGAAAGACCACACCACCCTGTTCGTTACGCTCCAATACGCCCGCGTTGAGCAATGCGGTGAGATCCGCGTGAACCGCCTTGACATCCCTGCCAACCCGGCGCGCGGCTTCGCGGATCGACACCGGTCCGATACCGCATAGAACCTTCAGCAGTTCCCAGCGCTTTGCGGTTAATACCTGCCATAGCAACTCAGGCGAGGAAAAACCGATACGGGTTGTTTTTTCCGCCTTGCCGGTTTTCCATGCGTTGACAAAGGCCGCCATGGCCTGATCGGGCCGGCGCACTTCAAGTATTACGGTTTTCACGATTCCACCTCGCAATAGCGTTTTCAAAATCATTCATCAAGCGGTCGGGGGTTGTGAACTTGTAGCGGCTCTCATGGCCAGCGTAATGCCGGTGATCGCCCTTGCCTGCTTCGTTGTCATAGCGTGTTACGCAGATTCCTTCTGCTACATACGCCAGCCGGTATTTGTAAGCGTGCAACGAGCCGCGGACAGCATTTGGCAGCCGCCATAGCACCAGTTCCGCGAAGGCAGTGGTCGAGTAGACGACCCGCGTATGCAGTAGTTCAACGGCTTTCATGTTGGATATTTTGACAACATGCGAAATTGTTGTCAATTAGTCCAACATGAATCGCGCGCAGCGCTACGCATTAACTCAGTCGAGTTTGATCCCCGAATCCTGTACCGCCTTGGCGTAACGCGTTGATTCCGATTTCAGTAGGGCGTCGAATTGTTCCGGCGCACCCGGTGTGGTCAACATGCCCTGTACTTTCAGCTTGTCCTGGATTTGCGTGTTACGCAGGCCGCTCACCATTTCGCTGTTCAGACGCGTAATCACCGCCTGCGGCGTTGCTGCCGGGACAACGATACCGGCCCAGTTGCTCATCGCCAGTTGCGGGAAGCCGGCCTCGCGGTAGGACGGCACATCGGGCAGCGTTTCGGCGCGCTCGGCGGTGGTGACCGCGAGTGCGCGCAACTTGCCCATCTTGGCGAAGGGGGCGATCTCCGAGACATTGCTGATCAGCATCGGTACATGGCCGCCGGCGGCGGCCGTGACGCTGGGCGCGCCGCCCGAGTAGGGCACGTGATTGAATTTGACGCCGGCTGCGACGCCCAGCATCTCGCCGACGAAATGGTGGGTGGTGCCCGCGCCCGGCGTGCCGTAGCCGAGTTCGCCAGGCCGCGAGCGCGCCAGTGCAATCAGATCTTTCATCGATTTCACCGGCAATGAGGGATGTATCGAGATCGCCATCGGCACCGAGATGGTTTGCCCCACCGCCTTGAAGTCGCGGAATGGTTGATATTGCAAGCTGCTGCGGACGAAGGCGTTGATGACGAAGCTCGGAAACACCACCAGCATCGTATAGCCGTCGCCGGGTGCGCGGGCACCCGCTTCATAGCCAATCACCGCGCCGGCACCCGGCCGGTTTTCGATCAGGATGGGCTGGCCGAGCCCTTTTGCCATGTGTTCACCGAGCACGCGTGCGGTGACATCGGCGGCGCCGCCCGGTGGAAACGGCACGATGATGCGGATCGGTTTGCTCGGATAGGGCTGGGCGTGCAGCGCGGTGGCGCAGAACAAAGCAAGCGCAATGACGGCAAAGGGGACAAAACGTGGCATGGCGTGACTCCTCGCTCAGCGTTGAGTCGATGATTCTGCCACAACGCAGCGATCGGCTGAGGTATCTTTGGACTGATCCTGATTGCGAGGTTGATCGTGAGAAGTGACGCCTGTAGCATCGCCGCGCCGTTACTTTTCACCGCAAAGACCCAATGTACGAACTGGTTTACAACAGCATCGCGGATCCCCGGGATATCGACGAGGCCGATTTGAAGGGCATACTGGCCGCGTCGCGCCAGCACAACCAATTGCGTGGCATCACCGGCTTTCTTCTGTATCACCGTGGCGAGTTTGTGCAATTGCTTGAGGGCGAGCGTGATACGGTGCGGCAGGTCTATTTTGATTACATCGTGCGCGATCCGCGCCATACCAATGTCAATCTGTGCTGGATTGTGAAATCGGGCAGGGCAGTTTTCGCGACTGGTCGATGGCTTTCTACCGGCCTGAGTCGCCGATGTACGGAAAAGACGCCCGGCTTGACGGGTATATCGACGGCGGGGTGGCGGCACTGGGTTTGTCCGGTCAGTCGTCAACCGGGCGCAAGCTGCTGTTCAATATCTGCGCACAGATCGATCCGGCGTAATTTTCCGCTGCGTTACAGACGGCCACACCCTGACGCAGGCCTGCCGGCACAGTCTATTGCCGGCGTGGAAATTTTAAAAACCAGCGGTGCAGCCTGTCCTGCAGGAATTGCGGCAGCACGGCGTTGATCGCCGCGCGCATGCGGGCATCGTTGCCGACCAGATACTCCGTTTTGGGGCGCGCCGCGGTCAATGCGTGTTCGACCGCGCGGGCCACCGCAGCGGCGCTGATCGCCTGTTCTTCAGTCTTGGCGATCACGCGGCGAATGCCTTCGAGATGCCGGCTGTAATGTGTCAGGGTGTCATTTTGCAGCGTGGCTTGCATGACGTCGGCGGCGGCGTTCGATTTTTTCCAGATCGGTGTGGCAATGGCGCCGGGTTCGACCAAGGCCACATCGATGCCGCAGGCATCGACTTCGAGACGCAGCGCATGTGTCATCGCACGCAACGCCGACTTCGACATGCAATAAGGGCCGAGGAAAGGCAGCGCGATACGGCCAGCGATCGAACCCATGTTGACGATACGCCCGCGTGCGCGACGCAGCTGCGGCAGAAAAGCCTGGGTGACGGCCAATGCGCCGAATACATTGACGTCGAATTGCCGGCGTATCTCGTGCATCGGCAGCACTTCAAGTGGGCCGCCAATGGCGATACCGGCATTGTTGACGAGCCCGTTCAGACCTGCGTCGCCGAGTTGCGCGTCCAGTGTGGCGACGGCAGCGGCGATCGAGTCGGCGTCGGTGACATCGAGGTGTAGCGGTGTGATCAGCGCTGCGTTCTGCGCGCGCAACGCCGCACCAGCGGCGCCCTCACGCACCCCGGCGTAGACGTGCATGCCGGCGGCGGCGAGACGGATCGCGCAAGCCGCACCGATGCCAGTGGAGGCACCGGTAATCAACACGGTGTTAGCCATCAGGCCGGGTTGTCATGCTTGGCGGTTGCCGGATGCAGCGCTGTGTGCGCAGTCGTGGTCAGGCGTAACCATAGAGCCGCGCCGGGTTGTCGACGAGGATGCGTTGCCGCACGGCTGCGTCCAGCACCCAGGTGGCGAGCAATTCGGCAAAGATGCCAGTGTTGGGCATGGCGGATTCCATCATCACGTGCGGCCAGTCGGTGCCCCAGACCAGACGATCCGGCGCGGCGGCGACCAGCGCGTGTGCAAACTTCGTGATGTCGGCATAGGGTGGCGCTTCGCGTGAGGTGCGATAGGGGGCGGACAGCTTCGACCAGCCGTGTCCACTTTGTAAAAACCGGATCAGTGATTGAAAGCCCGGCGCCTCGATGCCGCCGCGCGTATCCGGGCGGCCCATGTGGTCGATCATGACTTCCACCGGGAAATCAGCGAGTACGCGGTCGAGGTCGGGAAATTTTTCGATGTCGAGCAGGTATTGCACATGCCAGCCCAGACGTGCAACGCGGGCGGCCAATTTGCGCGAGGCGTCGAACTGCACACCGGTGCCAGCCACCAGATTGGCGCGGAAGCCGCGTACACCGGCAGCGTTGAGACGGTCGAGTTCGGTGTCGCTGATGTCTTCTGCAATGAGTGCGATACCGCGCAAACGGCCATTGGATTGCGCCATCGCGTCAACAATCACATTGTTGTTGGTGCCATGCACACCGGTTTGCACGATGACGCCGCGTGCGGAACCGAGGGCGTCGAGCATTGCGAGGTAGTCTTGGAGAAACACCGGCGGTGGCGTATACAGACGGTCGCCGGCCCAGCCGTATTGTTCTTTCGCGCCGAAAACATGGGCATGACAGTCGGTGGCGCCTTCAGGCATTTTGAATGAGGGCGCGCGCGGCTGCAGATCAGGGCCGGCGCATTGTGCGGGTTCGTGATGGGTTGCGATCATGGTGGGTGTCAGCCTTCGCGTTTGATCACCGCCTGGATGTCTTCGGCGGCGACTTTGATGGAAACGCCCGCCCGTTCCTCCTGCAAGAGCATCGGCACGCGTGAGTCGAGCGCGCCCCAGCCTTCGCGGTTGAGCGCCTCGGTCATGTCGGCATAGGCGAGATTGGCAACCCGCATCGGCACACTCATTTCGCGCCCGAGTTCGCAGGCGAGTGCAACGTCCTTGTGCGCGAGCTTTAGCGCGAACTCCGGCGGCTCGAACGAACCTTGTAAAAATTGTTTGCCGAGACGATCGAAGGTGCGGATGCGGCCGAGCGAACCCTGGCGTACCGCCGCCCATAGATCGAGCGCCGGCACGCCGGCCTTCACGCCCATCGTAAAGACTTCGGCGAGCGCGGTCTGGATCGCATAGCCGGCGCAGTTGTGCACCAGCTTGGCAACCAGTCCGGCGCCGATCGGGCCGATGTAACGCACCTGATCGCCGATCGCGTCGAGTATTGCCCGGTGTTGCTCGAACACCGCTTGGTCACCGCCGACCCACAGCGCGAGCTTGCGTGACTTCGCACCGGTCGGGCCGCCGCTCACGGGGGCGTCCAGCAGGGCGATGTTTTTTGTGGCGAATTCCGCATGCAGGCGGCGGATCACGGTCGGCGAATTGGTCGACAGATCAAACCACGTGGTGCCGGGCTGCATGCATTCGATGAGTTCAGCCGCCACCGCCTCGACTTCGCGCGGGCCTGGCAGCGACGTGAAGACGATGTCTGAGTGCGCACCGACCTCGCGCACACTTGCCGCCCAGGTCGCGCCGTTCTTTACCAATTCAGCGGCGGCGGTCTCGCGTAAATCATGTACGCGCATGGGATGACCGGCGCTTTGTGCATTGAGGGCCATCGGCCCACCCATCGTGCCGAGCCCGATAAATCCGATGTTCATGGCTAATCCTTATGCGATGAGGAGTGAGGGGTTAGGAGTCGGGTGTGAGGAGTGAGACGTGAGAAGTGAGGGGAATGGGGGGCCGGTCGTCCGCTCGCGGTACTTTGCTGCGATGACGTTTCGCAACCTGTGGCATACCCCTCACGCCTGCCTCCTCACCCCTCCCATGCACTAATCCAGTTTGACGCCCAGTTTCTTGCCGATCGCGCCCCATTTTTCGGCGTCGTTTTTCATCACTTTCGCGAACTCATCCGGTGTGCTGGCGAGCGGTTCGTTGCCTTGCGAGATGAAGTTCTGCCGCACTTCCGGTGTCTGCACGATGGCGGCGATGTGTTTTTGCAGCTTGTCGACGATGGCGCGCGGTGTTTTGGCCGGTGCCATGTAACCGTACCAGGTCAGCGCGTCGAAGCCCGGCACGCCGGATTCGGCAATCGTCGGCAGATCCGGAAAGGCTTCCGAACGTTTCACGCCACCGCTGGCGATCAGGCGCAGGCGACCGGCTTTCCAGTGCGCCATGGTGGTGAACATGTTCGAAAACGAGACCTGGATTTCATTGCCGATTTGCGCCGTCATGTAGAGGCCCACGCCCTTATAGGGGATGTGCGTCATCTTGATGCCGGCCATCGAATTGAACAGTTCGTTGGCGAGATGTGGCGAGCTGCCCGGGCCCGAGGTGCCGAAATTGAGTTTGTTCGGATTGGCTTTGGCGTAGGCGACGAGTTCTTGCACGGTTTTGGCCGGCACTGAAGGATGCAGGATCAGGCCGAGCGGCGTGGCAATCACTTCGGTGACTGGCGCGAAATCCTTGATCGGGTCATAGGGCAGCGTCGTAAACAGCTGCGCGCTTTGCGCATGCGTCGAATAGGCGAGCAGCAGCGTGTAGCCGTCGGGCACGGCCTTGGCAACGAGTTCGGTGCCGACGATGCCGGATGCGGCCGGACGGTTATCGACCACCACGGCCTGCCCGATACGCTCAGCCAAGCGCTGGCCGATGTAACGCGCGGTGTAATCGCTGCCGCCGCCGGGGGCCAGCGGCACGATGACGCGGATCGGACGGTTGGGGAAATCAGCCTGGGCACAGGCCGGGCCGGCGATTGCGCCTGCCAGTGCGAACAAGGCGCAGGCCGCGCCTTCAAAACGACGTAATTGCATGAACATGGAGTTCCTCGCTACGGTTGGGTCATTAAGCCTTGAGTGTGCACCAATTGTTGCGCCGGCGACAAGCGAGCAGACGATGCCGATTGCGGCAGCGACTGCGGCAAGCGCAGGAAAGTTAGGCCATTACAAACTGTAAAAAGCGTAACGCTTTGTTCCAGCCGCAGGCATCGACTGCATGGGGATCGTTTAATCCCCATAGCAACAGATCATTCGATGACGGAGGTCGCAGAGGCTGACCCTGCTCAACTACCTGCCTTATATACTGGTCGCCGGTTTGATTGTTTTCATCGTGATTATCGTCGTGTGCTGCGCCCGCAGCCTTACCGTTGGACCGACGAATCGACACCGCGCCGCTGATGTCATGCGCAGCGTGGTGCGAGCGCTCTCAAAAGTCATCGCGATGCGTTATCAAACCGGGGCGCTGCACGGCCCCGCTTTTTATACGCTTGTGGCTTACGCCGTGCGATCGAGCAGAAACTCCGCCAGTACGCGTGCCGTGTGCGAGCGCGCAGGCTGCGCGGCGAGGGCGAGCGGTGCTGCCTGCGCGACGATGACACCGCCGCCGGAGCCGCCTTCGGGGCCAAGATCGATAATCCAGTCGGCATCCGCCATCACGTCCAGATTGTGTTCGATCACCACCACCGTGTTGCCCGCATTCACCAGTCGATGCAAGACATGGATCAGTTTTTCGACGTCGGCCATGTGCAGGCCGACGGTCGGTTCATCCAACACGTAAAGCGTATGTTTGTCAGCGCCGCCGCGGCCAGGGCGCGCACCGGCGTCACTGCCATCGGCTCTGACCTTCGCGAGCTCGGTGACGAGCTTGATGCGCTGCGCTTCGCCGCCCGACAGGGTCGGGCTTTGCTGGCCGAGCGTCAGGTAACCGAGGCCGACGTCCTGCATCAGGCGCAGCGCATGGTGGATGGAGGTATGCGCGCTGAAGAATTCAACCGCCTCGTCGATGTTCATGGCGAGCACGTCACCGATCGATTTGCCTTTGAAGCGCACGGCGAGCGTTTCATGATCGAAGCGTGCGCCGTGGCACTCCTCGCAAAGCACGCGCACATCGGGCAGGAAGCTCATCTCGATGCGTTTGATACCCTGGCCTTCGCAGGCTTCACAACGCCCGCCTTTGGTATTGAAGGAGAAGCGGCTCGCGGTATAACCGCGCATGCGTGATTCCGCCGCGTCCGCGAACAGTTTGCGGATCGCATCGTAAAAACCAACATAGGTGGCGGGGCAGGAGCGTGGCGTTTTGCCGATCGGCGTCTGATCGACTTCGAGCACGCGTCCCACCTGCTGCCAGCCTTTGAGATCCGCACAACCGATCAGCGCCACCGCCTTGCCGGCGTTGTGGCGGCCGACGCGATGCACGAGGTTGGCGTGCAGCACGTCGCGCGCGAGTGTTGATTTGCCGGAACCCGACACGCCGGTCACCACCGTCAGGCGGCCGAGCGGAAAGCGTGCATCGACTTTACGCAGATTGTGTAGCGAAGCGCTGACGATTTCGATCTCTGGTGTTGTTTTGCTGACCGGCCGGTTGGGATACAGCGGGTGCCGCAAGGGTTCACGCAGAAAGCGGCCGGTGATCGAGGCCGGATTCTTCATCAATTGGTCGGCACTGCCCTCGGCGATGACATGACCGCCGCGCTTGCCCGCCCCCGGCCCGAGGTCGATCACATGCGCGGCGCGCCGGATGGTGTCTTCATCGTGTTCAACCACTATCAGGGTGTTGCCCTTGGCTTGGAGTTTCGCAAGCGTATCGAGCAGGATACGGTTGTCGCGCGGATGCAGACCGATGGTCGGTTCATCGAGGATGTAGCAGACGCCGCGCAGGTTCGAGCCGAGTTGCGCGGCGAGCCGGATACGCTGCGCTTCGCCACCCGACAAGGTCGGGGCCGAACGATCGAGCGCAAGATAGCCGAGTCCGACTTGATTGAGGAAGTCGAGTCGTGAATTGAGTTCGGCCACAAGGTCGCGCGCGATTTCAGCGTCGCGGCCTTCGAGTTTGATCTCGCGGAACAGCGCGCCGATTTCACCGACCGCTTTTGCCGTGAGTTCGGCGATCGAACGCCCTTGGTAACGCACCGCCAGCGCATCGCGGTTCAAACGATGACCGCTGCACGCTGGGCAGGTCTCGTCGACTTCGAGCCAGTCGATCCACGAATCGAGCACGTGGTCTTCAGTGCCGGCATTGGCGCGTTCGTCGTCCCACTTTACATCGGTCAGTTTCAGCCCTGTGCCGTAGCAGTCACCGCACCAGCCGTGGCGCGAATTGAACGAGAAGAGGCGCGGATCGAGTTCCGGAAAGCTGCGACCACAGGACGGGCAGGCGCGCTTGATCGAAAACACCGTTTGCGTCATCTGCGCCAGCGCCGGATTGTTTTCTTTCATCGCGCGTTCGAGCGCTTCGAGCGGGGCCAGCACGTGCACCACGCCCTTGCCGAAATCAAGCGCCTGCGCGAGTGCTGCGCGCAGCGCCGGTTCGTTGTCGGCGGCGACCCGTACATCGGCCACCGGCAGCTCGATCGAATGTTCCTTGAAGCGGTCGAGCCGCGGCCAACGCGCCGTCTCGATGAATTCGCCGTCGACGCGCAAATGCGTGTAACCCTTGCCGCGCGCCCACTTGGCGAGGTCGGTATAAAAGCCCTTGCGGGCAACGATCAGTGGTGCGAGCAGACCGATGCGCACCCCCTTGTAGTCACGCAGGATGCGCGCCACCATGGCGTCGAGCGTCTGCGGTTCAATCGCGCAGTCGCAGTCCGGACAATGCTGGGTGCCAAGCTTCACATAGAGCAGGCGCAGGAAGTGATAGATCTCGGTGAGTGTTGCCACCGTGCTCTTGCGCCCGCCGCGGCTGGTGCGCTGTTCGATCGCCACCGTCGGCGGGATGCCGAAAATCGCATCGACGTCGGGTTTGGAGGCCGGTTGCACGAACTGGCGTGCGTAGGCGTTGAGCGATTCGAGATAACGCCGCTGGCCCTCGGCAAACACAATGTCGAACGCCAGCGTCGACTTGCCCGAGCCTGAAACGCCGGTCACTACGGTGAACTGGTTGCGCGGAATCTCGACATTAATATTTTTCAGATTGTGTTCGCGCGCGTTGTGAATGCGGATCGAATTTGGATGCACGACAGGTGTTCGCACCAGTGCTGTCGGGCGTTCCTGTGCCGCGTGGTTGCGCGCGGGCGGTGTCACGCCGCCACTCAGCGCAAACTCATAGTCGGCCAGTGCCTTGCCGGTATGCGAGCGCACTTCCCACATGATGTCCTGCGGCCTGCCGACGCACAGCACTTCGCCGCCGGCATCGCCGCCTTCGGGGCCGAGATCGATGATCCAGTCGCTGGCGGCAATCACATCAAGGTTGTGTTCGATGACGATCAGCGAGTGGCCCGCCGCAATCAACTGGCGGAAGGCGCGCAGCAGTTTGGCGACGTCGTCAAAATGCAGGCCGGTCGTTGGTTCGTCGAACAAGAAGAGCGTGGTCTGCGGTGTCAGCGGTGAGACGTTCGCGCCTGATTTGGTGCGCCCCTTTGTTTTTTGTATTTTTTCGACCAGATGCCCGGCCAGTTTGAGGCGTTGCGCTTCACCCCCCGACAGCGTTGGCACCGGTTGTCCGAGGCGCAGGTATTCGAGACCGACGTCAGCGAGCGGTTTCAACGCCGCCTGCACTGCATCGTGGGCGGCGAAGAAGGTGAGCGCTTCGCTGACTGTCATGTCGAGCACGTCGGCGATCGATTTGCCCTCGATCTCGACTTCCAGTATCTCGGCGCGGAAACGGCGGCCGTCGCAATCCGGGCAGCGCAGATAGACGTCGGACAAAAACTGCATCTCGACGTGTTCAAAACCATTGCCACCGCAAGCCGGGCAGCGCCCGTTGCCGGCATTGAAGCTGAAGGTGCCGTGGGTGTATTGGCGTTCGCGTGCCAGCGGCGCTTTCGCATAGAGATCGCGGATCGCTTCGAAGGCGCCGACGTAACTGGCCGGATTCGAGCGCGTGGTGCGGCCGATCGGTGTTTGATCGACCATCACCACGTCGCTGATTAAATGGTGGCCGTGAATGGCGCGATGTGCGCCCGGCGTCTCGGTCGGCTTACCCTTGTGTTTGAGCAGTGCGGCGTAGAGCACGTCCTGAATCAGCGTTGATTTGCCCGAGCCGGAAACGCCGGTGACGCACACCAGACGGTTGAGCGGCAGTTTGACGTCGATGTTCTTCAGGTTGTGTTCCGACGCGCCGAGTATTTCGATGGCGCGTGACGAGAGCGGCAGGGCGTGAGGCTCGGCGGTATGTGCACGCTTGCGGCCCGACAAATAAGCGCCGGTCAGTGAGCCTGGATTGTTTTTCACGGCCTCCGGCGTGTCGAAACACACGATCTCGCCGCCGCGCTCGCCCGGCCCTGGGCCGATGTCGAGCAGGCGGTCGGCGGCAAACATGATCTGCGGGTCGTGTTCGACCACCACCAAGGTGTTGCCGGCGTCGCGCAGCTTTTGCATGACGCTGATGATCTGTCCCATGTCGCGCGGATGCAGGCCGATCGACGGCTCATCGAGCACGAACAGCGTGTTGACCAGCGAAGTGCCCAGCGCCGTGGTGAGGTTGATGCGCTGCACCTCGCCGCCAGAGAGCGTGCGCGACTGGCGGTCGAGCGTCAGATAACCAAGGCCGACTTCGCACAGATAGGACAGGCGCGCACGGATTTCTTTGAGCAACAAATCCGTTGCCTGATCGATGGCGGCCGGCAGATGCAGTTGAGCCATGAGTTCGCGCGTGCGCGAAATTGGCAGCAGCATCAGATCGTGCACCGTCAGGCCGGGCAGGGCGCGCAGGATTTCGTCGTCGTATTTCACCGTCTTTGCGCGATAACGCAGCGTCGGTTTTAAGACGCGGTCGGCATCGGCTTTGCTGCCAAGCCGCCACGCCAGCGCGTCAGGTTTTAGACGTGCGCTATCGCAGGTCGTGCAGGCGGTATAGGCGCGGTATTTCGACAGCAGCACACGGATGTGCATCTTGTAGGCTTTGGTTTCCAGCCACTTGAAGAAATGGCGCACGCCGTACCAGGTGCCGGGCCAGGATTTGCGCCAGCTCACCCACTCGTCTTCGCCTTCGAGCACCCAGTGTTTTTGTTCTGCCGTGAGATCGCGCCACGGCGTGTCGAGTGGAATGCCGCGCAACTGCGCGTATTTGAGGATGTCGTCCTGGCATTCGCTGAAGCTCGGCGTCTGCCACGGCCGCACGGCACCGGCGCGGATCGACTTCGATTCGTCCGGCACGATGAGGCCGAAGTCGATGCCGATGACGCGGCCGAAACCGCGGCAGTCTTCGCAGGCGCCGACCGGTGAATTGAACGAAAACAAACTCGGCGTCGCTTCGCCGTAATGGATATCGCAGTCGGCGCAATGCAGGTCAGCGGAAAATTTCCAGACTTTTTCACCCCCATCCCTGCCTTCCCCCCTCAAGGGGGAAGGAGAGTGGTTCCCTACCCCCTTGAGGGGGAGGGCTAGGGTGGGGGGTAAGCCCGCATCGTCATTCGGCATGACATAAACATTCACGCGCCCTTGTCCGACCCGCAGCGCTGCTTCAATCGCCTCGACCACCCGCGCCGGCTCGGCATTGCCCAGACGAAAGCGATCCTGCACCATCTCGAGCGCATTTTTTTCTTCGCGATGAATGCGGTCGTAGCCCTGCGCGGTCAGCAGCGCGAGCACTTCCTTCTGCGAAAAATTCTTTGGCACCGCCACCGGAAAAGTGATGATGAGCCGCGGGTCGCTGGCGAGTTCGGCACGCGTTTTCAGCGCCGCCAGGATGCTGGCCGGCGTGTCGCTGTGGATCGCTTGCCCGCAGCCGCGGCAGAACAGTTGCGCCGCGCGCGCGAACAATAGTTTCAGATGATCGTTGAGTTCGGTCATGGTGCCGACCGTCGAGCGCGAGGTGCGCACCGGATTGGTCTGGTCGATGGCGATGGCTGGCGGAATGCCGTCGATGGCATCGACCTGCGGCTTGTCCATGCGGTCGAGAAACTGCCGCGCGTAAGGCGAGAAGGTCTCGACGTAACGACGCTGGCCCTCGGCGTAGAGGGTGTCGAAGACCAGCGAGGATTTGCCTGAACCCGAGACGCCGGTGACGACGGTCAGCTCGTTGAGCGGCAGCGCCAGCGACAGGTTCTTCAGATTATTCTGGCGCGCACCGCGAATCACAATGGCGTCGGGGCGGTCGTGCAGGTCGTCACGGGAGTTCATGGGCTTCAGGCGGGGCGGGAGGTCAGTTGCTTGGAAGCCTATTCTACAGCGGAGTTCGGCGCCGCATGACCTGCGTCAAGCGCGGCTGCCGCAAACTGCTGGTATGCTGGCGGCTCGAAAAAACGGAGATTCGTGTGAACCAACCCCTGCTTGAATGGTCGGACCAACTGTCCGTCGACCAGTCCACGATGGACGAAACGCATCGCGAATTTGTCGAGTTGTTGAACCGCGTCGGTGCCGCCGGCGAGGACGATCTGCTCGCCAGCCTTGACGCCTTTCTTGTCCACACCGTGGAACACTTCGGTCAGGAAGAACGCTGGATGGCGGAGATTGCGTTTCCGCCGGGTGGTTGTCATGGCGGTGAGCACGCCAATGTGCTCGAAGTGGCGCGCGCGGTGCGCAAGCGTGTGGCCGCTGGTGAGGTCAGACTCGCCGCGACGCTGGCTGCAGCGATGGCCGAATGGTTTGTGCAGCACGCCGGCTCGATGGACACCGTGCTGGCGATGTATATGAAGCAGATCGGTTACGTGCCGGGTGCGGACAACAGCGCATTGGTGGCGGCGGCAAGCGCGCTGGCGACCGGTGCGCCAAGCTGTGCGCCCGCTGAGGCCGGCTGCGACCACTAAAACCACAGGCCGCCGGGCATACACGTTTAGCGAGACCATCCCGCTACCCCTACGCCCATCCTCTCTCGCGAGGGTGGGCGGAAATGCGGATGAGCGTATGCGTTGTGACCACGTCCGACGTTGCGATTGCTGCGCACCACAGTTTTGCAAAGCCCTCTTTTTTTAGATGGCAAAAATTGCAGAGCCGGCGTGCACTAAAAAACGCTCAGAAATCCACCTCAGACACGACATCCATCTCGATGCTTCAGCGGCCCCGCGTGCCCGGGCAAGCAGCCTGATTTGATTGACTCGCTTGCGTGCAGCCGCTAAATTTATGCGCTGGGGGCGGCAGTTTTTAGTGTGATGCAGACATTGACGGGGGGCTTGTGAAATCATTTAAAACGACTGTGCTGTTGGCCGGTTTGTGCGTGCTGGCGTTGGCCGGCTGCGAAAAAAATTCCAAGATCGATGCGACCGCGACGGTCTATTTCGGTGGCGACATTCTGACCATGGCCGGTGAGCAGCCGCAGTATGTCGAGGCGCTTGCCGTGCGTGACGGGCGCATTATCGCCACTGGTCGCAAGGCTGATGTCGTCAAAGCCGCCGGCGGCCAGTCGCAACAAATCGATCTTGCTGGTAAAACCCTGTTACCGGGGTTCATCGACGCGCACAGTCACATTCTCAATTACGCCGACTCATTGGTGCAGGGTAACCTCGCGCCGTTGCCGATCGGCAAGGTGGCCGGCATCGCCGACCTGATCGCCGAGATGCAGCGTTTGCAGCGCGAGACCAAGGCGGCACCCGGCGAGTGGTTGATCGGTCAGGGCTACGATCAGGATTTTCTCGCCGAGAAACGTCACCCGACGGCGGCCGATCTGGAGGCCGCGTTTCCCCAGAACCCGGTGCTGCTGCTGCATGCCTCCGGCCATATGCTGGTCGCCAACGCTCTGGCTTTCAAGGCCGCTGGCGTGACGGCGGCGACCAAGGACCCCGTCGGTGGCACCATCATCCGCAAGCCCGGTGGCAGTGAGCCGGCGGGGTTGGTGCAGGAAATGGCGATGTACAGTTTTCAGAGTTTCGTCAAAGCGCCGCGCAAGCCCGAAGTCGATCTTGATCTCCTCAAGCGTGCGGTCGACCACTATGCCGCCAATGGCTACACCACCGCCGCCGAACATTTGCTGATGCCGGAAAAAATGCCGCTGATGGAGAGCGCCGCCGATCAGGGCGTGTTCAAGATTGATCTGGTGACCGCGCCCGCCTTCACCATCGCCAAGGACATCATCGGCACCGGCAAGCTCAAGTGGGGCGAGTATCGCAATGGTCTGAAATATGCTGGTATCAAGGTGGCGGTGGATGGTTCGCCGCAGGGCAAGACCGCCTATCTCACCGACCACTACCAGACACCGGTGCCCGGCTGCAGCAAGGATTGTCGCGGCTTCGCCAACCTCAAGCAGGACGACCTCAACGCGCTGTTCATGCTGGCCTATCGCAATAAGGTGCAGATTTTTTCACATTGCAATGGCGATGCCTCGATCGACATGATGATCAAGGCGCACCAGTTTGCAGAGAAACAACTGGGCGAGGTGAATGCCGATCGTCGCACCGTGATTATTCATTCGCAGATCATGCGCCCCGACCAGCTCGATGCGTATAAACAGTTGGGCTTGTTGCCGAGTTTTTTCTCCAACCACGTCTATTACTGGGGTGACGTGCATCTGGCCAATCTTGGCGCCAAACGCGCCGGCTACATCAGTCCGCTGGCCAGCGCCTTTGCACGCGGCATCAAGGCCTCTAACCATACCGACGCCACGGTGACGCCGACCGATCCGATGTTTCTGCTGTGGACTTCGGTCAATCGTCTAACGCGTAGCAATCAAGTGTTGGGCGAGAGCGAACGCATCACACCGTATCAAGGGCTGGTTGCGCTCACCGCCAATGCGGCCTGGGAGTATTTCGAAGAAAAAACCAAGGGCACGCTGGCAGTCGGCAAGCTCGCCGACCTGGTGGTGCTGGCGGGCAATCCGCTGAAGGTCGATGCGGCAGCGATCAAGGACATCAAGGTGCTGGAGACGGTGAAGGCCGGCAAGACCGTATTCAAAGCGCAGTAAGAAGCGCGCGGGCAGGGCGGTGGTCGTCGATCCGCCGCACCTGCGACTACTTCAGTCAAACGCGCGCTGAAAGCTCAGGCCAAAGCCGCTGGTGCGCTGGTTGGTTTCAGCCCGCAGGCTGAGGCGGCGCGTCAGCGCCAGACTGAGGCGCACGACGTTGGCGGCAGTGGTGATGCCCTGCTCGTATTCAAGATAGACCTGGTCGGATAGCCGCTTGCCGATCGCCAGCACCTGGCCTTCGGCGCCCCCCGAAGCACCGCGTATGGTGGTTTCGTCGAAGCCGACACTGCGCGCAATCTGGCGCGACAGCGGGGGCGCATTGTTATTGCTGAAGAGCACGCTGGCGGCCTGCAGCAGTCCGTAGTCGGCGCCGCTGGCATTTTGCACATCGCGACCGAGTACCAGCCAGGCGAGCTTCTCGTTGTCGGCTACCGTGGGATTTGAGACCAGCACCACGCGCGGGGTTTTTACCGTGCCTGAGACTTCGACGCCGGCTTCGACCGCCTGATTCTTGCGCAGGGCGAGGATGTCGAGGCCGGGGTTGTCGATGGCGCCGTCGAAATAAAGACGACCGCGTTCGATCACCAGTTTCTGGCCGTAGGCGTAGTAGTTGCCGTTGCTGGTTTCGATCGTCCCCAGCGCTTTGAGATTGCCTGCGGTGTCACTGTTGACCCTCAATTTGCCGCGCAACCCGGCCTCCAATCCGGCGCCGGCGATTTGCAGCCGTTCACCGGCATCGAGCCCGATATCCAGTGCGAGCGGTAGTGCCGCCCGTGCCTGCGCGGCAGGCGCGGTTCTGCGACCGATGATTTTGACGTCGTCGCTGAGGCGGCCCGGAGTGGCGCGTTGGAATTCGAGATAACCCTCGTCGGCGCGCAGTTCGCCGCGCAAAGCCAGCCGGTTGCGCAACAGCGTGGCATTGCCGTTGCCGCTGACGACGAGGCGGCGGTCGGGCCGGTTAAAGATGCGCAGGCGCTCGGCCCGCCACACCATGTTGGCGGTGGCGTCATCGCGTAGCAGCGTGCCACTGGCTTCCAGTGCGCCCTCGGCGCCCTCGATGCGCAGGGCCTCGATATTGATGCGCCGTTCGTCCATGACAATGCGTGCGCGTCCTTCGCGCAGTGCGATGCCATAGGCCGGTAGATCCAGCCGCACGCCATCGGCTTGTGCGTTGCCGGTGATCAGCGGCGCGCCCAAAGTGCCGGCGAGTTTCAGCGTGGCGCTGGCGCGGCCGTCGAGCAGAACGCCGCCACCGATCAGACCGTTTAACGCTTTTAGATTACCGAGGGCGGCCTGCAGGGTACCGCTCAAGCTTGCGCCGCTGCCCACAACCCCTGCTGCAGCTGAGTGGTCTTGGCCTAAGTGTGCGCTCGCAGTTAGGTGTCCGAGTGCGCCTGAATCAAGGTTCGCCGTGGCGTCGATTTCATCGTCCACCGCACTTGCGCCCAGTTGCAAGCTGGCCAAACCGAGCGGCATTGCCGGTGTCGCGCCGAGCGCCAGATCGCCGCTTTCGCGCTCGAGTTGCAGGCGGCCGTTGAGGCGCGGTGTCATCGCCAGTGTCCAGTCGCCGCGTAGCCGCAGGTTCGATCCGGCCGCCACCGGCACGCCGAGCAGCGCGAGCAGCGGTGTTGCCGCCAGCGCGCGCAGACTGCCGCGGCTGCTCCACGCCGTTTGTTCGCGCCGCAATTGATCGATCGTAAACAGACCGCCGAAGGCGCGCAGCCGCGTATCGGCCAGATTGAAGTGCCCGGGTCCCAGTGTCAGCGTTGCCGGTGCGGTGAGCAGGATGTCGTTGTCGCCGCGGTTTTCGAGTTGCGTCAGCGTGCCGCGCCACTGCGGGTCTTGCCAGCCGCCTTGTAGTCGCGCCAGCGCGTTGAGGCCGCGACCGTCGGCGCGCAATTCGATCTGGTGGGCGTCAAGACGGCCGCTGCCGTTCGCCTGAAGGCTGGCCAGTTCAAGGCCGCCGGCGCGCAACTGGCGCGCATTGACGGTGAACTGCAACGGTGCGTCGGGTAGGTTGAAGTTGAAAGCACCGTCGGCTTCGATCCTGCCCAGCGTGTTGGTTTTTTGAAATTGCAGCGCTTCGCCACTACCTTTGAAGCGTACCGCCGGTGCTTTCAGCGAGCCGCTGGTGGTGACCCGGGCAAACAGGCGGCCGCCGAGTTGCGGATCGAGTTGCGCGAGTTGCGTGGCTTCGATCTGCCACTGCACGCTGTCGCCGCCCTCGCTATTGATGCGCAGTCGATTGGCGCCGAGCGTAAAGGCGGCCTGCAGTTGGCGCAGGCGGTCGCCGCCCAGTTGCAGGCTGGCGTCACCGGCGAGCGCCACGCCACGCCAGCGGCTGTCGGCAAGTTTCATCGAGAGCGTAACGGCAGGTGCGGGTTGCAGTTGTCCGCGGCCATCGATTGTTGCGTTGAGTGCGGCGGCGGGCCACTCGCCAAAGGCGGCCGGATTCAGCTGCCGGACGCGCGCCTGCATGGCAAAGGTCTGCGGTGCAGCGAGTGTGAACTCGCCGCTGGCGTTGAGCGTGCCGCCGCCGGCCTGCACACGCGCTTCGCGCAGGCGCAAGACGCCGCGCTCATGACGTAACGTCGCCTGCAGTGCCATTGCCGCGTCGCGCAGATCCAGTGCCAGGCTTTGTCCGGCGGCATCGAGGCGCGCGTCGATTAGACCGGCGAGACGTGTGTGGCGCAGCTTTTCGTGCAGACCGTGCAGATCGAGTGCGGCGGCGTGCAGGCGCCAGCGGCTGTCGGTGGCGCTTACTTGTGCTTCGCCCTCGAGGCGGCCGGCTTCACCGAGATCGGCCTGCAGGGCACGCAGCGTCAGCACGCCATCGCGGTAAGCAAAGTCGCTGCGTGCCGTGCGCAGCGGCAGGCGTTGTAGCGCCGGGCGTCCGGCCAGTGTGTTTTCCATGCGCAGTTGTCCGTTAATGCCGCCCTTGTTGTTCATGGTGGCCGTGAGGGCGGCTTGCAGGGCGCTGCGCGGCAGGCCGGGGCGCAGCGTGGCGAGGTCAAGACCGGCGAGATTTAATTGCAGCGTTTGCAGCCACGCCGCGGCGTAGGGCGTCAGCGTGAGGCGTCCGTTTAACGCCGCGCCCGCCACCCGGCCGCTGAGCGTTGCCTGCGGGGTGCGCAAATTACCGCCAAGCTCGAGTGTGACGGCGGCATCGGTGGCATTGGTGGCAGCAGGGGCTGCGCTGCCGGTGTTGATTTGCACGCGGCCATCGAGCGCAAACGGTGTGCGTGTGGCCAGATTCAACTGCGCATCGAACGCCGCCCACGGTGTTTGTACTTGCAAATGCCCGATGCGGTAAGCGTCACTGTCGGCCTGCAGGGCGGCGCGGATGCCGGTGAAGGCGAGCGTCTCGCCGCCGTTGTCGAGTTCCAGCCGTGGCAGACGTAACGCTTGAATTTCCACTGCCAGCGGGGGCTTCAGAGCGGCCGGAAACTGTGGTGCCGCCTCACTCGCCGGCAGACGCAGGCGCAGTGTCTCGGCACTGAGTTCGCCGAGCACCACGGTGCGTTTGAAGAGCGAGAGCGTCGACATACTGAGCACCGGTCGCAGGGCTTCGACGCGCAGGCCGTCGCTTTCAAACAGCACACGCTCGGCGTGTAGACGGCCGAGCAGCGAACCGCCGGGGTTTTCAATCACCAGTTTGCCCGCCGAGAATTGCACCAGCGAGGCCGCCATCCAGCGCACCGCGGTGGCGCTGCTGGTCGCCCACCACAGGGCGCCACCGAACACGGCGAGCAGTGCGATGGCGATCCATTTGCGCCAGCCTCGGGGCTGTGTGGCGGCAGCCATCAGAACGATACGCCGGCTGAAAAATGCAGCCGCACGGCATGGTCGTCGCGGCCATAGGCGAGATCAACACGGAACGGCCCGACCGGACTTTTTACGCGCGCACCCAGGCCGTAGCCGAGCGCCGGGCGCAGGCTGCGTACATCGTCGCCTGCGTTGCCGGCATCGATAAAGGCGGCGACGCCGACATCACTTAATATCCAATGAATATATTCCGCACTGCTCACGATCAGGCTGCGCGCGCCGAACACCGTGTTGTTCTGTTTGACGCCCAGTGACTCGAAGTTATAACCACGCACACTGGTGGCGCCACCGGTGCGAAACAGCATCGATTGCGGCACACCCTCGGTGGATCCGGCCAGCACCACGCCAGCCTCGCCGCGCAGAACGAGGTCATGGCGCGGGGCGAGTTCGTGATGCCAGGTTGCGCGTCCGATGAGGCGGCCGAAGTTGCGCGTTGACAGCGCGGCCGGCGCGTAACCCGCCTCGCCATAGAGCATCGCACCGCGCCGCGGTGACAACAGGCTGTCGGTGTAGCGCCAGGTGTGGGCGTAATCAAACAGCGTCGCGTAGACGTTGTCAGCGACCGTGGTGGTGGCGCTTTGTTGCGCGAAGCTTGCCGTCACGCCGAACGACGGCTGGCTGCGTTCTTCGATGGCGGTGCGGCGCGCGCGCAGCAAAGTCTCGCGTGTTTCGAGATTCTCGATATCGGTGTGGCGCAGGCGTGCGCCGATCTTGTCGGACCAGCCGGCGCTGCGCTCCGGCAACTCGATGTTGGCCTCGCCCGACTGGATGCGCGTGTCGAGATTGGCCAGCGTGCGTAGACGCCAGCCGCGGCCAAGAAAATTATTGTTGCGATAATCGGCACTGCCGCCGAATTGCGTGTCAGTGCTGTAGTTCAGGCCCAGTGTGACGCGTTTTGCCGGTGCCTCGATTACATTCACGCGCACCGGCACCACGCCGTCCCGGGCCGCCGCGGCATCGATGCCAACCTGCAGGCTGGCGAAATACTGGGTGGATACGAGTCGCTGTTCAAAGCGGTTGAGCGCCTCGCGGTCATAGACGGCACCGCTCTCCACCGTCCACAGGTTACGCACCATTGCAGCGTCGTATTTGGAGAGACCGCTGATCTGCAGTTCGCCAAAACGCAGAACCGCGCCACTGTCGATCTCCAGTGTCAGCGTGACACGCTGCGCTTGTGGATCCACCTCCGCGGCCGAGGCGGTGAGTTCCGCACCCGCATAGCGCTGGCTGCGCACGCTATTGATGACCTCGCGCTTGGCACGTTCCCAATCGATCTGCACAAAGGTTGCCCCTGCTGGCAGCGGCCACACCTTGCGTACACGCCCTATTAGCGAGGCGTCGACTGCATCGCCGCTGGCGATGGCACCGGTAAAGCGGATCTCGACCGCGCTGACCTTTGCCGGTTCACCTGGCTCGACCGTCAAGCGCACCGTGCGTGCACCGTCGTTTTCTTCCATGGCATGGCTGACGGTCGGCGTGAAATAGCCGCGCGTGGCGAGAATATCGCGCAGCTGATCGGCGGCTTCGGCGGCCAGACGTTCGAGCAATTCGGGGGTGAGTTTGTCGTAACCCTGCCAGCGTTGCAGATCGAGACTTTGACGCAAATCTTCAGTCATCAGCAGTGGTGCGTCGAGCTTTAACTTGAAGGTTACATAGGGATCATCCGCACGTGCCCCGCAGATTGCACACAACAGCGCGCAGCACACCGCCAGCGCCCCGCGCAAAATGCGGCGTCGCCACGGCGCGGCAAAGGCTGCTGTAAAAAATAGCTTGAACACGCTCTTGATCGAACCACGCGGCAGCGTTGCATTAGCGCCGGCCGCCCCCCATGTCTTGATTCAGTTACCTGCCGTCCCCTGGCATTGTTTGCGCCGCGCAAGCACCGCATTGGTCTCTATTATCGTCGAAGTTGGCGGGTCGCTGTCGCCGCTCAACGCGCCGGGGCGTTTCTCTTCTCTTGCAACAGGCTTGCCGCGTTGCCGGCGAGAATCAGCGCCGCACCGAGGATCAGCCAGACGTCGATCGACTCGCCGTAATACCACCAGCCGAGCAGTCCGATCAGCGGCAGGCGCATGAAATCCATCGGTACCACCACCGTGGCGTCGGCACAGCCGAGCGCATTGACCATGCAATAGTGCGCGCTGATACCGGTGACGCCGAGCACCACCACCCACGGCCACTGCGCGGCGGTCAGCGGTGTCCAGTGCGCGAGCGCGGGTGCCAGTGCCAAGATCAATTGCATGAATGACATCCAGAACAGGATGCACAGCGCCGAATCGCGCGAAGAAAGCTTTTTCGTCACGATGTGGGTGAGACCGAAGGCGAGCGCACCGATCAGCATGGCCAGTGCTGCGGGCTCGATGGTGGCGAGGCCGGGTCGCAGGATGAGGAGAATGCCGGCGATGCCGAGTATCACCGCGGTGAGGCGCGCCGCGGTCAGGCGTTCGCGCAAAAAAATCGCTGCGAATACCGCCGTCCACAGCGGTGTCGTGAACTCGATGGCAAACACCGTGGCCAGTGGAATCAGCCCGATCGCATAAAACCAGCCGAGCTGGCCGCAAAAGTGAATCAGGTTGCGCGTCGCGTGCAGTTTTAAATGCGCGAGCCGCAGCTGCGCGAAACCGCTTTGCGCCAGCAGCAAGGTGACGAGCAGGACGCCGAAGCTGCTGCGCACCACCAGCATCTGGAAGGTCCCCATGTGGTGTGAAAGCTCGCGTGCGGCCACTGCCATTGCAGTAAAGGAAATGAGCGCACCCGACATCCAGAGGACGCAGCGGGTGAGGGCAGAGCGGGGTGCGAACACGAAGGGTTTTGTTCTTGCAGGATGGGATGAGGCGCGATTGTCCAACAAAAACGGCGTGATCGCTTGTGCCAACAACCGCATAGGGCTGATGAGCGCAGCGTCATCCGCCGGATGCGTTGATCGTTCGTGGCAAACATGCGGCGCAATACGCTGCGCTTATTGCGCCCTACGGTGCTGATTGCGCCTTACGGTGCTGTCACTCAAATGCAATTTTGGGTGGTTATGCTGGCGCAGATGAAAAAATACGCATGGCTTTTGACCGGTGCGGTGATGACTTTATTCATCGGCCCGGGTTTTGATCTTAATGGCAGGGCGCGCTTTGGTGCGCCCGCAGCGGCCGCTGCTGAAATTGCGGGCGTGAGATTACAAGACAACATCCAACTCGACGGCCGCACGCTGCGTCTGAACGGTGCCGCATTGCGGCGCTGGGGGCTGGCGCGGCTTTATGTTATTGGGCTTTATCTTGACGCCGAACGTCAGCCAGCAACATCTGCGCTCGCCGCACCGGTCGCGCTGGAGCAGCTTACCGGCGCCAAACGCATCAGCCTTACGCTGCTGCGCGATTTGACCGCGCGCCAACTCAGTGACGCCCTGCATGAAGGGATACGGGATAACCACAGCAGCACGGAATTCAACCGGCTACTGCCGCGCATGGAACGTCTGACCCGTGTCATGAACGAAGTTGGCAGTGCGCGCAGTGGCAGCCGCTTGCATATCGATTTTTTGCCGGCGGAGGGCACACGCGTCGCGCTCGATGACCGTTACAAGGGCGAGGCGATTGAAGGCGACGATTTCTACCTCGCCATTATGCGTATCTGGCTCGGTTCGCGCCCGCCTGATCCGGCGTTGAAAGAGGCCTTGCTCGGCAGTGGTTTTACGCTTGGAACGCGCTAGGGCGATTGGATCAAGTTTACACGGGTATTGCCCCCGACGTTACGCTTGACGTAATTCATAATCCGGGGCTATGCTGACCGTTATGATCGTCAGCTTCAAAGACAAGCGCACACGTGAGTTTTCCGAAGGCAAACTGGTAAAGGCGTTTTCGGGCTTCTCGCGACAGGCGGAAATGAAACTGGACCAACTCGAAGCCGCAACTGCGGTTCGGGACCTTGCGGCCTTGCCTGGAAATCGGCTTGAATCTTTGAAGGGCGATCGCAAGGGCCAATACAGCATCCGAATTAATGACCAATGGCGAATCTGCTTCGAATGGCCGATTGAGTCACGGGGCCCGCGAAACGTTGAGATTGTCGACTATCACTGAGGAACAAAGCATGGCACGTACCGCTATTCATCCAGGCGAACATCTCGCCGAACAGCTCAAGGAACTCGGTATGAGCGCCGCAGAGCTTGGTCGGCAACTCAAGGTTCCGACCAATCGGATTACCGGGATACTCAACGGCCAGCGTGGGGTGACCGGTGATAGTGCGCTGCGTCTGGCGCATTTCTTTGGGAACAGCGCTGAATTCTGGCTGAACCTGCAAAAGGTCTACGAGTTGCGCGCCGCCGAACTGAAAGCGGGGGCGACGATACGGCGTTTGCCGAAGCTCACTGAGCATTTGAAAGCCCTGCATCGCGGAGCCCAGATGCGCGCGGCCTGAGTGCCAGCGCAGGTATTGGTTATTTGTGTTTAATGCCAGCCAAAGCTTTTTTTAGGCGCCGATAGCTATCATTAAAACTGGGACGGTCTATCGTCCTACCGCCCAAACTGTTTCGCTGTCTCCCCACTCTTCGCTCGCGCAATCAGAATCTCCGCATCCTCGCGCAGCAACAAGCGCTCAGCGACAAGTTGCTCTGCGGCCAGACTAAACTTTTTGACGTAATTGGCGTGATCGCCGTAACGCTCTTCGAGCGAGGGGCGCGGATCGTTTGCCGCTACACGCTCGGCGCGGGTGGCGGCAAACGGGGCGTAGCTGCCGTCGCGGTCGCAGAGCTCGCCTTCGGGATGCGGGGTGCGGTATTCGTTCCAGCCAGTGTGGGTGGCGAGCGGCACAGCGATTTCGGGTAAGCGTATGCCGGCGATCTCATTGCCGTCGGTGTCGATCTGTGTGATCAATACCTTGTAGGGTTTGCTGGTGTCGAAGACCGGTGTGATCCAGTCACGCAACACGCCCTGTTCGTTGACGCGATTGGCGGTCTTGAGGCCGGGGATGGCGGGAAATTTGAAGGCGTCGACCGTGGTGAACGTAGCGTCAGCGAGGCGCGGTGTGCGGGTGTCGGGGGGCGCTTTGCCGGCGGTCCATTCGTCGAGCGCGATCAACAGCGCGCGCTGCGCTGGTGTCGGGCTGTGCGGGTTGCGCGGGTTAACGCACTGTCCGCGCGTCGAGGTCATCCAAGCGACGGCGCCGTGTTGTGTGCCGGCGATCAGATAGGCGCGTGCGGTCGGCGGCAAGGTGACATCTTGCTGCCCGAGCGGATCGGTGACGGTCAGCGAAGCGCCTTTTTGCCAGTATTCAGTCGAGGTGTTGGTCTCCATCCACAACGGATCAAAGCCATCGTTGCGAAAAAGGCCGTCGGTTTTGCCGCTGACGGGGTCGGTCAAGCGCGCCGCTGAAAACGGAAAGGTGTTTTCCGGGAAGGTGTGATCTTCGTGCTGGGTGTTGGTGCGGTTGGGCTGGCCGAATTCATAATTGAGAAACACGCCGCCGGCGCCGGCGGTGTGCGCGTAGACGCCGTCGAAGACTTTGCGTGCGGTTTCGTCCTGATTGAAACCGAGGTAGACGAAATCACGCAGGAAGCGTCCGCTTTGCGAGGCGCCAAAGGCGAGCGTGCCGGTGATGCCCCGCAACGGGCTGGCGTTGCCCTTCGTATCATTGCCGCCGGCGCGCAGAAAGGACACCAGATCGCGGGTTGCCGCCAGACCGATGCCGAGCACGCGCGGGTCTTTCGCTTTGTAATGAAATTCGTAAATCACGCCGGGCTCGGGGTTGCCGCCGATCAACTCGAGCGCACGCGGGCCGGCCCAGGCCCAGCGCGCGGCGGGAATCTCCACGCGCGGATCTTTTTCGCCGCGGCGCATGGTCAGGCGTGCTTCACTTTGTTCGAGTGTCGCCGCATCGTAGTAGAGCTTCAGCAGTTGTTTGCGCGGCGCTTCGCCGGGCTTGGGTGGATCGGCGCGGTCGCGCGTCGCGGTGATGATCTCATCGCGAATCAGGCGCACGATGGGTTTGCCATTGTCGCTGGCGATTACCGCGCTCATCGACATGCCGTTCGAGGCGCGCGGCGCTTCCGAATCCCAGCCGCTCCACACCAACGAATAACCGCGACGCAGGAGGAGGCCATTACCGGCGTCCTCGGGGTTTTTCGGATCATTGGCCGCGGCCAATGATTTCGGTTTGCCGTCCATTAGCCGCCAGTGGATGACTTTGCGGCCGCGGTTGGTGACGTCGTAAATCAGTTTGTGATTGCCGCGTGCCGCATCAATCGGTCGCAGGATAAAGAAGTCGGCTTCATACTCAACGCGGCCCTGCGCATTGCGCGGTGCTTTGTCGAGGTTAACGATGACTTTGTTGCGCGGGTCGGCGGGATCGAGTTCGCCCTTGAAGCTGCCGCGCACGCGTTCATAGGCGCCGCTCTCGCCGAAGCCAGCGCCGTTGGCGAAGGGCTCTACCGACACCGTGTTGATGGCGGTCAAGCGGGCGGCTGCCGGTGCGGTGAGGCCTGCCAGCAGTGCGACGCCCAAGAGCTTGATACACCTGGTGCGGCGGCGGGCGCGGCGCGCGGCCTTGGTCATTGCAAACATGGCGATCCCCCGGGGGTTGGTGCTGCGGCTGTCATCGAGCCGCATGCTGCCGCCGATTATGCCCGAGGGCGGGCTGGGTGCGGCCGCCCTACGAACTACACGACAGTGCTGAACATCCCGACTTGTGGCGTGCCCATTCGGGGCGTCTTGATGCGAGGTCATCGCAGCCGGGTTGCTCGTCATAGGGGCGTTGCAGGACGCGCATCGTGCGTTCCATCACCGTGGCATCACCGGCGGCCAGCGCTTCGATCGCCAGATGGGCGAGGTAATTGCGTAATACATATTTCGGATTGACGGCGTTCATGCGGGCGCTGCGTTGCGCGTTTGGCGTGGCCTCGCGCTGTGTGTGCGCGATGTAGTCGCGTAACCAAGTTGCGACGCGCTTGCGGTGAGCAGGGGACAGAGCGCCTTCGGTGTAAAAGGCCGGCTGCAGCGGCGCCACCAAGGCGTTGTCGTCGAGTGCCGCTGCGTTGTCATCAATCGGTACGCCGGCGAGCAGACGGAAAAACAGCGTGTAGTCGGTTTCAGTCGCTTCGAGCAGGCTGAACAAGCCAGCGCCCAACGCCGCATCGACGGTGGTATCTGCGGCGAAACCAAGTTTGGCCGCCAGCGTTGTCTGCCACGCGTTTTCATAGGTGTCGGCAAACAGCACCAGACCCTCTTCGAGTGGCGCCTTGTCGTCGATCAGCCCATAGAGCGCATTGGCGAGTTGCCACAAATTCCATTGCGCGATCTGCGGCTGATTGGCGTAGCAATAGCGGCGTCCGCTGGCGTCGGTGGTGTTCGGCGTCCACTGCGGATCGTAGCCCTCGAGCCAGCCGTAAGGGCCGTAGTCGACGGTCAAGCCGAGAATGGACATGTTGTCGGTATTCATTACGCCATGCACAAAGCCGACGCGCATCCAGTCGTTGACCATCAGCGCAGTACGCCGGCAGATTTCCTGAAACCAGCGTCCGTAAATAGCGGCCGGCGTGCCGCAGGCTTGCAGCAGTTCGGGGAAGTGCGCGGCGATGATATGATCGGCAAGGCGTTTTAACAGCGCGCCTTCGCCCTGTGCAGCGTGGAGCTGAAAATTACCGAAGCGTACGAATGAGGGCGCGACACGACAGACCACCGCCCCCGGCTCGGGCGCGGGGTTGCCGTCATAGAAGAGGTCGCGCACTACTGCCGCACCAGTGGCGGTCAGGCTCAGGGCGCGTGTGGTCGGCACGCCGAGGTCATGCATCGCTTCGCTACACATGAATTCGCGCACCGAGGAACGCAGCACGGCACGTCCGTCGGCACGCCGCGAATAAGGCGTTGGGCCGGCGCCTTTGAGTTGCAGTTCGTAAGATCGGCCTGCGGCGTTGATCACTTCGCCGAGCGTGATGGCGCGGCCGTCACCGAGCTGTCCGGCCCATTGCCCGAACTGGTGCCCGCCGTAGCGCGCGGCATAAGGCTGCATGCCCGGCAGCACGCGGTTGCCGCTCAGCGCCTCCGCCGCCGGTCCACAGGCCTCGAGGGGGCGTGCGATGCCGAGGGTGGCGGCCACCGTATCCGACCAGCCGAGCAGACGCGGCGCCGGCACCGGCGTGGGATCGACGCGCGTGTAGCAGGCGTTGCTGACCGCGCGCGATACGTTACGCGTGTCCGGGTCGCCGGGCAGTTCGCGCACAAAGCGGTTGCTGAATTCGAGCGCGTACAAATCGCGCAGCGCGGCGGCTGCAACATCCGGTGAAATCATATCCTGCTTCACACTCAGACTCCTAGGGCCGGCCATGCGACTCAGCGTTTGGCGGGCGGAAAAACGATGCTATGCCGGTGCAGTTTGAGATTGCACAGACGGCATCAGGCGGTATTGCCATGCGACCATGGATTGCCGTGGCTGCTGACGGTGCCACTGCTGACGCCGACGAGTCTACACTGCGCCGCAGGCAGGTGTGGAAACGTCGTGCGTGGCGCGCGCGGCTGCGTTAAGGCTAAGGTTCGACGCGGCGGGCCGCCATCCGCTATGATGGCGCTCCATTTCCGCGGGTGATCATCATGGCTCAATACGTTTACACCATGCAGCGGGTCGGCAAGGTTGTGCCGCCCAAGCGTCAAATTCTGAAAAACATTTCACTGTCGTTTTTTCCCGGCGCCAAGATCGGCGTGCTCGGTTTGAACGGCTCGGGTAAATCGAGCCTGCTCAAAATCATGGCTGGCATCGATAAAAATTACGACGGCGAAGCGGTGCCGATGCCGAATATTAAAATCGGTTTTCTCGAGCAGGAACCGGCGCTTGACCCTGATAAAACCGTGCGCGAATGCGTCGAAGAGGGGCTGGGCGAAATCGCCGAAGCGAAGCAAAAGCTCGATGAGGTTTACGCCGCCTACGCCGAACCGGACGCCGACTTCGACAAACTCGCCGCCGATCAGGCCAAATACGAAGCGGTGATCGCCGCCGCCGGTGGCGACACCGAGCACCAGCTCGAAATCGCCGCCGATGCGCTGCGTTTGCCGCCGTGGGACGCCATGATCAAGCCGCTCTCGGGCGGTGAGAAACGCCGTGTTGCGCTGTGCCGGCTGTTACTCTCCAAACCCGACATGCTGCTGCTCGACGAGCCGACCAACCACCTCGACGCCGAATCGGTCGAATGGCTCGAACAGTTTTTGCAAAAATTTCCCGGCACCGTGGTCGCCGTCACCCACGATCGTTACTTCCTCGACAACGCCGCCGAATGGATCCTCGAACTCGACCGCGGTCAGGGCATTCCGTGGAAGGGCAATTACAGCTCGTGGCTGGAGCAAAAAGACGAGCGCCTGCAACAGGAAGAGGCGACCGAATCGGCGCGCCAGAAAACCATCAAGCGCGAACTCGAATGGGTACGGCAGAACGCCAAGGGCCGTCAGGCTAAATCGAAGGCGCGTCTGGCCCGCTTCGAGGAATTGAACTCTTACGAATATCAGAAGCGCAACGAGACGCAGGAAATTTTCATCCCGGTGGCCGACCGTCTGGGCGACAGCGTCATCGACTTCAAGGGCGTGAGCAAGGCTTATGGCGACCGCTTGTTGATGGATGATCTCTCGTTCAGTGTGCCGCCTGGCGCGATCGTCGGTATCATCGGCCCCAACGGCGCCGGCAAATCGACGTTGTTCCGCATGATCGCCGGCCGCGAGCAGCCCGATAGCGGCGAGGTTGCCATCGGCAAGAGTGTCAAGCTCGCGGTAGTCGATCAGTCACGCGACGATCTCGAAGGCGACAAAACAGTGTTTGATTTTGTTTCCAACGGCGCCGACGTGCTGAAGGTCGGCAAGTTTGAAATGCCCTCGCGCGCTTATCTCGGGCGCTTCAATTTCAAGGGTACCGATCAGGGCAAGAAGGTTGGCAACCTGTCGGGTGGTGAGCGCGGTCGCCTGCATCTGGCGACAACGCTGATCGCCGGCGGCAACGTGCTGCTGCTCGACGAACCGTCGAACGACCTGGATGTGGAAACGCTGCGTGCGCTCGAAGATGCGCTGCTGGAATTCGCCGGCTGCGTGCTGGTGATTTCCCACGATCGCTGGTTCCTCGACCGTATCGCCACGCACATTCTTGCCGCCGAGGGGGACTCGAAATGGACCTTCTTCAACGGCAACTATCAGGAATACGAAGCCGACAAGAAGAAGCGTTTGGGTGACGAGGCCTCGAAGCCGAAGCGCTTGCGCTTTAAGCCGCTGAAATAAGCAGTCGAAGTTCTGCCGTGTTAGACGCCGAATCCTTCTTCGCGCTGATGACGCAAGGTCAGGACGAGGGCGGTGTCGCGCGCCACATCGTAGCGGTATAGCGCGATATAACCGGTGCGTCCGCGCGAGATCAGTAGTTCGCGGTAGCCGGATTCGGCGCGCCGGCCGATCAGCGGATGACTGCGCAGTATGGAGAGACCATCGCTGATAATGCCGGCGCTTTCTACCGCTGCCGGAGGGTCAGTCGCCAACAGAAAATCAGTGACGCGTTCGATATCCCGCAATGCTTGCGGTGAGATGGCCAGACGTGTCACGCCGGCCGCCTACAGGCGAACCGGTTTCGGGCGCTTTGCCTTTTGGCCGGCAGCGCGGGCTTTCATGTAGGCGAAAACTTCATCGGCGTCGTGCACCAGGCCGTAAGCGGCAACTTCCTGTTCGGCACTATGCGCGACGGCAATGAATTTTTTGCGTTGCTCGGCGAGATCGGCTTGGGATTCAAGCGCATCGAGCATGAAGGCATGTGGCGTCTTACCGGCTGCCTTGGCCAGCGAGTTGATGCGGGACTTCAGTTTTTCCGGAATTTTGATGGTGGTTGATGCCGCCATGGCGGATCTCCTCGGAAGTACTACTAAAGTAACACCAGGCACACGTATGGGTCCATGCGCGTGCCCGGCTGGCACATCCGGTTTAAACCCCCAGCAGTTCCACCTCAAACACCAGCGTGGCGTTGGGCGGGATCGCGCCGCCGGCGCCGCGCGCGCCGTAGCCGAGTTCGGGCGGTATCGTCAGCTTGCGCGTGCCGCCGACCTTCATACCGGCCACACCCTCGTCCCAGCCGCGAATGACCTCGCCCTGGCCCAAACCGAAGACGAAGGGATCGTTGCGGTCCTTGCTGGAGTCGAATTTGGTGCCGTTGGTGAGCCAGCCCGTGTAATGCACGGTCACATGGTGGCCAGCGGTGGCGACGTCACCGTCGCCGACGACGATTTCTTCGTAAACGAGGCCGGAGGCGGTGGTAATGGTGTCAGGCATGGCGATCCTTTCGGGGTCGGTAAAAATGCAAAGCCGCGAATGTCGGCGATTGCGCGTTGGCTGTCAATCGGCGCGTAGCACGGGCCCCGGCACGGGCGGCGCGCCGGGCGCTGTTTTTGCGCAAAACCCGCCAGTGGGTTAAAGTCCGCGCCGCCACACCAATATCCTGGTCACACAGACGAGCGGCCGTTCATACTCCATCGCCCGCTGTTTTTCCCGAAGTCATCAATTTGTCGCAGTGCCGACATGGCAGCGGTGCTTGCCGTGTTGTTGCTCGTCGGTACTGGTTTTCAGTTGCCTCCGGCTGCCTGTGGCATGGCGCCGGTCAACCTAAGTAAAGAGGGAAAGACCATGAGTGAAATTCAGGCCGTTGCAAAAGTGAATACCGATCTGACTTGCTGGAGCTGCGGCGAAGAGTCGCTGAAGGAAGTCTTCGAGGCGGTTGACCCGAATGCATTCCGTCCGGCCGGCGCCATCGAAACCGCGATCATGCAATCGAAATGCACGAAATGCGGTGCGCAGTCGATCAATGCCGCGCAGGCGCGCATCAACAAGGTCAACGCACGCAAGAGCCGCAAGCTTTTGATCAAGGAAGCCAACCGCAATTCGGCGTAACACGCCGCGTTTGCAGCCGGCTACTGGCTGAGCACCCGCCATGCCCACCGCGCCGCGCTAAACAGCGTGCGGTCGGCGTTGCGACGGGCGATGAGCTGCGCGCCGATTGGCAGGCCGTGCGGGCCCTTGAACACCGGTAGCGTCATCGCCGGCACGTGCGTCGAGGTCCAGATTACGCATAGCGCGGCATTGCCGGTTTCGTTCAGCCCGACCGGCGCTTCGCCGGTGGCCGCTGCGGTCAGCAGCACGTCGTAGTCTTCGAACACCGGATCGAGCAACAGGCGGCACCGCGCCAGCAGTTCGCGCGCCTCGCGGTAGTGCTCGAAGCTGCATGAGAGCCCGTCTTTGAGGCGGTTGTTACGCAGGGTCTCGCTGATCTCGTTCCAGTGGTTTTCGATTTCCCAGGTGAAGTTGCGCGAGAACTCATAGCTCGACACCCAGCGGTGCGCGTTTTCGAGGCCCTCGAAATCTGCGGGCAGCGTGACGTCTTTGACTTCTGCGCCGGCACGCGCCAGGCGTTGCGCGGCGTCTTCCATCAATGCTTGTGTGTGTGCTTCGAGTTGCGGCCACAGATGCGTGCGGCAGTAGCCGATGCGCAGCGGACGCACGGGCTCGGCGATCGGCACCGGCGCGCTGCCGGTGAGGACATCGCGAAACAGTGCGATGTCGTCGACCGAATGCGCGAAGAGCCCCAGTGTGTCGAGTGAGCCGGCAGCTTCTTTGACACCGACGCAGCGCAGATCACCATGCGTTGGCCGGTAACCGAAGGTGCCGCAGAATGACGCCGGCCGTATCGTCGAAGCGGTGGTTTGTGTGCCAATGGCGAGCGGCACCATGTGGTCACCGACCGCCGCCGCCGAGCCGCTCGATGAACCGCCGGGTGTGCGTGTGAAGTCGAACGGGTTGTGCGTCTTGCCCGGATGACGATTGGCAAATTCGGTGGTGACGGTTTTGCCGAGCAGAATGCCGCCGGCCTTGCGTGCGAGCGCGACGCAGGCGGCGTCACCTTTAGGGCGGTGGCCCTTGTAGATGGGTGAGCCCATCTGTGTGGGCATGTCGCAGGTGTCGATGATGTCCTTGATACCGAAGGGCACGCCGGCCAGCGCGCCGCTGACGCCGGCGGCATCCAGCGCGCGCGCTTTGGTGATGACCTGATCTGCATCGAGATACTCCCAGGCCATGACCTCGGCTTCGCGTGCGGCGACGCGTTCGAGAAATGCGCGTACCACTGTCTCACAGGTCAGCGTGCGCGCATTCACGGCGGCGGCGATTTCAGTGGCGGTGAGGTTCTGTATTGGTGCGTTGGATGACGGTAATGCACCGGTGTTGTGCGCAGATTTTGTCATGGTAAACCTCCTTATTGAATTGACCCGAGTGTATCATCGGTACGCATTATTTCCCTCTGGAGTCGCCATGCGAACCGCTGTGATCACGAGTGTTGCGTTATGTTCTGCGTTGTCTTTTTCGGTCGTCTACGCGCAGGCACCCAAGGATTATCCAAAGCGTCCGATACGTATCATCATCACCGTCGCACCAGGCGGTGGCTCGGATATCACCGCGCGTTCGATTGCACAAAAGCTTACCGATGCGTGGGGTCAGCAGGTGATCGTCGACAACCGGCCCGGCGGCAATGGCATCGTCGGTATGGGCATCGGTGCCAATGCCACGCCCGATGGTTACACGTTGTTGCACGGGACCATCGGTCCGGTTGCGGTGGCACCGAGTTTATATTCGAAACTACCCTACGATCCTAACAATGGCTTCGAGCCGGTGGCGCGCGGTGTGTCGGCGCTCAACGTGCTGGTAGTCCACCCTTCGTTGCCGGCGCACTCCGTGAAGGATTTGATCACCTATGCGAAGGCGAATCCGGGCAAGCTTAATTTCGGTTCGTCGGGGGTTGGTGCCGCCGATCATCTGGCGGGCGAACTTTTTAATATGATGGCCGGTGTGAAGATGTCACATATTCCTTACAAAGGCGGTGCGCCGGCCATGATTGATCTTGTCGGTGGCAATCTGCAATTGATTTTTGCCACCATGTCGACGGCGCTGACGCAGATCAAGGCCAACCGCATACGCGCGCTGGCGGTCACCTCTTCGAAGCGCATTGATCACTTTGCGGATTTGCCGACGGTGGCCGAGGCCGGTGTGCCGGGCTTCGCCGTCGACAACTGGTACGGCATGTTGGCACCGCGCGGTACGCCCAAAGAAATCGTCTACCGCCTGCATGCAGAAATCAACCGTGCGCTGGGCATGAGCGACGTCAAGGATCGGCTCGCCGAGCTGGGTATTTTTCCGTTTACCGCACCGACCCCCGAAGCCTTTGGTGATTACATCAAATCTGAAATCGCCAAATACGGTCAGATCGTTAAAACCGCCGGCGTGCGGCTCGACTGAAAAAAATTGCTGCGCTAGCGCGCGGCCAGCGCGAGTTCGATTGAAACGGCTTTGCCATTGGCGTTTTTCAAGGGTTCGCCGGTGGTCAGCGTGACGCGCGCGCCATCGATGCCGGCGCCCTTGAGCGTATCAGCGATAGCGGTGGCGCGTTTGCGTGCCAGTTCGCTGAGTGCGTCGGCGGCGAGCGGTTGCGCCGCTGCCAGCCGGCGGCTCAGCGCACGGTAAAAATCAGCGGTGTCGGTGACCTGCGGTTCGCCGCTGCTCAAACGCCGCATGCGGTCGGTGACACTGACGGCACTTTGTTTGGCGGCGTCGGCGCCGCCATCTTTCGCCTTGGCTTCGAATTCAGCGCGTATTTTGTCGAGCGCGGCGCTGGAAAAACGTTCTGCAAACAGGCTGCGTGCGGCGCTGCGGGTGCGCGCGTCGTCGAGGTTCACCGGCCCCGGCGGGTTTTCCTCTTGTATATCGAGTCCGGCGCCACGCCCCAGATCGCGGCGCAAACCGGTACGGCGCAGCGCGCGCGTGTCGAGTTCGACATCGTAACGGGCCGGCACCTGCAGTTTTAGTTCGGGACGTTTGCCTAGCGCCTGCACGATACGCGCGAGTTTTTCGCGCTCCGGTGGCAACAAGCGCGCCGAACCCGGATCAAAGGCGATCTGGCTGATTTCTTCACCCTGGCCGCCGCCAAACAGGCTGCCGATCAGTTTGAATGGTGCGGTGACGATGCTGGTGAGTATGTTGAAGAGGGCCTGGCGGATCACGCCGCCATAATCGAATTTCGGATCGTCGAGATTACCGCTGATTGGCACCGCGAGGTCGATCTTGCCGTCGTCGTCTTTGAGAATGGCGATTGCCAGCCGTAGTGGCAGATTCATGGCGCCGGGCGAATCGACCTGCTCGCCGAGTGTGAATTGATCGAGTACCAGGCGGTGATTGCCTTCGATCAGGTTGTTGCGCACGCTGTAATTCAGATCCAGCGACATGCGTCCGGAGGCGACCTTGTAGCCCGCAAAGCGCACCGCGTAGGGCGTGACCTTGGGCACGTCAAGATTGCGGAATTCGAGGCGCACATTGGTGCGGTCGCGCGGCTGGAAGGGATTGAGCGAGCCGGAGACCCGCGCGAAGCCGTACTCATCAACGCGGCCCTCGATGGCGAGCTGGCTGCGCGTGCTGCGGTCGGTGGAAATGCCGTTGATGGTACCGTTGAATTCCTGAATGCCGGTGGCAAAGCCGCCGCCGATGGTTTCATCCGAAAAATCGAGCGCGCCGTCTTTGATCTCGACGCGGCGGATTTGCAGCGCGAAGGCATCCTCGCCAGCCGGGTCGGAAGCGGCCGCCGGCGGTGTTGCCGCCGCCGGCGGAGTTGCGGTCGGCGGCGCGGCGGCGGTTTGGCTGGCATTGTTTTGCAGGGCGCGCCGGAAATTGGTCGTGCGGTCGGCGGCAATCGCGAATTTGCCCGCCGGCGCCTGCCAGTGCAGCGTATCGATTTCAATTTGTGTCGGTGCCGTCTGCACACGCAGGGTGGTGGTGGCGAGCGATTTCCAGCCGGCCAGCAGCACGCCGGCGGAATCGTTAATCTTCAGGTTGTTGATCCCGGCGCTGCCCTGATAAGACAGCGCCGTCTTGGCGCCGCTGGTTTTTAGCTTGCCGGCGAAAGCCATTTCGCCTGAGGCCAGCACAACGTTGGCCTGACGTGCGATTAGCGTTTGCAGCGGCGTGAGGGTGATCGCCGCGCCGTTGATTTCTGCTTCAACCGCGCCGCCGGGGGCCGCGCGGCCGCGCGCCGACAGCGTGCCGCCGCTGACGATGGCGGTGGCGATATCGAAGGCAACCGGCCGCGCGAAATTACTGGTGACATCGCCGAGCTTGATACTGATGTCTTTCAGCGCGGGCGCGAGGTCCAGCGTGCGGTCGTCGAGCGCCACCGCACCGCCGCTGACTTCAACCTGTTTGACACCGACCAGCCACGGCGCTGACGGGGGTTGGTCCTTCGGCGAAAACAGTTTGAGCAGATCAAGCTCGCCGTTTTCATCGCGTCTGAGCTTGATGTCGGGGGCCGTCAGCCGCAGCGCGCCGATGTTCACCGCGCGGGCGTTCACATCGAGGCCGATGCTGTCGAGCGTCAGTGCGGCCAGTGTCACCAACGGTGCGTTGCCGCCGGGCGCTTTTAGCGAGAAGGTTTCGGCAGCAAGTTTCGCGCTGGTGAGTTCGATGGCTGCTTTGCCGCTTGCCGCCGTAGCCATGGTTAACGCAATCTGGTCGAGTCGCAGGTTGTCGAGGGCAAAGGTTGCCGCGCCGTCGCCGAACGAGAAGCCTTTGGCGGCGAGTGTCGCGGTTTTTACACTGGTCCGGGGTTTGCTCTCGGTGCCGCTTTCAATATTCAGCGTGATTTCGCCCAGTTGCAGGCTGTCGAGGGCCACCGCAGTCTGACCCGAGGTTGCGGCCGCGCTGCCGAAGGCGAAGCCTCTGACCGCCAACGCGCTGCTTTTTACATCGATTAGCGGGGCGCCTTCCGCTTGCGCCTTGAAGTCGACCGCCAGATCGTCGAGGTTGAGGGCGGCGAGTTTGATCGAGGGCTGATCCGCGCTCGCGCCGTCGAGGGCGAAGGACTCGATCGAGAGTTTGCCATTGCGCACGGTGAGCTGCGGTTTGCCCGAGGTGAGCGCGAATTCATAGGGCAGCTCAACACTGACGCGGCCGCTGCTGAGGGTGCCCGGCAGACTGTTTTTCAGCAGCGGTTGCAGTTCCGCCAGCGCGCTGTGTTCGAGTGCCAGCGTGCCGTTGGCCGCCAGCGGTGTCACCGAGGCCTCGCCCTGCCATTTGAGTGTGGCGCCGCCAGGCGTGGTGGCGGTCAGTGCATACGGGCCTTTGTTTTCGCTGAAGGTCGACAGCGCGGAGAGTTTGAACGAAAGCTCTTCGAAGCGGTTTTTGTAGCCGACCCGTTCGTCTGCAAAAGACAGGCTGCCGTTGTTGATGTCGAGTTCGCCGATCGCAAACCGTGGCGGTGACGCCGGTTTCGCGGGTTGCGCCTGCGCTGCGTCCGCTTGCTTGCCGCCCAGCGCGGCGAGATTGAGGCTGCCGTCGGCGGTGATGCCGATATGTAGCGCCGGTGTTTGCAGCCGGATCGCACCCAGTACCACGGCCCGTTGGGCGATCGAGCGCCATTCCAGATCAATCAGCGCGCGCTTGAAGGAAACCAGCGGCCGGCCGTCCTGTTCGGTCAGCGCGAAGTCGTTGGCCTCCAGCGTCAGGGTGAACGGATTGAAACGGATCGCGCCGATTTGCGCCGGGCGATGCAGTTGTTGTTCGAGCAGGCGCGGCAGTTCGCGTTGTGCATACCACGGCAGGAGGACAAAGCCGCCCAGCGTGTAGAGCAAGGCGAGAGCGGCAGCAGCGGCGGCAGCGATGAGGGCGAGTTTCCGCGGCAGGCGGAGCAGGCGGGAGGTGGGCTTTTTTTCCATGTTTTGAATTCTAGCCTTTTCTTGTCTTTTCTAGGAATACTGCGACAGCAGCCGTGCCGGCAGCACTACGACAAGGTCTTAACGCGTCAGCGTGACCATCAAGAGACCGGCGGCCAGCATGCCCATGCCGGTGATTTCGCGTTGGGTGATTTTTTCGCGGAAGATGCGTTGTGACACCGCGTAAACAAACACCAGTTCGATCAAGGCCAGCGTGCGCACGTGCGCGATTGGTTCGATGGCCACCGCGGTAAACCAGCCGATCGAGGCGGTCGCACCCATGCAGCCGGCGAACAATGACGGGCGCCAGGCGCGGAAGATCAAGGTCAGGGTGCCGGCGCGGCGAGCCAGCAACCAGCCACCGAGGGCAAAGGTTTGCACGCTTTGCGCGATCGCCAGAATGATGGCCGCCGCCAGCAGGAAATGTGTTTCCGGCACCGACAGCGCGGCGGCGCGGTTGCACACACCGCTGAAGGCAAAGCAGGCACCACTGCCCACACCAAGCAGAGCGCTGCGGCTGGTCAATCCTTCGAGCATGGCGCGCAGCGGGCGTTGCGGATCGGCTGGCGCCAGCAGCATCACGCCCAGCGTGCCGATGCCGATCGCCAGCGCCACGCCTGCCGCCACTGACTCGCCGAGGATCAGAAAGGCAAATAGCGCGACCAGAATCGCATCGGTTTTGGAGTAGGCGATGCCGAGTGCGAAGTTGCGCTCCTCCATGACTTGCAAGAGCAGCGCGGCGGCGGTCAATTGGCTGGCTGCGCCAAGCAACGCCCAGCCGACGAACACCGGCGTCAATGCGGGCCAGCTGTAAGCGCCATACAGACTGACCGCCGCCAGCCAGGCCAGCGTGAACGGCAGGCCGTAGAGAAAGCGCACCAGGGTCGCACCCAGCGTGCCAAGTGTCGCCGTAAGTTGGCGTTGCGCAGCGTTGCGGAAGGTCTGCGCGAGGGCCGCGCCGATGGTCAGCGCGATCCACAACCAGTCCGGCGCGGTCAACGCCGTGTTCCGTGCGGGTTGGCTGCGGAGTCAGCGGCGGGCATGCGTGTGAGGCGGCGGTGGCTGCGGGCTAATTTAGCCGCGGCCGACGAACGGCATCTTCGAGGCCATGATGGTCATGAACTGGATATTCACATCGAGCGGCAGCCCGGCCATATGCACTACCGCATCGGCGACCCGGTTCACATCCATCATCGCTTCGACCTTCACCGTGCCGTCGGCCTGCTTGACGCCGGTGGACATGCGTTTGGCCAATTCAGTCAGCGCGTTGCCGATGTCGATCTGGCTGCAGGCGATGTCGTATTGGCGGCCGTCGAGGGAGATTGATTTGGTGAGTCCCGTTACCGCGTGTTTGGTTGCGGTATAGGGCGCCGAGTCGGGACGCGGCGCGTGCGCCGAGATCGAGCCGTTGTTGATGATGCGGCCACCGCGCGGGCTTTGCTCTTTCATCATGCGATAGGCGGCCTGCGCGCAGAGAAACATGCCGGTCAGATTGACGTCGACCACCGACTGCCATTTCTCGTAGGTCAGGTCTTCAAACAAAATCCCCGGCGCGTTGGCGCCGGCGTTGTTGAACAGCACGTCGATGCGGCCGTAGGCGTCACGGGTTTTGCTGAACAGCGCATTGACTGAATCGGGTTTGCTGACATCGGTGGGCAGCGGCAGGGCGCGCGAACCGGCGCCGGATTCGGCGGCGGTTTGTGCGAGCAGTTCAGCACGGCGGCCGGCGAGACCGACGCAGTAACCGGCGCTGAGTAGCGCGAGTGCGGTGGCTTTGCCGATGCCGCTGCCGGCGCCAGTGACGATGGCGACTTTGTTCGATGTGCTCATGGGAATTCCATCGGTAAATTGAACGAGGCGCAGATGATACTCCGCGGCGCCTGTGTTTCGGCTGCGCGCGCGTTGTCAGCATGCGGACGATGCGGTAGCCTTCGGCTAGAAATTATTGGTATTGCATGCGCTGTACGCCCCCGCCCCAACCCGCCCCCGCGCATCGCATGCGCGGGGGCGGGCGGCGAAATGATGGCCGTGTTTATGGCTTGCCTTCCCCTGCGCTCGCAGAGGAAGGCAAGCGCGACGTGGCGATTGCGACGCAACTGAGGCGGGAGAAATTGCTGGTGGCGCTTCCCACAGACGGCTGGCTTTGCCGGTTAAGGGGCAGCACCCGAAGATGGGGGCAAGCGCATGCTTTTCGAATGGTCATTCCCGAACCTGGAGTATTCGCAATGCCCGGCAGTTTTGATTACATAGTCATCGGCGCAGGTGTCGCCGGTTGCGTCACCGCCAGCCGCTTGTCCGAACGTTCATCCTGCAGCGTATTGCTGCTCGAAGCTGGTCGCGATTTCGCGCCGGGCAGCGAGCCCGTCGATGTGCGCGACAACTATCCGTCGTCCTACTACAACAAGTCGTATGTCTGGCCCGAACTCAAGGCGCATTGGCTGACGGCGAAGGATGGTGCGCCGACCGGTTTTCCGCAGGGTCGCGTGATGGGCGGTGGTGGTTCGGTGATGGGCATGGTGGCACTGCGCGGCACGCCGGCCGATTACGCCGAGTGGGCCGCCGCCGGTGCCAGCGGCTGGGACTGGGACGGCGTGTTGCCCTTCTATCGCAAAATGGAAACGGACTGGGACGTAAAAAGCGGGGATTTCAAAAAAGAACTGCACGGCGATGCCGGGCCGATTCCGCTGCGCCGCCTGCCGCGCGAACAATGGCCGCCGTTGACGCGCACGCTCTACGATTACGCCGCCGCGCATGACATTCCCTATGTCGCCGACATGAATGGCGATTTCCGCGACGGTTATTGCTCGGTGCCAATGACCAACACGCCGCAGCAGCGCGTCTCGAGTGCGATGGCCTATTTGACGCCCGAGGTGCGCCGGCGCCCCAACCTCACCATCACCGCGTTGGCCGTCGTGCGCAAAATCAATTTTGACGGCACGCGTGTCACCGGTGTCACCGCGCTGATCGATGGCGCCGAACAAACCTTCCATGCGCGTGAAGTCATCGTCTGCGGTGGCGGCGTGTTTTCGCCGACGCTGCTGATGCGTAACGGCATCGGTGCGGCCGAAGAATTGCGTGCGCTGGGTATTGATGTGGTGGCCGACCGGCCCGGCGTGGGTGCGAATTTACAGAACCACGCCATCCTGTTTGTCGGCTTTCATTTGAATCGCGAAGCGCGACAGCCGCCTGCGCTCAACACCCATGTGACCTCGGCGTTTCGGTATTCGTCGGGGGTGGCCGGTTGTGCGCCCGCCGACCTCTATATCAACGTGCAGAGCAAGACGTCATGGAATGCGCTCGGCCAGCAGATCGGCAACCTCGCGCCCTCTCTGTTGCGGCCGATGTCGCGCGGCCGCATTACGCTGCGCGCGAAGGACGCCGCGGTGCATCCGCTGATTGAATTTAATTTCCTCGGCGATCCGCGCGATCTCGAGCGCCTCACCATGGTCTATGAACGCACGCTGCAGATCATCGCCTGGGAGCGTGTGCGCGCGCTGATGGGTACGCCGTTTCCGGTGCGCTTCACTGACAAGTTGCGCCAGTTGAACGAGCTTAATCGCAAAAACGCTGTGAAGACTTCGATGATCGCGAGCATGCTCAACATCGTGCCGGGCCTGAGCGATTTCGCCCTCGGCTTGCTGACCGGCAAGCGCATCGATCTGGTGGCGCTGGCGCGCGATCGCGAGCACCTTAAAGCGCATGTGCGCGACAATATCGCCGGTATGTTTCACCCTGCGGGTTCCTGCCGCATGGGGCGCGCTGATGACCGTCACGCGGTGGTTGATGCGGCCGGCCGTGTGCATGGCGTTGCCGGACTGCGGGTGGTGGATGCCTCGGTGATGCCCAACCTGATCGCCGGTAATACCAATGTGCCGGTAATCATGGTCGCCGAGAAGATGGCGGCGGCAATCCTTGCCGGGGCGTGATCTTGATCTCGCTGCGCCAAGAGGGCTGTGTATGCTGAACAAGACCTGGTTTGGTTTGCCGTTATGGAGCGTGCTCGCACCGCTGGTGGCGTGCGCGACGTTAGTGCTCGCCTGGGGGCCGGCTCCCGGTGCGTTATTAATCGCACTGGTGGCGGCGGTGTTGATTGCCGCTGTTCTGGTGGCCGTCCATCACGCCGAAGTGATCGCCCATCGCATCGGCGAACCGCTGGGCACGCTGGTGCTGGCGGTGGCGGTGACGGTGATCGAGGTGGCCTTGATCGTCTCGATGATGCTGTCGGGCGGCGAGGGCGCCGGTGCGTTGGCCCGTGACACCGTGTTTGCGGCAGTGATGATCGTTTGTAACGGCGTCATCGGTCTGTGTCTGGTGGCCGGCGGTATGCGTCACCGGGTGCTGACCTTCCGCATCGATGGCACCGGTCCGGCGCTGTCGGTGCTGGCGGCGCTGTCAACGCTGACCCTCGTCGTGCCCGCTTACACGCTGACCACCCCGGGGCCGTTTTTGTCCAATGCGCAGCTGTTGTTTGTCGGCGTGGCGTCACTCGCGCTCTATGCGGTGTTCGTCTTTGTGCAGACGGTGCGCCACCGCGATTACTTCCTGCCGCTGGAGCCCGACGCCGAACACGATCACGCGCCGCCGCCAAGCACAGTCACTGCGGTTGCCAGTGCCGTGCTGCTGTTCATCAGCCTGATCACGGTCGTGGGCCTGGCCAAGCTGCTGGCACCAGCGATTCAAAGCGGCGTTGAAAGCGCCGGTGCGCCGTTGGCGGTGGTGGGGATTGCGATTGCCTTGCTGGTATTGTTGCCGGAAACCTGGGCGGCAGTCCGCGCCGCCGTCTGTAATCGTATGCAGACCAGTTTGAATCTCGCCCTGGGTTCGGTGTTGGCGACCATCGGTTTGACGATACCGACGGTGGCGGCGGTGTCGATTGCGATCGGACTACCGCTGGAACTGGGGCTGGCACCGAAAGAGGCGGTGATGCTTGCACTCACCTTGTTTATCAGTGCGATTACGCTGGCTACCGGTCGCGCCACTATCATGCAGGGCGCCGTGCATCTGGTGCTGTTTGCGGCTTTTCTTTTTCTCGCCATCGTGCCCTGAGCGCAGCGTCCTGCCGGGCGTTCGATCCAGGGCAAGGAAGTGTAAGCGTCCGCTTGTGTTGCCACACCGTGCCGGCTTGGTTAAGCTGGCGTTGCAGAAAAACACGCCGGTCCCGCCGGTGTTTCAGGGTTTTCCAATCAGGAGGAAATAGTCATGAAAAGTCAGGTGCTCTCGCACTTTGCTGCGCTTCGCAATATGGTTTTCGCCGTTGCCTGCGGCGCTCTACTGGCCGGTTGTCAGTCGATGGGCGGTAATGCTGGCCTGGATGCCGACAACACGTCTTACAAAAGAATGGTGACGCAGGGGCCGGCGACCAAGATTATCAATCCGAACGTTTATCCGGATTGCACCGCGCACAATCCGCGCATGAATATCCGCAAGAGTGCCGTCGGTCAGATTACCGCTACCGACGGCACGGTAATCACGGTGCCGGCGGATACTGCAGCGGGCAGGGGGCTGGGGCCAAAGAGCTTTGATCTTTACAACGAGTGCAACCAGGTACTGCCGGCGAATACCGCGGCGACTTCGGCCGCCAATGTGCCGGTAGTCGAGATCGATGCCGATGGCGAAGTCATCACCGGCTATATCGTTGCCGATAACTATTACGAGATGTGGGTCAACGGCAAACTGGTGTCGGTCGACAATACGCCGTATACGCCGTTCAATTCTACGATCGTTAAGTTCAAGGTGAAGCGGCCCTACACCATGGCATTCCTGCTGGTGGACTGGGATGAGCACCTTGGTTTGGGCATGGAACAGTTTCCGGTGCCCGTCACGCCGGCTACCAGCCAGTGGTATCCGGGCGATGGCGGTCTGATCGCCCGCTTCAGCGACGGTACCATGACCGATAGTTCGTGGAAGGCGCAGACTTTCTTTATCGCGCCGTTGATGGATCCAAAGGAAGTGGTCGAGCGCGGCAACATTCATGACACGCCCAACCTCGGCGGTCGCACGCATCCGTTTGCACGCAAGCCCAACTGTGAGGCGAAGTGCTACGCGGTGCATTATCCGATTCCGGCCAACTGGCAGTCGTCACGTTTTAACGATAGCAACTGGCCGCGTGCCTGGGAGTTCACCGATCAGGAGATTGGCGTCACGGCACTGCCGGCTTATACGCGTTACCCGGAGTTGTTCGCCGGCGCGCGCTGGATCTGGACGCAGAATCTGGTGCTCGATAACGTGGTGATTGCGCGCAAGACGGTGCGCTGAGGTTTGCGCTGCCGCGCTTCGCCGGCGGTTGAATAAAAAACGGGGCCTTGCGGCCCCGTTTTTTATTCTTCGATCGCTTTTACTTCGTGCGGAACGAGCGGTCGAGTCCGCGCAGTAGCGGCAGCATGACGTCGATGCTCGGTGTGGCGATGCCGAGTTCGCGCGCGAAGGCCTGGGTTTGTCCCATCAGCGCTTCGCATTCCATGGCGCGACCGGCCAGTGCGTCCTGCATCATCGAGGTGCGCTGACCGGGACGGCCGCGGCGTGCAGCGGCGTCGCAATCGGTTTCTGCGCGCAGGTCCCAGCCCTGTGCGGCGGCGACAGCGAGGGTTTCTTTCATCACATTGACCGAGACAGTGACAAGGCCTTCATCGGCGCCGACCTGCGCCAGATCGTTGAGGGTGATGGCGGTGACGGTGTTGCCCGAGGCGTTCAGACTGAGTTTCTGCCAGATGTCCTTGCGCAAATCGTTCGATATTTGCGCGTCCATATTGCCACGCTTGATCATGTCAACGACGGCCTGAAGGCGCGATGTGGTCGTATTGTCGGGTTCGCCGATCACCAGCTTGTGCGCGCCGTTGTGCACGATGACACCCGGCTCGACCATGTCGTTGGGCGAGAGCACCACGCAACCGAGCGCACGTTCAGCTTTGACCTCGCGCCACAACGCGCCGTCCGCATCGAGCAGTGGCAGTGTGCTCGCGCCGGCTTTGAAACCATGCTGGAACCACCATGGAATGCCGTTCAACAGAAATACTGCCACGCCGTTGGCGGCGAGCAGTTTGCCGATTGCCGGGGCGGCGGCCGAGAGTGCATGCGCTTTCACCGTCACCAGCACCACATCCTGCGGCGGCAGTGTCGACGGATCATCGGTGGCAGTTTTCGGTTGGACGTGGATTTCTTCCTTGCCGTTGGAGCGCAGCGTGAGGCCGCGTTCACGGATGGCTTTCAACATGGCGCCGCGCGCGACGATGGAAATCTCATCGGCACCGGCATTGATTAAACGCGTGGCAATATGGCCACCGACGGCACCTGCGCCGAATATGCAGACTTTCATGTGTGTTCCCCGATGAAGCGCGGCGCAACTGCCGCGCTGTTGATATGAAGGGCGCCATCATAGCGGTTTTCGCCGGTTGCGGCGGGCGCCGCTAGCGTCTTCTTGCCCTGCGCCGCGGGCGGTGACTATACTCGGGCGCTTTTTTTCAACCCGGCGGCAATCGTCCCCCGCCTTCATTAGCGAGCAAGCCCATGCGTTCAGTTGCAATCCTGTTGTCTTTGACTGCGGCCCTCGTCACAGTCGATGCGTTCGCCCAGGAGTGGCCGTCAAAGCCTGTGCGTATCGTGGTCGGCTTTGGTGCCGGCGGACCCGACACCACCGCGCGCATCGTGGCGCAACAACTCACCGTGCAGACCGGCCAGTCTTTTATTGTCGACAACCGTCCGGGGGCCAACGGCATGATAGGCGCTGATCTGGTCGCCAAGTCGGTGCCCGACGGCTATACGCTGCTGGTGACCTCGGCGTCGTATGCGGTGAATCCCGCCATCTACAAGAAAATGCCCTACGACCCGCTGGGTGATCTCGAGCCGGTGTCGCATCTGTGTTCGTCGGACGGCCACATACTGGTGGTGAATCCCTCGGTGCCGGCGCAGAACGTGAAGGAATTGATCGCACTGGCGAAAAAGCCTGAGAGCAAAATTGCCTACGGCTCGCCCGGTATCGGCAACACCATTCATCTGACCTCGGCATTGTTTAATGCCAAAGCCGGGACCAACATGGTGCACATCCCGTACAAGGGTGCGGGGGCGGCGATGACGGCGGTGGCCGGCGGCGAAGTGCAGGTGATGTTCGTCACGCCAACGCTCGGTCTGCCTCTGATCAAGAGCGGCAAGCTGCGCGCGCTGGGCTACGATGCGCCGACGCGTGCGCCGTTTTTGCCCGAGGTGCCGACACTGGCCGAGGCCGGCGGACCCCTGACGCAAATTGATGCGAGCTGGCACGGCCTGTTTGCGCCGGCGAAAACGCCGCGTGCGGTGCTGGCGAAACTCGAAGCCGAAGTGCGTCGTGCATTCACGTTGCCTGAAGTGCGCGAGCGTTTCAGCAAACTCGGTCTCAATCCAATTGGTGGTGCGGCGGCTGATTTCAAACCCTTTGTCGCCACCGCGATCAAGCGCATGGGTGAAGCCGCGCGCGTCGCCGGGGTCGAGCCCGAATAACAAAGCCGGGCTGCGGGACTGGTTGTTTTTAATGCCGTATTGATTCGATCATTTCATTAACAAGCGAGGAATCTATGTCAGGATTTATCCGCCGCGTGGTCGCCGGCCACAACAAGGACGGCAAGGCTGTGGTGTTGTCCGATGCTCTGGCGCCGCATCTCAAAACCAATCCGCTGCGTCCCGGTCATCAGTCGAGTGATATCTGGAAGACCGGCGCGCTGCCGGTGATTATCAAGGCGAGTGAGGATGATCCCACTGCGCAGGGCCCGCGCACCATCCATCCGCCCAAGGGCGGCACGGTGTTGCGCATTGCCGAACTGCAGCCCGAGTCTGAGGAGATCCGCAATCTGTCGCCGGAAAAAGCGCGCGAAGTGTTTGCCGCCGCCGGCAACGCCAATGCCGCGCAATTTGGCAAGGGCGGACGCCACCCGATGATGCACCGCACCGAGTCGCTTGATTACGCCGTCGTCCTCGAAGGCGAAATCACGCTGGTGCTCGATGATGAAGACGTCTTGCTGAAAGCTGGTGACGTGGTGATTCAGCGTGGCAACAGTCATGCCTGGAGCAATCGATCGGGCAAGGTCTGCCGTATGCTCTACGTGCTGATTGACGGCCAGTTCGACGAACAGCTTGAAGGCTGGTTCGGCAGGGATGACAGCGGGCATTGATCATGCGCGGGGTCTGCGCAGGCCTGTTTATCGCGGTTGCCATGCAATCCACTTGCAGCGCCGTTGCACAGAGTTAGCCGTTGCCTCCGCTGCGTGTCGTAGCCGGCGCTTCGGCCGGCGGTGGCGGTGATGTGATGGCGCGCGTGGTCGGCGGCGGACTCACACCGTTGCTCGGCCAGCAAGTCACCATCGATAACCGCCCTGGCGCGGCGAGCAATAGCGCCGCCGAGATCGTTGTCAAATCGCCCGCTGATTGCCACACGGTCTTTATGGTCAGCATCACGCATGCGGTCAACGTTTGTCTCTATCCTAATCTGCCGTTCGATCTAAGGCGTGATTTTTCTGCAGTGATGCAACTGGCGAGTTCGCCGCGGGTGATTGTCGTGCGTCCATCGCTGGCGTCAAAACACCGAAGGATATTATGAGTGCGTTGCATCGCGCCACCGTGACGGCGCTCGGCAATACAGAGATTGCGCGGCGTTTGGGGGAACTGGGGTATGTTGTGGTCGGCGATACGCCGGAAGAATTCATGACGTTCATTCGTAGCGGGTCGGATGCCTTGGCGACAGTGGTGAAAGTGCTGAATCTAGAGCCGGAGCAGGATTGAAAGTGTCTTAATGAAACTTACATTGAAAGCGGGGGGGGAAGAGTATGAAGAAAAAAGACGACAGCATGAATCGCGGCCACGATCTGCTAAAAAAAATGGGTCGTGAGGGTCTGCTCGATTCGCATAAGAGCGATTCTGCCGATCTCTACGAAATGACGGTCGGTCATCTGTTTGGCGACGTGTGGACACGCGGCAAGCTGAGTCTGCGCGAACGCCAGTTGATCACGATTGCGGCCGGTGTCGCGCTGGCGCGGCCGACCGGCAATCATTCGCATTATCACAGTGCGCTGCATATCGGCATCACCGAGGAAGAACTGGTCGAGTTGATCATTCATGTCGGCCAGTACGCGGGCTGGCCGACGATCGGGCTTGCTTTGCGCCAGTTGCATAAAGTGGTTAAGGCCGGCGGTTCGCGCAAGAACAGCAAGAACACTCCGGCGCAGATGCGCAAGTTGTCCAAAACATGGGAGCGCTGAAACGCATACGGAGCGTGACCGCAGCAGTGGCGTGTGCCGTCGTGCTGTATGGCGGGGTATGCGCTAATAGCGTCGATGCGCAACCGTTTCCATCGAAGCCGCTGCGTTACGTGGTCACCGGTTCGCCAGGCAGCGGTGCGGATACGCTGGGCCGTTTGATCGCTGAAAGCCTGTCGCAATCCCTCGGGCGGCAAGTCGTCGTTGAGAATCGCGCCGGTGGCGGCAGCAATCTTGCCGCTGAAATCGTCGCGCACGCAGCAGCCGACGGCTATACGATTTTGCAGAACACGATCACGCAGGCGGTGAATGTCTCGCTGTACCGTAATCTTAATTACGATTTGCAGCGTGATTTCACGGCTATTACCCAACTGGCGACGGGGCCCGCCGTGCTGGTGGTGCACCCGTCCCTGCCGGTCAAATCGGTGGTCGAACTGGTCAAGCTCGCGCGGGAACGGCCCGGTGAACTGAACTACGGTTCGGGTGGTACGGGTACTTACAGTTTTCTCGCGATGGAATTGTTCAAGGGACAGGCCGCTATTAATATTCTGCACATTCCCTACAAGGGCGGCGGTGCAGCCTTAAACGCTATTCTTGCCGGTGAGACACAGGTCTATTTCGCGCCGGTCGGCGTCGCGTTGCCGAATATTCAAGGGCGCCGCATGCGCGCGCTGGCCGTTAGTAGCGCACGGCGCGTCTCGCTTACGCCTGATTTGCCCACGTTGGCCGAGGCCGGTGTCGCTGGTTACGAGTCGGGCAACTGGTACGGCATGGTGGTCCCCGCCAGGACGCCACCCGCAGTTGTCTCGGTATTGAGGGCGGCGACGCTGTCGGTATTGCGTAATGCGACTACAGTCAAGCGTATGCAGGATTTTGGCTATGTGCCTGTTGGTAACTCGGCCGATGAATTTTCTGCCTACATCAAACTCGAAGTCGAACGTCTCGGCAAAATCGTGCGCGCATTCAAGCTGCAGCCCGATTAGCTGCTGCGTCGAGCGCCAAGACGATGGCGCGCACAATATCGTCGACACGCATACGCGCCTGCGGTCTGGCCACCGCATCGAAGGCATAGGGGACGTGCAGGAAACCGCCGCGCCAGCGGTTGCCTTGCGCCGAGGCCAGATGCAGGAGCGCGTAGAAAACGTGATTGCAGACAAAGCTGCCGGCGCTGTTTGAAATTTCCGATGCTAGTCCGGCTTCGCGCAGCGCGGCGAGCATGGGGTTCAGCGGCAGGGTTGAAAAATAGGCCGCCGGCCCGCCTTCGATGGAGCGACTTCCTGCCGGCCGGACGCCATCGTTATCGGCGACGCGCGCGTCACAGCAGTTGATGGCGACGCGTTCGAGACAGAGGTTATGGCGGTCACCGGCCTCGCCCACGCACAAGACGACATCCGGCGCAAAGTGTGCAATGCCCTCGGCCAGCAACAGCGGTGCGCGGGCGAATGAAGTCGGCAGCACGAGGGTCTCGAATGTCATGCCTTTGATCGCCGGCGGCAGGCGTTTGATCGCCGCCTGTGAGGCGTTGACGCGTTCGCCGCCAAAAGCGTCGAACGCCGTGACGAGGGCGCGCATATCCGCAGCTGGTTCGCTATGGAAGGAAGCTGCGCGTCTAGTCGGCACGCAGTCCGGCGCTCTTGACGAGGGCGGCGATACGCGCGATGTCTTCGCGCAGCAGAATGGAGAACTCCTCTGGCGTATTGCCGACCGGCGTGCCGCCCTGCGATATAACGGTTTGACGGACTTCCGGCGTTTGCAGAATTGCGGTGATTTCTTTTTGTAGCCGCGCGGTGATCTGGCGCGGGGTTTTGGCCGGGGCAAGAAAACCGTACCAGATGCTTGCTTCATAGCCCGGCAGTCCGGCCTCGGCGATCGTCGGCCAGTCGGGCGCGGCCTCCGAGCGCTTCAGGCTGGTAATGCCGAGTGCGCGCAGACGGTTGCCGCGGATATGCGGCTGGGAGATAAAAATATTCGGAAACAGAACCTGCACTTCGTTGCTGAGTGTGGAGGTCAGGGCCTGGGAGATGCCTTTGTAGACGATGTGTGTGATCTGGATTTTCGCCATGTGCTTGAACAGTTCGGTGGCGAGATAGGGTGGACTGCCGTTACCGGTGGAGCCGTAGTTGAGTTTCCCCGGATTGTTTTTTGCATAGCTAATGAATTCCTGCAGATTGGCGGCCGCAATCGAGGGATGGATCACCATCACCAGCGGTGAAAGCACGGCCTGGGTCACTGGCGCGAAATCATTCAGCGTGTCGTAGGGGAGTTTGCTCATGAAGGCGGAGTTTGCAGAGAAGTTGCTGGTGGCGACTAACAGGGTGTGACCGTCGGGCGTCGCACGTGCCGCCATTTCTGTAGCCAGCACTCCGCTGGCCGCCGGCCGGTTATCCACCACCACCGACTGCCCGAGGCGTTCGGCCAGACGGGGTGCAAGCATGCGCGCGACCAGATCAGCGCCGCCGCCGGGCGTGAACGGAACCAGCAGGCGGATCGATTTCGACGGGAACGCATCGGCCGCACCTGCGGAGGGTGCTGTGGCCAGTAGTGTAATGAGCAGAATCAACAGCATGGGCATGACTATATCCTCGTTGACGACGGTGTTGCAGTTCGCGGCTCTGGTGTTGCGTAAAGTTGTCTCATTGTCATTGTCATTGTATTGCCCCTTTGTCAGATATTTTACGCAAACAGCGGCCACGGTCCAGATTTCAAGGCGGTGGTAGTCCACTGTATTGGGTTCAGCTTGTGGTCTCATTCAGTGGTGTGTTCCACGCATCGTAGCCATAGACCCAGGTCGGATCGGTAGTGTTACGCATCCAGGTGTTTTTGCGCGAACTGCCCTGAATTTCCGAGGCGCGTGGTTTGCGCGTGGCTTCGTAGCACCGCAGCGCGGCTGCCACCGCATCGCGTTCAATCCCATCCAGGCAGCGGCTGAGGACGGCGGCGTCTTCCAGTGCAGAGGCAGCACCCTGCGCCATATAGGGCGTCATCGGGTGGCAGGCGTCGCCCAGCAGGGCGACCGGGCCTTGCGTCCAGCGCGGCAGTGGATCGCGTTCAAGCAGCGCCCATTTGTGCACGTCCGGACAGGCGCGCAGCACGGCCTGCACCTCGGGATGAAATCCCGCATAGGCTTCACGCAGTACGTTCAGATCACCCTTGGCCGACCACGATTCGGGCGTGACCCAGCCGGCGTCCTCTGGCTGGCTGGTGACGAAGTACACTTCGTCCTGTTTGGCGGTGACGTAGTAGACGACCATATGCCGGTCCGGTCCCCACCACTTGGTGCGCACTGGTGTGATACGCGTGTCCCCCATCAATGCGGCCGGGAATATCGTGCGATAGGCAACACGGCCAGTGAAGCGCGGTTGCTCGGGCCCGAGCATGGTTTCACGGATCAGTGAGTGCACGCCATCGGCACCGATCACGACGTCGGCGGTGACGCGCCCACCGTCCTCAAAGAGCAGGCTGGTGCGCTGTGCGCCGATATCCAGCGCGGCGAGCTTACGACCGAGGGTGACGATGCCGGCGGGGACGGCGGCGTAGATGGCGGCATGCAAGTCGGCGCGGTGCATGAACAAATAAGGTGCGCCGTAACGGGCTTCGATTTCAGCGCCGATTTTCAATTCATTGGTGACGACGCCGCTGTCCCATTCGCGGCTGATGCCCAGCGGCGACTGAAAGGCGATCTTACGCAAGGCTGTCTCGACGCCGATACGGCGCAGCACTTTCATCGCGTTGGGGGTCATTTGTATGCCAGCACCGACGCGCGCGAAGCGTGTGGCCTGTTCGTAAACACGCACGCGGTGACCGCTCTGCGAGAGCAGGACGGCGGCGGCGAGGCCGCCGATGCCGCCGCCGACGATGGCGATATCGAGAGTTGTTGCGTTCATGGCTGTGATCCTATTCGATACTGATGCGGGCTGCTTCAACGACGCGCCGCCATTTCGGAATTTCGAGGCGTATATATTCTGCAAACGCCTCCGGTGTGCCGGGAGCGATATCGAGGTGCGGCAGGCGTTCACGGAAGCCGGCTTCATTGAGCACACCGCCGATTTCGCGTGACAGCAGGGCGATGATGTTAGGCGGCGTGCCAGCCGGGGCGACGATGCCAAACCAGATCGCCGCTTCGTAGCCGGGCACACCCGATTCATGCAGCGTCGGCATGGTGGGCGCGTTGACGGTGCGTTTCAGACTGGTCACCGCGATTCCGCGCACCTTGCCGTCACGGATATAGTTAATGCCGCCGCCCTCGAACATCATATCAACGTGGCCCGCCATGACATCAGTCATCGCCGGCGCCGAGCCGCGATACGGGATGTGCACGAGTTCAATGCCGGCCATAGCCTTGAAGAGTTCGGCGGCCAGATGGGTTGAAGTGCCCGGCCCGCCGGAGGCGTAGGTGAAAGGGCGGGCGCGCGTTTTTGCCAGCGTGATCAGTTCTCTCACCGAGGTCGCGGCGACGCCTGGATGGACCACCAGATACAACGGTGTCGAGAAACAGAAGCTGACCGGGGCGAAATCCTTGAGTGGATCATAGGGCAGGTTTTTTTGCGCGCTGACGTTGATGGCGAGACTGGTCACGCTGCCGAAGAACAGCGTATGGCCGTCGGCCGCTGATCTGGCCGCCATTTGCGCGCCGATCATCTGGCTGCCGCCGGGGCGGTTGTCGACGATTACCGGTTGCGTGATCCGCTCGGCGAGCCGGGTTGCCAGCGCACGCGGAAAGATATCGCCAAGGCCGCCGGGTGGATAAGGCACGATAATGCGCACCGGTCGTGCCGGGAACGGTGCTTCGGCAGCAGACACGCTCACGGCGGCCGCCGACAACAGCAATATGAGTGCACCGGCGAACTTGTGTACGTGCGTATCTTTGCGTTCGTGGCGCCGCGGCGCTGCGCAGCTTTTCAGCATGATGCACCCGCCATTGACGTGACTTTTCTTGAGGGTCGTACGCACGATGGTTCGATTTGCGAGCGCGGGCCCGCAGCCGGCGCGCGAGGCAGAATAAAAAATGGCACCTCTCACTCCTTGTTTGAACTGCAACTTGCAAGACGGCTCGGTGTTGCCGGATTGTCCTAATGACCTGCCATGAAGCCGGTGAAGACGCTCGCCAGAGCGGCTTCGCGCTCCTGCCATTCGTCGCGCGGGCTTAGATCGAGATCGTAATCGGCCAGCCCGAGGCTGTGTAATTCGGCAGCCGGTAGCAAGGTGGCCAGATTTTCGCCAACGCGGCGAGGATGGCTGTTGTCATTGCCCGGTATCACGCAGGCCGGTGTGCTGATCGAACGCAGTTCTTTTTCGCTGGCACCGATGATCGGCAGATCGATGCCGTCGATGAAATAGCGGTTCCAGCGTTCCATCACGTTGATGAAATGTGGCACCTCCATCGCCATCAGCCGTGCACGGTTTTCAGCGCGCTCGGCGATGCGTGCCTTGAAGTGTTCGGTTTCGCACACCGCCGCCATAGCGCCTTGTTGCGCCGCCTCGATATACTGCGTGTAGTAGTTACGTGCGAGGCGCCGCGCTGCGGTGCCACCGCCAGTGACGCGCCAGATCAACAGTCCCTGCACCGCCTGCGGGAAACGCAGCGCGTAGAGGATCGCCATGCGACAACCCGACGAGCTGCCACCGACGAAGGCGCGCGTGGCGCCGAGTTGGGTCAGCAGAGCGTGAAGATCGTCGGCCCAGATTTCGTATTCGGAACCTTCGCCGTCGATCGATACATCGGAGGCGCCGCAATTGCGCCGGTCGTGTATCAGCACGCGGTAGCCCGCTGCGGCGATGCGCTGCGCGATTGAGGTAACGCCTTCGATGCCGCGCCGGCCGCCCGGGGCAATTGCTACCCATGGGCCGCTGTTGCCGATGATTTCGTAGTGCAGCGTGACGCCGCGGATGGATGCGTGTGCCATTCAGGTTCCGGGTTGGGGTTGGGATGCAGGCCTGCTATTCTAATGAATCTGTGCTGCTTGTAGTTTCTGCGTGGTGCGCTGCGCCGCTGACGTTCGTGTCATGATCCAGGTGTATCCGGGAGGGGGGAATGCATGAAAAAAGTTTCGTTGATTCATCGTAACAACCAGCGGCATTGGGTCGGCGACGGCTTTCCGGTGCGTACGATGTTTTCCTATGCCGATCTGGCGCGCGAACTGTCGCCCTTTCTGTTGCTCGATTACGCGGGGCCCTATCAGTTTCCGCCGTCGGAAAAGCGCCGCGGCGTTGGCGAACATCCGCATCGCGGCTTCGAGACCGTCACCATCGTCTATGACGGCGAGGTCGAGCACCGCGATTCAACCGGTGCTGGCGGCGTGATCGGGCCGGGAGATGTGCAATGGATGACGGCGGCGGCGGGTATCGTGCATGAAGAGTTTCACAGCCGTGAATTTTCAGCGCGCGGTGGCGCCTTTGAGTGCATCCAGCTTTGGGTCAATCTGGCGGCGAAAGATAAGGGCTTGGCGCCCGGCTATCAAGGCATCATCTCGACGCAGATTCCGCAGGTGGAAATGGCCGACGCGGCCGGCAGTGTGCGCGTGATCGCCGGCTGTTATCGCGGTGCCGAGGGCCCGGCGCGCAGCCACAGCCCGATGCAGGTGTGGGACGTGCGCCTGAAAAAGGGCGCGCGCGTGTCCTTCAATCTGAACGACGGCGATAGCGCCGCGTTGTTCGTCAGGAACGGCGAGTTGAAATTTGCCGGCGGCGAAACGGCCGGCGAGGCGACACTCGCGGTGTTCGAGCGTGCCGGCAGCGAACTCGTGTGCGACGTCGTCGAGGAAACCAAGCTGTTGCTGTTGAGCGGCCAACCCTTCGACGAACCGATCGTCGGTTACGGGCCCTTCGTGATGAATAGCGAGGTGGAGATACGCGCCGCAATCGAGGATTATCGCGGTGGCAAGATGGGACACATCGCGGTCTCGGCCCTCGCTGATTAGAGCGTCGCCGGCCCGCATCGGCGGGCCCATGCCGCCCGCTTCAGCAGGCGGGGTGTTGTTTTATTCGGGCTCGACGCCGGCCGCTTTCAAAACTTTGGCCCACTTCGGAATTTCCGCTTTGATCAGCGCTGAGAACTGCGCCGGTGTGGTCGGTGCGGGTTCGATGCCGGCCTGGAAAAACCGTTTGCCGGCATCACCATCGGCCAGCACATGCTGCAGTTCCTGATTGATGCGGTTGATCAGCGCCGGCGGTGTTTTGCCGGCAACCAGCAAGCCGTACCAGCCCGAGACGTCGTAGCCCTTCAACCCTGACTCATCAAAGGTCGGCACTTCCGGCATCGAGGGCGAACGTTTCGGTGTAGTCATTGCAACCGCGTGCAGGCGACCGGCGCGCACATGCGGGGCACCGGTGGAGACCGAACTGAAATGCAGCGGCACGCGGCCCGAGAGCAGGTCGGGCAGCACCGCGCCGCCGCCTTTGTATGGGATATGCGTGAAATTCACACCGGTCATGGTCTTCAGCAATTCCATCGCCAGATGCGGTGGGCTGCCGACGCCGGTTGAGGCATAGCTGATTTCACCCGGACGGACCTTGCCCCAGGCGATGAATTCAGCCACCGTCTTCGCGGGAATCGACGCGTGTATCACCAGGAGATAGGGCCCGGTGCCGACCAGACCAACCGGTGCGAAATCGCGCACGCTGTCGTAGGGTAGTGTCTTGCGCAAGCTTGGATTGACGGCGAAACCGGCGGCGACCACGATCAGCGTGTGACCATCCGGCGTGGAGTTGGCGACGATCTCGCAACCGACCACACTGTTCGCCCCCGAGCGCGTGTCGAGCACGACCGGACGTCCGAGGCGCGTGTATAAACCGTCGGAGACGATGCGGGCGATGGTGTCGGCGGTGCCGCCCGGCGCGTAGGGCACGACCAGGCGCACCGGCCGGGTCGGATAATTTTTTACGTCCTGCGCCCGGACGGTGCAGGCGATGCCTAATGCGATAAAAAGTGCGGCCCAATGGCGCTGCGTCAAGAGCATTGCAACCTCGCTGTATCTATCCCGCCACGCTCGATCGCATGGCGGTATTTTTGGCAAATCAAGTTTATTGCGGGCGCTGAGCACGCTCAGCGCGCTCAGCGTGCGCCGGGTCCCGTAGCGTCGACTAAGCCTGCGCTTTCACGCCGACCTTCTCCTGCAGCAGCTTGAAGTTGTCGGCACTCATCGCCAGTTCGCCTCTGTTGATCATGCGATCGATTTCAACAATGGCATCGTTAAATGGCGTGGCGATGCCGAGTTCGCGGCCGCGCTTGGAAACCGCGCCGGGGATGAATTCCATTTCACTGGTGCGACCCTTCATGTGATCGTGGATCGGCGCAGTGCGGCCACGGGTGACGTGGCTGAGCAGGGTGTTCATCGCTTTGATCAGGATTTCTTCGCCGGGGCCGACCATTTCGTCGGCACGCAGGCCGAAGATCGGTTCCATGCGGTAACCGAGCGCGGTACCGACAGCGAGCGATTCCTTTCCCATGGCGATCGACATTTCGAACATGCCGGGCAGCGTGGCGGCGTCCTTGTTACCCAGACCGAGCAGGCCGAACGGACCCATCGTCATGGTGTTGGCGACGAGCTTGGTCCACTTTGTGCTGTAGATGTTGCCGGTGGCCTCGACGCGGCCGACGTGGCCGAGGATAGATTCGATTTCTTTCAGGCGCGGTGTATAGAAGCCGTCGAGTTCGCCGACACCGAACCAGGTGGTTGTATGTGTGGTGTTGCGCTTGACCTCGCCGGGCGTGAAGATTTCCGCTGACAGTTCGAGCGCACAGCCGATGACGCGGTTGCGGCCGATGATGGAGGCGATGGAGTCGTCATTGAAGCCGTTCTGCACCGGCACCAGCACGCCGTCGGCTTTCAGATAGGGTTTGATGAGTTCGGTGAGCCAGCGGTGGTCGTTCGATTTGATCGCCAGCAGTACGATGTCGAATTCAAGGCGGGCAGACGACAGTTCGCACAGATGCAGCGCACGGATCGGCGTGACGACTTCGCCGTCCGGCATACGGATGATGAGGCCGTCAGCTTTGAGTTTTTCAACCTGCGCCGGCCATTGATCGATGACCGTGACGTCGAGTCCGGCCTTGGTCAGATCGGCGCTCACGCTGCTGCCGATGGCGCCGGCGCCGACTACTGCGATTTTTTTGTTCATGTGGGTTCCGTTGGTTCGGTTGAAGGTACTAACAGCAAAGGTCGCAACCCTGCGGCGCTATTTTTGCCAGGCATCGCGCAGTGTGACTGCGCGATTGAAGATCGGTGTGCCGGGTTTCGAATCGCGCAGATCGGCGACGAAGTAGCCGTGGCGTTCGAATTGGAAGCGGTCCTCGGCTTTAGCGTCCCTCAGCGACGGCTCGAGTTGCGCGCTGATGGTTTTGACTGAATCCGGATTGAGGTCGAGCAGGAAATCGCGCTCGCCTGCGCCCGGATGTTCGGCGCTGAAGAGGCGATCAAAGAGGCGCACCTCGGCGGCATAGGAATGCTGCGCGCTGACCCAGTGGATATTACCCTTGACCTTGACCTTGTCGGAACCCGGCGTGCCGGACTTGGTATCGGCGTCATAGCTGCAGTGCACGGTGTCGGTGGCGGCGTCGTAACCGGTGCATTCGACGACAAAACCATAACGCAGGCGCACCTTGTTGCCGGGGAACAAGCGGAAGTAACCCTTGGGCGGCGTTTCGCTGAAGTCTTCGCGTTCGATCCACAACTCTTTTGAAAACGGCACCGCACGTTTGCCGAGTTCCGGCTGCTGCGGATGGTTGGGGGCCTGACATTCCTCGGTGTGGCCGTCGGGATAATTGTCGATCACCAGTTTCAGCGGATCGAGCACCGCAATGCGGCGCGGCGCGATCTCATTGAGGTGTTCGCGCATGCAGTCTTCGAGCGTAGCGTAATCGATCCACGAATCGCCCTTGGCGACACCGATGCGTTCGGCGAAGGCGCGGAAGGCTTCCGGTGTGTAACCGCGGCGGCGCGCGCCGACCAGTGTGGGCATGCGCGGATCGTCCCAGCCGCTGACGTGTTTTTCTTCGACCAGCTGGATGAGTTTGCGCTTCGAGAGCACGACATAGCTCAGATTGAGACGTGCGAATTCAATTTGTTTCGGTAGTGGGCGCGCCAGCAGGCCGCCGATGACGCGACCATCGGAAAGGGTCGTCGCTTCCGCAAGCTTGTCGAGCAGCCAGTCGTAGAACGGCCGCTGGTCTTCGAATTCCAGCGTGCAGATGGAGTGCGTGATGCGTTCGAGTGCGTCCTCGATCGGGTGCGCATAGGTGTACATCGGATAGATGCACCAGGTGTTGCCGGTGCGGTGATGCTCGGCGCGTTTGATGCGGTAAATCGCCGGATCGCGCAGATTGATGTTGGGCGAGGCCATGTCGATCTTCGCGCGCAGTATCAGTGCGCCGTCGGCATGTTGGCCGTCGCGCATTTCGTGGAACAGCGCGAGGGACTCTTCACGCGGGCGTTCGCGCCACGGGCTGTTTTTGCCCGGTTCCTTGAGCGTGCCGCGGTTCGCGCGCATTTCCTCGGCGGTCTGCTGATCGACGTAGGCGTGGCCGGCGCTGATCAGGTGTTCGGCGCCCTCGTACATGAAGCCGAAGTAATCGCTGGCGTAATAGAGGTTGTCGCCGCCGTGATTGTTCCAGCCGAAGCCCAGCCATTTGACGGCGGCAAGGATGGAGTCGACGTATTCCTGTTCTTCTTTTTCTGGATTAGTATCGTCGAAGCGCATATGACAGGCACCGCCAAAGTCGCGCGCCAGACCGAAATTCAGGCAGATCGATTTGGCATGACCGAAATGCAGATAGCCGTTGGGCTCGGGCGGAAAACGCGTGCGTATTTTCGCCGCGTCGGGGTTGCCGCCGGCATGGCAGGCGGCCGCGCCGGGCTTGCCGCCCCACAGACGGGTGTCGTACTTGCCGCTGGCCAGATCCGCTTCAATGATATTGCGGATGAAATTGGTGACGTGGGCTGCAGGTGCTTTGTTGGCGGGCTGGGACATGATATGGGCTTGGTGTTGAAGACGCTATTCTAAACGATGGGATATGGCGCGATGACGTTCGTGCTTTATTGCGAGGGGGGTTAGGCTGTTTACCGCAGACGCGGTCCGCCCGTTGAACGCCGCAGCTTGCGCTACTATCGTCGTCCTCATTGAAGCTTTGACTGGGGGTAGGAAAATGACGGGGGTATGGATCACGCTGGCGCTGGGTGCTTGCATCATCATTTTTGAGTATCGCGCGGAAACCAAACCGGAGCCCAAAGACAAGCGCCGCCGTTCGCGGCCGCTTACTTCGCAGGCGAAAATTAATCTGCGCCAGCTTTTTTTCGGTACGCTGTGTGCCGCCGGGTTTGTCTGGGTGATCGGACAGATGTTCGATTGAGTGGGCGTTAGCGCGTCCCCAGATAACGCGTCGGCAGTTTGGTTTCGAGCGCACGGCGTCCCGTTTGCGTGACGTGCCAGGCGCCGGCTCGCGGCAGGCTGGAAACAATGTGTTTGAGTTGCGTGCCTTCAAAATGCAGTGCCACGCCGTCATCGGCCGCCACGCCATCGGCCAGCGCGCCGCCGGCGACCATTTTGCGGTAGGCAGGACGACGCAGTATTTCGCTGTCGTAATGCGGGCAATTGCTGCCGGGTAGAAATCCCAGGCAGGGCATGGCGGTCAGCGCGCCGGCCACGGAATCAGTGACACCCGAATCAAACCAGCAGATTGAACCGGCGCTGGCGCCACCGAGCACGACGCCTTTCTGCCACGCTTTACGCAGATAAAGATCGAGCGACCACTCGCGCCATACCGCCAGCATGCTGCGCGTGTTGCCGCCGCCGACGAAGATCGCGTCGTGCCCAAGCACGAAATCTTCGAGATCGCAGGGCGTGCGCGCAAACAGCGGCAGATGCGTCGGGCGGCAGGTAAAGCGGCTGAAACCGGCATAAAAACGCAAACGGCCCGCATCGGCGTCACCATGCGCAGCACCGATAAAGCAGACGCGCGGATTGCGCTTGTGTGTTTGCGCGAGGAAGTATTCAAGCAGCAGCAGGTTGTCGAGTTCGAGCGGCAGTGCGGCGCCGCCGATGGCGATGATTTGTTTTTTCAAGGCTTCATCCTGTTGGTTTTGTGTGGGGCGTCGGCGCCCCTGATGAGGCGGGCGCTGCGAGCACTCGCCGCGTCCGATTGTAGTGAACAAGGCCAGGCATCGCAGGGCCAGATTGCAATCTTCCTCCGGTCCGTCAGCGGTTGTGGTGGGGCCATAGCTCGCCTTCGAGGGCACGAGGATTTCCTCAGCGAGCGGTTTATCCTCTATTCTATGCGGCGATTAAATTGTGATGACACCGTTGACCTTTCAAACCCTGCGCCTGCTCGCCGACGGTGAATTCCGTTCCGGTGAGGCGATGGCACGCACGCTGGGCGTCTCGCGTGCAAGCATCTGGAACGCTTTGCATGCTCTTGACGGGACGGGCCTGGAGATCTTCAAGGTGCACGGTCGAGGTTACCGTTTATCGCAGCCGCTGGTGTGGCTGGAGCGCGGTGCGATTGAACGCGCACTCGGCGCCGATGCGGGAGGATTTTCCATCGAGGTGCTCGATCTGGTGCCGTCCACCAATACCCTGCTGATGGAACGCGTTGCCGCCGGCGCACCGGGCGGCAGTGTGCTTGCCGCCGAATGGCAGACGCAGGGGCGCGGTCGTCGCGGCCGCGTCTGGCATGCCACGCCGGGCGCGGCATTGACGTTTTCCCTGTTGTGGCGTTTTCAGTTGGGAGCGAGTGCGTGGTCGGGGCTGAGCCTTGCCGTGGGTGTGGCGGTGATCCGCGCGCTGGCGCGCTGCGGGGTTGCGGATGCCGGCTTGAAGTGGCCCAATGACATCATCTGGAAGGGTCGTAAACTCGCCGGTATGTTGATTGAAATGCATGGTGAAGTCACCGGGCCCGGCGCGGTGGTGATCGGTCTCGGACTCAATTGCCGGCTGCCCGATGCGCTGCGTGATCGTATCGACCAGCCAGTGGTTGATCTGGCGCAGATTTGCGCGGCGGCGCCCGATCGCAATCGGGTGCTGGCGCTGGTGCTGCGGGAGATGGCCGCAGTGCTGGGCGGGTTTGCGCAGACCGGCTTTGCCGCGCTGCGCGCTGAATGGGAGAGCTATCACGTGTATCAAAACAAAGCGGTGCGTCTGAGCCTGCCGGATGGTGCCGTGCTCGATGGCCTGTGTCTGGGCGTGGATGACGATGGCGCGCTGCGTCTGCAGACGGTGGGCGGGGTGCGGCGCATCCACAGCGGTGACGTCAGTCTGAGGTTGCGGCGTGGCGCTTAAGAGCACGCGCGGCATTCACCCGGCCGCCAGCCAGATGCTTGCCATCGACGTCGGTAATACGCGTGTGAAATGGGGTTTGCACGACGGCACGCGCTGGTTGAAGTCGGGGCATATTGAGACCGCGAAAGCGGCTCAATTGAAAATAGTTTTTTCGCGACTTCCAGCACTCTCGGCGGTGATGGTTTCGAATGTCGCCGGCGTGGCCGCGCGTGCCGCGCTTGAACGCGCATTGCCTCAGACACCGGCCGCACGCTGGCTACGCAGTGCCGCGGCGCAGTGCGGGGTGCGTAACTCGTATGCGAAACCGGCGCAACTCGGCTGCGACCGCTGGGCCGCGTTGATCGGCGCGCGCCATCTGCAGCGTGGCGCGGCGGTGGTGGTGAATGCGGGTACCGCATTGACGGTTGATGCGCTGAGCGCCGACGGCGTGTTTGTCGGCGGTATCATTGTCCCCGGCGCCGAGTTGATGCGTAGCGCGCTTGCGCGTGATACCGCCGGATTGCGCCGGCGTGCCGGTGTCTTCAGTTTTTTTCCGGACAACACGGGGGATGCCATTGTGAGCGGCGCGGTCAATGCGCTGTGCGGTGCGATCGAGCGGATGGCGCGCAGCCTGGAGGCCGGCGGCGGACAGGAGGTGGTTTGCGTGTTGTCCGGTGGCGCGGCGGGGTTGATTGCGCCGCAGCTTAACCTTGAACTGAAGGTCGTGGATAATCTCGTGCTCGAGGGCTTGACAGTAATCTGTCGTGACGCGGCGTCCTAAAATTCGATGCGAACAATCTTCCTCTTTCTGTTACTGGTCAATATGGTGACCTTTGCCTATCTGCATTACGCCGGGGGGCGTCCGGGCGCCGAGGCGCAGATCGCACTGCTGCAGATCAGTCCGGAAAAGGTCAAGCTGGTTAAAGCACTGCCAGCGGTGCCGGCGGCGGCCAATAACAAGCCGCCCGTGCCCGCCGTGTGTGTTGAGTGGGGGCCTGTGATTGCCAGCGATGCGGCGCAGGCGGCGGCGGCGCTGGCCAAACTTGATCTGGGCAATCGTTTGTCACAGCATGATGCCGCTGAAACCTACTGGGTTTACATCCCGCCGTCGAAGTCGCGTGCGGATGCGGAAAAAAAAGCCGGGGCAGTGCGCGGGCTCGGGATTACCGATTTTTTCATTTTGCAGGGGCCGGCCGCCTTGGAGTTTGCGATATCGCTCGGTGTGTTTAAAACCGAAGCGGCGGCCAACAGCCAGCTTGCACAACTGCGGGCAAAGGGGATACGCTCCGCCGTTGCCGCACCCTATGGTGCGACGTCCTCCACGTTTTTAATCCGTGATCCGGACGATGCAGTGACGATGAGGCTGGCTGAAATGAAAGCCGACTTTCCGTCTGCAGCGCTAAAGGCTGTCGCATGCGCCGAGGTGCAGGCCGCCAAAAATCAGGTATCGAACTAGAGAGTTGCTCAGCCGCGTATGCGGCGCAGTGTGGCCGTCGTCGAACGGTCGTGTATGAACGGGATGGAGTGTACGCTGCCGCCACGGCTTTTAACGTCTGCAGCGCCGACGATGTTGTCGGTCGACCAGTCACCGCCCTTGACGAGAACGTCGGGCTGCACGAGCTGGATCAGGGTAAGGGGTGTGTCGTCATCGAACCAGCTGACCAGGCTGACCGACTCGAGCGCAGCGACCAGCACCATGCGGTCGTCGAGCGGATTGATTGGACGTTCGGGACCTTTGCCGAGCCGACGCACGGAATTGTCGCTGTTGATCGCCACCAGCAGGCTGGCGCCCAGGGCGCGTGCCTGCGCCAGGTAGTTGGCGTGGCCGCGATGCAGAATATCAAAGACGCCGTTGGTAAAAACCAGCGGACGTGCCAACGCGGCGATGCGGCTTTGTAGCTGTTCCGGCGGACACAGTTTGGTTTCGAAAGCGGGGGCGGTATTCATGCGCGAAGTGTAGCAAAGGTGCGCGCAAACGGCATTCGAAGTCGTGGTCTTGGGCTGTTTCGAAGATCAGTGGCTGCGCGTCGTGCCGGCGGCTGTGTGTGTTGATTTTTGGTGAAACCCGGATAGCAAGTGCGATGGAGGGAAGCTGGATGATCGGCGGTGATGTCGGTGATGAAGTGATCGATGCGATTGCATTCATCGAAATGCACAGGCAGGAGGCGGCGAAGGAAAGTGGCGCCGGTGTTGCGGTTGCGCAAGCCCTGCCCAAGTTGCAGGCCCTGCTCGAAGAGATCAATGCCAACGCCGAGGATCCGGCTGATGTACGCGCTGCAAATATCGCTGCGGTGAATAATGACATCGCCCGCGTCAAGCGTTTCCCTGGTGGTGGTCAGAGTGGGCGCGGCAACCATCAACGCACTGGCGGCGGCGGTCAGAAAAAACAGCCGCCTCGGCAGTCCGCCCAGGGTCATGCGCAGGGGCATGCACCGAATCAAGGGCAAGGACCCAATCAGGCGCGCGGTCCGCATCAAGGGCCGGGTCCCAACCCAGGTCAGGCCAGACGGCGCGGACGTAACAAGCGCCGTGGCGGGGGTGGAGCCTCAGGTGCAGGCGGCGGAGAACGCGGATCGACGTGATCGTTTACGTGTAGCGGTAGTGTTTGACCGTTACCCGCTCATGGTGCGAGCAACGGTTGTGACACACAAAAGTTGCTTTTAGTCGATGAACTCAAACAGGCGCACGACTTTTTGCACGTCACCGGTGGTGCGTGCAATTTCGGTGGCGTCGTCGGCCTCCTTGCGGCTGACCATGCCGAGTAAATAAACATTGCCGGCTTCGGTTACGACTTTGACATGTAGTGCGTTGAATTTTCGACCGTCGACGAAGCGCGCCTTGATCTTGCCAGTGAGGTAGATGTCGTTAGTACGGCTGCTCAGGGCACTGTTGCCGACCACCGCCAGTTCATTGTAGATGCCGCGTACGTTTTCAACCGCGCGTACAATCTTTTCGATCTCGCCGCGCGCGGCATTCGATGCCACCTCGCCGGTGACTAAGGTCATGCGGTTGTAACTGTTGACGTTGATGTGGGCGTCGGGATATTTGTCGGAAATCCGGCTGGCTGCCTTGATTTCAATACCGCGGTCTTCGGTCACCGTGCCGATTGTACGCCGGTCGGCACCCATGAGTGCTGCGCCACCGGCGCCGCCAATCACTGCCGCAACGCAACCTGTCAACAGTGAAGCCGCCAGCAATATCGTGATGAGTCGAAGAGCCTTCATTTATTCAACTCCCAGTAAAAGACAATCAATAGCGTCGCACAGGCAGTGCAGCGTTAGCAGGTGCACCTCCTGGATGCGTGCCGTGCTTTGCGCTGCGACGCAGATTTGGATGTCAGAAGGTTCGAGCGCCTCGGCCATGACGCCGCCGTTGCGACCGGTCAATGCAATCACGCTCATGCCGTTTTCATGCGCTGCATGCATGGCGGCGAGCACGTTCTTCGAATTGCCGCTGGTCGATATGGCGAGCAGTAAATCGTTCTTCTGCCCGAGTGCACGAACCTGCTTGGAGAAGATCTGCTCAAAATCGTAATCGTTGGCGATCGATGTCATGGTGGACGAATCAGTGGTCAGTGCCATTGCCGCCAGCCCCGGACGTTCCATCTCAAAACGGTTCAGCAGTTCGGCTGCAAAGTGCTGTGAATCCGCCGCCGAGCCGCCATTGCCGCAGGCGAGTATCTTGCCGTCTTGACGCAGGCATTGAACCATGCGTTCTGCAGCAGCGGCAATGGGTGCCGCCAGGGCGTCCATGCTCTGCAGCTTGAGATGGGCGCTTTCCGAAAAATTCTCACTGATGCGATTAATAAGGTTCATTTATTCAGGCCTCGTTAAGACGGCGAAATTATCGCACACTTCATTCGCCGAACACGTTCTTCAGCCACTCCGGGCGGTGGCTGCCGGTTATCAAGACCGCGTCGAAGCGGCAGACCGGCAGCTGCCGGCAGCCCGATAAATAGTGGCGCGCGGTACGCAGCAGTTTTGCCTGTTTGCCAGGCGTGATGCTGGCGGCGGCGCCGCCAAAAGCGTTGCTGTTGCGCATGCGAACCTCGACGAAAACCAGCGTTTCGCCGTCGCGTGCGATCAGATCGATTTCACCGAATCGGCAGTGATAATTACGCTCGGTAATGATGAGGCCCTGCTGTTGCAGGAATATTGCTGCTGCCTCTTCGGCACGATCACCGCGTGCGCGCATCAGTCATGACGCCGGCGCAGGGTTGATGATGCATCGTAGCCATCAACAACAACTGCGTGGCGAAGACTGTTCACTGTCAAAACCCAAGACGACCGATTAAGGACGCGGCTGGCGCGGTGCGTGAGCGCCCCGTATAGTGAAGCCTCTGGCGCGTTGGACTGGCGCATAAATGATGGCTGGTTTGATGAACGAGACAGTACAAGTCGGATCGGTCGGCGGGACAGGATCCTCATTATATGTAGTGGCGACCCCGATTGGGAATCTCGCCGATATCTCCCTGCGCGCGCTGGAAGTGCTTAAGCAGGTGGATGTGATCGCTGCGGAGGACACGCGGGTCACCAGTCATTTGCTCAAACATTACGGCATCGGCACGCGGTTGTTCGCCTTGCACGAACACAATGAGCGGCGTGCCGCACAAAAATTGATTGATCTGCTGGCGGCGGGGAAATCCGTGGCATTGGTCAGTGACGCCGGTACTCCGGCGATTTCGGATCCTGGCGCGCTGGCGGTTGCCGCGGTGCGCGAGGCGGGCTATACGGTGATTGCCGTGCCCGGCGCGAATGCCGCTTTGTGTGCGCTCGCCGCAGCCGGCAGCCCGACGCCGCATTTTCTTTTTTATGGTTTCCTGCCGCAGCAATCCTCGGCGCGCAAGCGCGAACTCGAAGCGCTCAAGGTGCAGCCGTATCTGCTGGTGTTCTACGAGGCGCCGCATCGCGTCGTGGCCTGCATTGATGACATGCTGGCCGTGTTTGGCGCGGCGCGCCGTTTGACCATTGCCCGCGAGTTGACCAAATTGTTCGAGTCGATACACAGTTGTGCGTTGGGCGAGGCGCCGGCGTGGTTTGCCGGTGACGCCAATCGGATACGCGGCGAGTTTGTGCTGCTGGTTGAGCCGGCGGCAGCGGTCGAGGGTGATGAGCATGAGGCGGCCGTCCGCGTGCTTGAGATTTTGCTGCGTGAACTGCCGCTCAAGCAGGCTGTGCAGCTGGCGGTCGAAATCAGCGGCGGGGCGCGTAACACGCTGTATAAGCGCGCGCTTGAACTAAAGAAATCCGCGTCATAATCGACGCCTGGCAGCGACCCATGAACCGCCGGTGAGCCGGCACAGACAACGCAGCAGAAGGAATCGAATACGATGAGCCGTATTACCATGACCCGCCCCGATGACTGGCACCTACACCTGCGTGACGGTGATCATATGCGGGCGATACTGCCGCATGCCGCGCAGCGCTTTGCGCGCGCGATTGTGATGCCCAATTTGAAGCCGCCGGTGACCACCCTCCAGATGGCGCTGGCCTATCGCGAACGCATACTGGCGGCGTTGCCCGCGGGGATGGTTTTCGAGCCCCTGATGACGCTGTATCTCACGGACAATACGACGGGTGATGAAATTCGCCGCGCCCGGGCCAGCGGTATGGTGCATGCAGTGAAATATTATCCGGCCGGTGCCACCACCAATTCGGAGTCCGGCGTGACCGGACTTGAAAAATGCGACGACGCGCTCAGTGCGATGGCGGAGTGCGGAATGCCCTTGCTGGTGCACGGCGAGGTGACGTTTCCGGATGTCGATATCTTTGATCGTGAGAAGGTGTTCATCAATCGTGTGCTGATTCCGTTGTTGCAGAAATATTCCAAATTGCGGCTGGTCATGGAACACATCACCACCCGCGAGGCGGCGCGTTTTGTGCTGGCCTCGCCGCCGCGTGTGGCTGCAACCATTACCGCGCACCATTTGTTGCTTAATCGCAATGCAATGTTTGCCGGCGGCATACGGCCGCACCACTTTTGCATGCCGGTGCTCAAGCGCGAAGAAGATCGTCAGGCCCTGATCCAGGCAGCGATCAGTGGCAACCCGAAGTTTTTTCTGGGTACCGATAGTGCGCCGCACGCGCGGGACACCAAGGAGGCTGCCTGCGGGTGTGCCGGCGTCTACACGGCGCACGCCGGGATCGAGCTGTATGCCGAACTGTTCGACGCTTGCGGTGCGAGCGAACGGCTCGAGGGTTTTGCCAGTATTTTCGGGCCGGCGTTTTATGGTCTGCCGCGCAATGCGGAAAAAATAACCCTGATCAAGGAAGCCTGGGACGTACCCGGCGAGATTCCTTATCACGACGACACGCTGGTGCCTTTTCGCGGCGGTGGCAGCGTCGGCTGGCGCTTGCTCTAAGGCGACGTTGGCGCGGGTGTTGCAGGACCCCATGGTACAATCCTGGCGGGAGTCAGTCAGGCAGTCGCTGCCGGTGATGTTTATGCCGGTAGAGGAAAGTCCGGGCTCCATAGGGCAGGGTGACGGTTACCGGCCGTCCGCCGTGAGGCGAGGAATAGGGCCACAGAGACGAGTCTGTTGCGTATCGACCCGGTCTTCCGGCGAGGTTCGCAACAGGGTGAAACGCGGTAACCTCCACCCGGAGCAACACCAAATAGGCAAGCGTCGACGTGGCCCGCCGAGCTTGCGGGTAGGTGGCTGGAGCGCGCGGGTAACCACGCGCCAAGAGGAATGACTGTCACGACGGCGCAAGCTGTCGACAGAACCCGGCTTATCGACTGACTCCCTGCAGTATTTGGTTTTTGCCTGCGTTCGAGGTGCCTTGCAGTTGATGAGGTGCGCGGATTTTTTTCGCATGTTTCGTTTTGGGGAAAACACATGAAGCAATACAGGATTGCCTACATTCCGGGCGATGGTATCGGCAAGGAAACCGGCCCCGAGGGGTTGCGCGTTCTCGAAGCCGCCGCGCGCAAATTTGGTTTTGCATTGAAGTTTGATGAATACGACTGGAGCTGCGACTACTACCAGAAACACGGCCGCATGATGCCGGAAGACGGCCTCGATCAGGTGCGTCAGCATGACGCGATTTTTTTCGGCGCGGCCGGCTGGCCGGCGACTGTGCCCGATCATATTTCTCTGTGGGGTTTGTTGATCCCGTTCCGTCGTAATTTCGAGCAGTACGTGAATCTGCGCCCGGTGCGTCTGATGCCCGGCGTCAAATGTCCGCTGGCTGATCGCAAGGTCGGTGATATTGATTTCTGGGTGGTGCGCGAAAACAGTGAGGGCGAATATTCCTCTATCGGCGGGCGCATGTATGGCGGCACTGAAAACGAATTCGCCACCCAGCAGGCGGTGTTTTCGCGGCGCGGTACTGACCGCATCATGAAGTTTGCTTTTGAGCTTGCGCGTAAAGGCAAACGCAAGCATGTGACCTCAGCCACCAAATCGAACGGCATTTCCATTTCGATGCCGTATTGGGACGAGCGTTTCAAGGCGATGTCGGCGCAGTATCCGGATATCCGTAGCGACCAGTACCACATTGATATTCTGACCGCGCACTTTGTCATGCATCCGGACTGGTTTGATGTGGTGGTCGGTTCGAATTTGTTCGGCGATATTTTGTCCGATCTCGGTCCTGCCTGTACCGGCACGATCGGCATTGCGCCTTCGGCGAATATGAATCCGGAGCGTGAATTTCCTTCGCTGTTCGAACCGGTGCACGGTTCGGCACCCGACATTTACGGCAAGGGTATCGCTAATCCAATCGGCCAGATCTGGTCGGGCGCGATGATGCTCGAACACCTTGGCCATCCGGAGGCGGCCAAAGCCATCGTCGATGCGATTGAGGTGGCCTTGGTGGAGGGGCCGCGTACGCCGGACGTTGGCGGCAAAGCCACGACCTCGGATCTCGGTCGCGCCATCGCTGACGCGCTCTAGATCGGCAGACGCGCGGTGGTCGCAGTGCCGACGGCCACGCGTCTGTTTTGTGCTGGTTTTGCTGTGCGCAAAGAATGTGTCACCCTGGCCTTCCCAAGGCCGAAAAACCTTGATTCGGCCCCAAAATTTGGGGTAATTGCCGCCTAAACCCGGCTGAAATCGCCTGCAAAAGTCGATTTTTTGGTAATTCAGGGAAAAATACGCGCTTATACAGTGTCGTATTTGCGCAACGGCGGTGTTGATCGCTAACCCATTGAATCAGAAAAACAAAGTTAATGTATAACTTTTAAATAGTTATGCATTTCATTGTTTATAAATAAAAAAATAATTTTTATCCTGATTTGTTCTGAGTTTGAGTTTTGGTTTTTCCTCATAAGTCTTTGTCCTAAATACAAAAAACACGCTCGCCGTGCTTGACCACGGAGGGGGATTTTCATATAGTGGGCATTGGTGGGAAAAAGTGGGAAATAAAGACGTTTTCCACGTCTATTCGGGGGAATCGTGTTTCGAGGCGTTGCTCAACTCAGTCTGGATAGCAAAGGTCGGCTTGCAGTTCCTGCACGCCACCGCGAAGCATTGCTTGCGCGCTGCGCCGGACGCCTCGTCATGACCGCAGACTTCGATAAATGCCTGCTGCTCTACCCCTTGCCCGATTGGGAGCCGATTCAGCAAAAGCTGATGGGTTTGTCGAGCCTCAATCCACGTATCCGCGATTTGCAACGGCAGCTGGTTGGCTATGCCGAGGATATCGAGCTTGATTCCGCGGGCCGCGTTTTGATTTCTCCGGCACTGCGTAATTTCGCTGCGCTGACGAAAAGCGTGGTGCTCGTCGGCCAGGGCAGCAAATTCGAGTTGTGGGATCGCGAAAAATGGGAGACCGCACTCGAGCGCAGTGCCGGTTTTGGTGATGGTGATTTGCCGCCCGAGCTGGAGGGTTTCTCATTGTGAGCTGCGGCTCACACGTCACGGTATTACTGCAGGCGGCGGTAGATGGACTTAAGGTGCGAGCAGACGGCGGGTATGTCGACTGCACGTTTGGACGCGGTGGACACAGCCGCGAGATTTTGGCGCGTTTGGGCGCGCGCGGCCGGCTGATTGCGATGGATCGTGATCCGCAGGCGATGCTCGCCGGCGCCGCAGTGGACGGGATGCATGATGACCAACGGTTTGAACTGGTGCACAGCAGTTTTAGCGCATTCGCCGGGGTGCTCGCCGCGCGCGGCATCAACACCGTCGATGGCATTTTGTTCGACCTCGGTGTCTCATCACCGCAACTCGATGATCCGCAGCGCGGCTTTAGTTTTCGCGTTGACGCACCGCTCGACATGCGCATGGACACTAGCCGCGGTCAAACCGCGGCGCAGTGGCTCGCCGTCGCCGAAGAGGGTGAGATAAGTGAGGTCATCCGCGATTATGGTGAAGAACGGTTTGCTCGGCAGATTGCAGCAGCGATTGTTGCTGCACGGACGCTCGGGCCTATCGCAACCACACGTCAGCTTGCCGGGATCGTGGCTGCCGTTGTCCGCACGCGCGAGCCAGGCCAGAATCCGGCGACGCGGACTTTTCAGGCTCTTCGGATATACCTCAATCAGGAGCTCGAAGAGTTGAGCCGTGTACTGCCTCAATGCCTTGCCGCACTGGCGCCTGGTGGACGGCTTGCGGTGATTAGTTTTCACTCTCTCGAAGATCGCATCGTCAAACGGTTTATGCGTGAGCACTCGCAGCCGCCGCGTCTGCCAACCCGTTTGCCTTTGCGCGCCTCCGAGCTGCCATTGCCGACGTTGGCACTCATTGGCAAGTTGCAGCGACCGACCACTGAGGAAGTTTTCGCCAACCCGCGCGCCCGTAGTGCGGTGATGCGCATCGCCGAGAAGTGCGGGCTGGTCTGATGGCACGATTGAATCTGATCCTGCTCGCCGCGCTGGTGGTTTGCGCTTTGTCGGTGGTGACTTCACAGCACCGCGCGCGCAAGTTGTATATCGAATTGCAGAAAGAGCAGGAGACGGCGCGCAAGCTCGAAGTCGAATTCGGACAGCTGCAATTGGAGCAGAGCACCTGGGCGATGCATTCGCGCATCGAAAAAATCGCCGGTGGTCAATTGATGATGCGCGTCCCGCCCGCTACACGCATACAGGTTCTGCCGGCCGAGGTGGCGCAGTGAGCGTGCGCACACTGCAGAGGCCGGTGATCGCGCACGCACGCTGGCGCGCACGGCTGGTGCTGGGATTGCTCTTGCTCACCTTTGCGTTATTGATCGCGCGCGCTGTTTACCTGCAGGGCATGCATAACGATTTCCTGCAGCAGAAGGGCGAGTCACGCTACAGCCGGGTGCTGGAGATGCCGGCAACGCGCGGCATGATCACCGATCGCAACCGCGATCCGCTTGCCATCTCAACGCCGGTTGTATCCGTATGGGTCACCCCCTCGGCGTTGGATCTAAGCGCCGAAAACATCCAGCCGCTGGCGCGTTTGCTCGAAATGAGTCCGACCGAACTGGCGAAAAAGCTTGCCGATCCGCAGCGTGATTTCGTCTATCTGAAGCGCCATCTGCCGCCGGAGGATGCGGCGAAGGTCATGGCGCTCGGTGTGCCCGGAATTTCCTTGCAGCGTGAATACCGGCGCTACTATCCGGGCGGCGAGTTGTTCTCGCATTTGGTTGGTTTTACCGACGTTGACGACAAGGGGCAGGAGGGCCTTGAGTTGGCGCTCGAGTCGGAGATTGCCGGCAAGCCGGGTAGTCGTCGCGTGATTCGGGACCGCCGCGGTTACATCATTGAAGACGTTGAAAGCATCCGCAAGCCGCAGGATGGTCGCGACACCGTGCTCTCGATCGACGCCCGCATTCAGAACATCGCTTTTCGCGAATTGAAAAATGCCGTCTCTCAACATCAGGCTAAGGCCGGCAGCGTGGTGGTGCTCGATGCGCTCACTGGCGAGATTTTGGCGCTGGCGAATCTGCCCACCTATAACCCGAACAACCGCGGCAACCTGGATCCCAAGCGCATGCGTAACCGCGCGGTAACCGATTTGTTCGAGCCCGGTTCCACGCTCAAGCCTTTTACCGCGGCGACAGCACTGGAGGCTGGATTGTTTCGCTCTGACACCGTGATCCAGACCGGTAACGGCACCTTGACCATCGGCACCGCCACCATCCACGATGCTCATCCGGCGGGGGCGTTGACAGTTGCGCAGGTCATCCAAAAATCTTCCAATGTGGGCGCGGCCAAGATGGCGCTGGCATTGCCCTCGGTCAAGATGTGGGAGATGTTCAATGGCGTCGGCTTTGGCGCCTTGCCGAACGCCGGCTTTCCAGGTGAGGCCAAGGGCCGCCTGCGGCCGCACGCCGGATGGAAGCCGATCGAACAGGCGACGATGTCATATGGTCATGGCATTTCAGTGAGCCTGTTGCAACTGGCACATGCTTACATGGTGTTCGCCAGCGACGGCGAGATACGTCCGTTATCGCTATTTCGCCGCGAGGGTCCTGCCGAGGCGACCCGCGTGATGTCCGCGGTGACTGCGCAGCAGGTGCGCAGGATGCTCGAGCTGGCGGTGCTCCCCGGTGGTACCGCACCCAAAGCGCAGGTGGCCGGTTATCGCGTCGGCGGCAAAACCGGCACCGCGCACAAACTCGACGGCGCTTCTTATGCCGCCAATAAATACGTGGGTTCGTTTGTCGGTTTGGCGCCGGCTTCAGCGCCACGCCTGATCGTTGCCGTCATGATCGACGAACCCACAACCGGCGGCTATTACGGCGGCATAGTAGCGGCACCAGCCTTCAGTAACGTCATGGCCGGTGCGCTTAGATTACTTGGTGTCAAACAGGATGCGCCGCTCAATAATGTGATTCTGCCGCCGCCCAGCGCGCCCGAAATACGGGAGGAAGTCTGATGACTCTCTCGCGTAACCGTTCTTTGACTGGTGTTGCCAAGATGAGCGCTGCAGAGCGCGCGGCAATCGACGCGCTGCACATCCGCCATCTAACGTCCGACAGTCGAGCGGTCAAACGCGGCGATACCTTTGTCGCTTACTGCGGAGAGTCGCGCGACGGGCGTGAATACATCGGCCAGGCGATCGCCGCCGGCGCGTCATCCGTGCTGTGGGAGAAACGCGGCTTCAAATGGAATGCGGCGTGGAAATTACCGAATCTCGGTGTCTCTGCATTACGCACCCGCGCCGCGTTGATTGCCGGCCATGTCTACGCGCATCCCGGACGCCGCCTGCGCATGATTGGTGTGACGGGTACCAACGGCAAGACCACCTGCAGTCAGTGGATTGCGCGTGCGCTTAACCAACGTGCGGTGCGCACCGCGGTCATCGGTACGCTGGGCTATGGTTTGAACGGTAGATTGCGGCCCCTCGTCAACACAACACCGGACGGTCTGTGGTTGCAGGCGCAGCTCGCAACCTTTGTCGAGCGTGGCGCCGCCGCCGTCAGCATGGAAGTCTCGTCGATCGGTCTCGATCAGGGGCGGGTCAGCGGCGTGCCGTTTGAGATCGCGTTGTTTACCAATCTGACGCGCGATCATCTCGATTACCACCGCACGATGGCGAACTACAAGCGTGCCAAGGCGCAGTTGTTCGCCGCCGATACGCTCACGCATGCGTTGCTCAATTTCGATGACCCGTTTGGCGTTGAACTTGCCGGCCAGATCAAGCGACGCGGCTTGAAGATCGTCGGCTATGGTTTTGAGGGGTTCGCGCCGGCGCTGCGTCGGCTGCCCCAAGTGCGCGGCAGCGGTTTACGTTGCGCCGCCGATGGCGTGCATTTTGAGGTCTCAACGCCCTGGGGTGACGCCGTCGTGAGCAGCCGCGTGCTGGGTCGCCACAATGCGTCGAATTTGCTGGCAATGCTTGCCGTATTGCTCGTCTGTGATGTCAGACTGAGGGACGCGGTGGCGGCATTGGCCGAGGTCGAGGCGGTGCCCGGACGCATGCAGCGCGTGGGTGGCGGCCGTCGACCGCTGGTGGTGGTTGATTACGCGCACACGCCGGATGCGCTTGAAAATGTGTTGCGCACCCTGCGCGATCTCACCACGGGTGAATTGTGGTGTGTGTTTGGCTGCGGCGGCGAGCGCGATCGCGGCAAGCGTCCGCAGATGGGCGAGGCCGCCTCAAGGCTCGCGGACCGCGTGATTGTCACCAACGATAATCCGCGTTTTGAAAACCCGCGCAGCATTATTAATGAAGTGCGACGTGGCTTACGCGGTCGCTGCAGCGTGGAATTGGATCGTTATCGTGCGATCGCAGCCGCGCTTGGCGCGGCGCGGCGTGGCGATATTGTGCTGATCGCCGGCAAGGGACACGAGTCCTATCAGGAAATTCGCGGCGTGCGCCATCCGTTCAGTGATGTGCTGGTTGCGCGGCACGTGTTGCGGGAGATGGCGGCATGATGATGCGTCTGTCCGAACTGGCTGCCATGCTGGCCGCGCCTTTGCGTGGCACCGATGTTGGATTCGCCACGGTCAGTACCGACACCCGCAACATACGGCCGGGGGATTTGTTTATCGCCTTAAAGGGCGAGCGGTTTGACGCCCACGCTTTTGTTGCCGAGGCCGCCAAAGCCGGTGCGGTGGCCGCCCTGGTCGAGCACGCCGTCGAAGCAGCGATACCGCAAATAGTGGTGGGCAGCACGCAGGAGGCGTTGGCGACGCTGGGTGCGCATTGGCGTGGCCGCTTCAATATGCCCCTGATCGCTCTTACCGGTAGTAACGGCAAGACGACGGTCAAGGAAATGCTGGCGTCGATTTTGCGCGCCCAGGCTGGAGGCGACAGCGTACTGGCGACACGCGGCAATCTGAACAATCATATTGGTGTGCCCTTGATGCTGCTGGAGCTGCGCGAGGCTCATCGGTATGCGGCCATCGAGATGGGCATGAACCATCCGGGCGAGATCGCCCAACTCGCCGCCATCGGACGGCCCACTGTTGCCCTGGTCAATAACGCCCAGCGCGAACACATGGAATTCATGGCGAGCGTCGAGGCGGTGGCGCGCGAAAATGCAGCGGTGTTTGATGCCTTGCCCGCCGACGGTAGCGCGGTGGTCAATGCCGACGACGCCTATGCGGATTATTTTCGCGAGGCCGCAGGTGCGCATCGCATCGTTGACTTTGGGTTGGAGCGGCCGGCGGCGGTCAGCGGCGGCTATGTACTGCAAAATCTGTCGAGTGAAATCCGCTTGCGCACGCCGGCCGGCCAAGCGGCGCTGACGCTGGCTATCCCCGGTCTGCACAATGTGCGCAATGCGCTCGCTGCCTGCGCTTGCGCGCATGCCGTGGGTATAACGCCGGCGGTGATGCGCGAAGGACTGGAAAATTTCCGTCCCTTTACCGGTCGTCTGCAGGTCAAGCGCGCAGTCAATGGCGCGACAGTGATCGACGACACCTATAACGCCAATCCCGATTCGGTGCGTGCCGCCATCGATGTGCTGGCCCGCTGTGCGCCGCCGACGCTGCTGGTGCTGGGCGATATGGGTGAGGTCGGTGATCGGGCTGCCGCTTTCCATCAGGAGGTCGGTGCTTACGCGCACAGCCGCCAGGTCTCGGCGCTGTGTGCGTTTGGCGAGCACACCGCCGCCGCGGTTGAAGCATTTGGGGCTGCGGCGACGAAGTCCGACTCGATCGAAGAATTACTCGATGCGGTGCGCGCAGGCGCGACGCCGCATACAACAGTACTCGTCAAGGGATCGCGTTTCATGCGCATGGAGCGCGTGGTGCAGGCCCTGACGGGTGAGGCGGGAGGAGTGCACTGATGAGAATAGCGGAATACCCAAGCCAACGCCGGCTGACCGCCGCGGCACCGGTAAGTGGAGCGCATACATGCTGCTAGAACTCGCGCAGTGGCTGGCGAAGGACATCCGCGCCTTCAATGTGTTTGGCTATATCACCCTGCGTGCGGTGCTGGCCTGTCTGACCGCGCTGATGATTACTTTTTTGGTCGGTCCGGCGATGATCCGCCGCCTGACCTCATACAAGATCGGTCAGGCGGTGCGCAGCGATGGTCCGCAATCGCACCTCTCGAAGGCCGGTACACCGACCATGGGTGGCGCGCTTATTCTGGTGGCGGTCGGGATTACCACGCTGTTGTGGTCCGATCTTGAAAATCGTTTTGTCTGGGTGGTGCTGGCGGTAACGCTGGGTTTCGGTGCCATCGGCTGGGTGGATGACTATCGCAAGGTCGTCAATCGCGATCCGAAGGGCCTGTCGGCAAGAGCCAAGTTTTTCTACCAGTCACTGATCGGTGTTGGCGCCGCCTATGTGATTACTTTCAGTACCAACCTGCCGGCGCAGACCGAGTTCATCGTGCCGTTTTTCAAGAACGTCGGCTATCCCTTGGGCATCATCGGTTTCATGGTGCTGACCTATTTCGTCATTGTTGGCACCAGCAACGCGGTCAATCTCACCGACGGACTCGACGGGCTGGCGATCATGCCGACGGTAATGATCAGCGGCGCGCTGGGCATTTTTGCCTATGTCGCGGGCCATGCGGTGTTTGCCAAATATCTGGGTTTTCCGTACATCCCGGGTGCGGGCGAGTTGGCGGTGTTCTGCGGTGCGATTTCCGGTGCCGGTCTCGCCTTTCTCTGGTTCAACGCCTATCCCGCCGAAGTGTTCATGGGAGACGTCGGCGCGCTCGCGCTGGGGGCGGCGCTGGGTACGGTGGCGGTTATTGTGCGCCAGGAAATCGTTCTTTTCATCATGGGCGGGGTGTTCGTGGTGGAGACGCTCTCGGTGATGCTGCAGGTGGCTTCATTCAAGCTTACCGGCAAACGCATCTTTCGCATGGCGCCGTTGCACCATCACTATGAATTGAAGGGCTGGAAAGAGAACCAGGTCGTCGTGCGTTTCTGGATCATCACGATGATGCTGGTATTGGTTGGTTTGTCGACGCTCAAATTGCGGTAGCAAATGCTGGCACTGAACGGCAGAAAGGTAATCGTGCTTGGATTGGGTGACACCGGATTGTCGATGGCGCGCTGGCTCAGCGCGCGCGGCGCCCGCGTCACCGTCGCCGACACGCGTGCCCGTCCGCCGCATGCTGCGCTGCTGGCGCGTGAGCTGCCGCAGGTCGCACTTGAATGTGGTGAGATCGCCGCTGACAGTCTGCGTCAGGCTGATCTCATCGCCATTAGTCCCGGTATTGACCGGCGCATGCCTGCAGTGGCCGATGCCGTCGCGCGTGGTACGCCCGTGGCTGGTGATGTTGAATTGCTGGCGCAGGCGCTGCGTCAGATGCGCGTGCGGCCGCGGGTGATTGCCATCACCGGCACCAACGGTAAAAGCACGGTGACGCAGATGGCGGGCGATATCTGTGTCGCCGCCGGCCGCCGCACCATAGTCGCCGGCAATATCGGCACACCGGTGCTCGAGGCGCTCGAGGCGGCGCAAAGCAGCGGCGAGCCGCCCGAGGTGTTTGTGCTCGAACTGTCGAGCTTTCAGTTGGAAAGCACCGCAAGCCTTGATGCCGATGCGGCGGCCATGCTGAATTTGTCCGAAGACCATTTGGATCGCTACGACAGTATTGAAGATTACGCCCGAGCCAAGCAGCGTGTCTTCATCGGCAATGGCGCTCAGATTATCAACCGTGCCGACACACGCAGTGCGGGTATGGCGTTGGCCGGACGCGCCGTGCATCGCTTTGGCACGGATGCTCCGCACGGTGAGCGTGATTGGGGGATAGTCGGCGAAGGTGACGGTGCCGCGCTGATGCGCCACGACCAGGCGCTGCTGCCGCTGACGCAATTGCCGGTGGCAGGATTGCACAACGCAGCCAATGCGCTGGCGGCAGGCGCGTTGTGCCACGCGATCGGTATTGATGACGCTGCCATGGTGCAGGCGTTACGTGTCTTCAAGGGCCTGCCGCATCGGGTCGAAAAAATCACCACCATCGCTGGTGTGACCTACTACGACGATTCGAAGGGCACTAACGTTGGTTCGACCGTGGCGGCGCTGGGGGGCTTTACGCAGCCAGTGGTGTTGATCGCAGGCGGCGATGGCAAGGGGCAGGATTTCACGCCGTTGCGTGAGCCGGTGCGTCGGCGTGCCCGCGCGGTGGTGCTGATCGGTCGCGATGCCGGGTTGATGGCCGCCGCGATCGACGGTTGCGGCGTGCCCTGTATCAACGCCGCCGATATGGATGATGCGATCGGCCGCGCTCAGGCGCTGGCCAAAGCCGGTGACGCCGTGCTGCTGTCGCCGGCCTGCGCGAGTTTTGACATGTTCCGCAATTACCACCATCGCGGCGAAGTGTTTGCCGACGCGGTGAGAAAGCGGGCCGGTCATGGGCGCTGAGACCCTGTTCTACAGCGATGTCAAAGACCGTTCGGTGAGCGTTACCTATGACTTTGCACTGGTGTGGGCGGTCTTGTTGCTACTAGCACTCGGTCTGGTCATGGTCTATTCATCGTCGATCGCTATTGCCGAAGGCGGCCGTTCATACGGCCAGCAGCCAGCTTATTTTCTGCTGCGGCAGGGCGCTTATCTCGCGGTCAGTTTTGTGCTCGCCATGGCGGCGTTCCAGGTGCCAGTCGCGGTCTGGCAGAAAGGCGCGCTCTATCTGTTCCTGCTCGGCGTCGGTTTGCTGGCGCTGGTGCTGATTCCCGGAGTCGGGCGGGAAGTCAACGGCAGCCAGCGCTGGTTGTCGCTGTTCGTGGTGAATTTTCAGCCCTCCGAGATCATGAAGTTTTTCGCCGTGATTTATGCCGCCGATTACACGGTGCGCAAGGCCGGCGATATGCATAGCGTTAGCAAGGGTTTTCTGCCCATGTTCGGCGTAATGTTTTTGGTCAGTGCCTTGTTGTTACGCGAGCCAGATTTTGGGGCGTTTGCCGTGATCACCGTGATTGCGATGGGCATACTCTTTTTGGGCGGTATGAGCGTGCGCCTGTTTGTCGGTCTGATTCTGTTGCTGGCGGTGGGCTTCGTTCTGCTGATCTGGTTTTCCCCGTATCGACTGCAGCGCGTGGTTGGTTTCATGGACCCGTGGGCCGATCCGTATGGCAAGGGTTATCAGCTCTCGCACGCGCTGATCGCCTTCGGTCGCGGCGAGTGGCTGGGCGTTGGACTGGGCGCCAGTGTCGAAAAACTCTTCTACCTGCCTGAGGCTCATACCGATTTCCTGCTCGCCGTGATTGCCGAGGAACTCGGCTTCGTCGGTGTTCTGATGGTGATTCTGGCGTTCTCATTCATTGTTGCGCGTGCATTCGCGATCGGCCGCCAGGCGTCGCAACTCGGGCAGCATTTTGCCGCGCTGGCGGCGCAGGGCATCGGCATCTGGATCGGCGTGCAGACCATCATCAACATGGGCGTCAACATGGGCGTGTTGCCGACCAAGGGCCTGACCCTGCCGCTACTTTCATATGGCGGCAGCAGTATCGCCGCGAATTGTTGCGCGCTGGCAGTGTTGCTGCGCATCGATTGGGAAAATCGCAGCATGATGCGGGGAACCAAGGTATGAGCGCTAACCCCACCATCATGATGATGGCCGGCGGTACGGGCGGTCATATCTTTCCCGCGCTGGCGGTTGCCGCAGTACTGGCGGCACGCGGCTGGAAAATTGTGTGGCTTGGTTCGCCCGGTGGCATGGAAGCAAGGCTGGTGCCGCAGCACGGTTACACCATGGCCTGGGTCAGCATGAGCGGGGTGCGCGGCAAAGGTCTGCTGCGTCTGGCCATGTTGCCGCTGCATCTCCTGATTGCATTCTGGCAGGCGGCGCGCGGCATACTGGCGCACCGTCCGCAGGTGGTGCTGGGCATGGGCGGCTATATCTCTTTCCCGGGTGGCATGATGGCGGCCTTGTTCAATACGCCGCTGGTGATCCACGAACAAAATTCAGTCGCCGGGATGGCCAACCGCGTGCTGGCGAAGCTCGCCGACCGCGTGCTCGCCGGATTCCCCGCGGCGTTCGCCGACGGCCGTGGCCTGTGGACCGGTAACCCGGTGCGCGCCGACATCGCCGCATTGCCGGCGCCGGCGCAACGATATGCCGGTCGCAGCGGCCCGCTGCGGCTGACGGTGATCGGCGGCAGTCTGGGTGCGCAGGCATTGAACAGTACGGTGCCGCAGGCGCTTGCATTGATTCCGGCCGCTGTGCGCCCGCAGGTGACGCATCAGTCCGGCGAACGTCATCTGGCCGCGGTCGAGCAGCAATACCGCGAGGCCGGTGTCGAGGCGACCTTGCTGCCCTTCATCGACAACATGGCCGCCCAGTACGGTGAGGCCGATCTTGTGATTTGCCGCGCCGGCGCCTCGACCATCGCCGAGTTGGCCGCCGCTGGTGTCGCCAGTGTGTTGGTGCCGTTTCCGCATGCCGTCGATGATCATCAAACGCATAACGCGCGCTTTCTGGCCGAACGCGGTGCCGCCGTGTTGATCCCGCAGCATGAACTGACCGCGCAAAAGCTCGCCGAGTTCTTGCAGACCATCAATCGCGACGGCTTGCTCGAGATGGCGAACAAGGCGCGCAGCGTCGCCAAGCCGGACGCAACGCAAACCGTGGCTGAAGAATGCATGAGGCTGGCGGCATGAAACACAAAGTCAAAAAAGTCCACTTCGTCGGCATCGGCGGCGCTGGTATGAGCGGTATTGCCGAGGTGATGCTGAATCTCGGGTATGAGATCAGCGGCTCCGATTTGAGCGAGGGGGCGGCCACCCTGCGCCTGAAAAACCTCGGCGCGACCGTGGTCAAGGGGCACGCGGCTGAAAACGTCGCCGGGGTGGATGCAGTGGTGGTTTCAAGCGCGGTGAAGGAAGATAACCCCGAGGTGGTTGCTGCGCGTGCGCACAAGATTCCGGTGGTGCCGCGCGCCATGATGCTCGCCGAATTGATGCGTCTGAAGCAGGGTATCGCGGTTGCCGGTACCCACGGCAAGACCACCACCACCAGTCTGGTGGCGAGTGTGCTGGCCGAGGCCGGGATGGATCCGACATTTGTCATTGGCGGACGGTTGGAGGCCGCCGGTTCGCACGCCAAACTTGGCAGTGGTGAATTTATTGTGGTCGAAGCCGACGAGTCCGATGCGTCCTTCCTCTATCTGGCGCCGGTGCTGGCGGTCGTCACCAACATCGACGCCGATCATATGGAAACCTACGGCCATTATTTTGGCCGTCTGCGCCAGGCTTTTCTCGATTTCGTGCAGCATCTGCCGTTCTACGGCACCGCGGTGTTGTGTATCGATGACGCCAACGTGCGCGAAATTTTGCCTGCGATAACCAAGCCGGTGACGACCTATGGATTGTCGGAGGCGGCGCAGATCCGCGCCGTCGATGTGCAAGCCGATGGCGGCCGCATGCGGTTTCGCGTGGTGCGCAGCGACGCCCAGGGCACCGCATTGGCTGACCTGAATGTGGTGTTGAACCTTGCCGGTACGCATAACGTACTCAATGCACTGGCCGCTATTGCGGTGGCGATGGAAGTGGGCGTGCCCGATGCAGCGATCGTCAAAGCGCTCGCGGATTTTCGCGGCGTCGGTCGTCGCTTCCAGCGCCACGGCGATATTCCCCTCGCCGCTGGTGGCAGTTATACGTTGATCGACGACTACGGCCATCACCCGGTTGAAATGGCGGCGACGCTGGCCGCCGCGCGCGGAGCCTTCCCGGGCCGGCGCATTGTGCTCGCGTTTCAGCCGCACCGTTATACGCGCACGCGCGATTGTTTCGAAGATTTCGTCAAGGTCTTATCGACCGTTGACGTGTTGCTCTTGACCGAGGTCTACAGCGCCGGCGAAGCACCGATTGTCGCCGCCGATGGCCGTGCGCTGATGCGAGCGGTACGGGTGAGCGGCAGGACAGAACCGATTTTTGTCGAGCAGCCAGCGGATTTTCCGGTCGCGATTGAAGCGGTCGTCAAGGCCGGTGACGTGATGCTGATCATGGGTGCCGGCTCGATCGGCACGCTGGCCGTTACGCTGGCCAGTCGCGCCCTCGGAGGCAGGGCATGAGCCGTCGTTTCCAATCGTGGTCTACCGAGCGGTTTGTCGCGCCGCCGGATCTGACGGGATTGTCATGGACATGAGCGAACTGTTCACAACGCAGAGCAGCCGTCCGCCCATGGCGTTGCGTGGCGCGCTGCGTTTGGACGAGCCGATGGCGCGTCACCTCAGCTGGCGCGCTGGCGGCTCTGCGCGCCGCGCGTATGTGCCGGCCGATCTCGACGACTTGTGCGCTTTCGTGGCGGCGACGCCGGCCGCCGAGCCGGTGCTGTTGGTCGGTCTGGGCAGTAATCTGTTGGTGCGCGACACCGGCTTTGAAGGCACGGTGATTTTTACCCATGGTGTGCTGAAGGCGATCCGTCTTGAGGGCCGCATGATCTACGCCGAGGCGGGTGTGCCGAGTCCAAAGCTCGCGCGTTTTGCTGCCAACCATTCGCACAGCGGCGCTGAATTCATGGCCGGTATTCCGGGCACTATCGGTGGCGCGCTGGCGATGAACGCGGGTTGTTACGGCGGCGAGACGTGGCAGATCGTGGAGAGTGTGACTACGGTCGATCGAAAGGGGCGGCTCCGTGAGCGCACGCCGGCGCATTACAAAATCGCCTACCGCCAGGTTGGTCTGCTCGATGGTAGTGAAGAATGGTTTCTCGCCGCGCGCTTTAGTTTGCCGCGCGGCAATACTGAGGAGTCGCGTGCGGTTATCCGCCGGCTGCTCGAGCAGCGTATTGCTGCGCAACCCCTGAGCCAACCGAACGCCGGTTCGATTTTCCGCAATCCGCCTGGCGATCATGCCGCGCGCCTGATCGAAGCCTGCGGACTCAAAGGCTATGTCAACGGCGGCGCGATGATTTCCGACAAGCACGCCAATTTCATCGTCAATCGTGGCCACGCGACCGCCGCCGATATCGAGACCTTGATCGAGCTGGCGGCGCAGGCCGTGCGCGAAAAATTTTCCATCGTCCTCGAACGCGAAGTGCGCATCCTTGGTGGTGCCGCCAGCGGCGGAGGTGCGCATGACTGATTTTGGAAAAGTCGCCGTGCTGCTTGGCGGGAAAAGCGCCGAGCGCGAGATTTCGCTGATGACCGGCGGCAACGTGATCGCAGCCTTGCAACGCAAAGGGCTCGATGTATTGCGCTTCGATCCGGCCGAACGCGCGCTCAGCGAGCTACGTCAGGAAGGCGTGCAGCGGGTGTTCATCGCCCTGCATGGCCGCCACGGTGAGGATGGCACCGTACAGGGCGCGCTCGAGTGGATGGGCATACCGTATACAGGCAGCGGCGTGATGGCGTCGGCACTTTGCATGGATAAGTTGCGGACCAAACTGGTGTGGCAGTCGAGCGGCGTGCCCACGCCGCGCGGTGAAACGATCAACGCTGAGACCGATTGGGCGGCGCTGGCGCAACGCCTTGGCCTGCCGCTGATCGTCAAGCCGGCGCATGAGGGATCAAGCATCGGCATCACCAAGGTCAGCGCGGTAGAGCATCTTCAGGCAGCTTATGCCCTGGCGGCCAAACACGATGCGCTGGTGATTGCCGAAGAGTTCGTCGCCGGTCGCGAACTGACGGCGGCTTTTCTCGGTGAGCGTGCGCTGCCGCTGGTGCGGATCGAAGCGCCGCAGGGCAATTACGATTACCAGAATAAATATTTCAACGATGACACGCGCTATCACTGCCCGAGCGGCCTGCCCGCAGCCCAGGAAAGTGAAATCCAGGCTCTCGTCATGCGCGCGGTCTACGCGCTGGGCTGCAGCGGCTGGGGGCGTGCAGATTTGATTTTGCGCGATGACGGCAGCCCCTGGTTGTTGGAAATGAACACCATCCCCGGCATGACCGGCCATTCCCTGGTGCCGATGGCGGCGCGTGCCGCAGGTATCGATTTTGATGACCTGGCGTTGCGCATATTGGAGCTCGCGCATGTGGGATAGACCAGACAGGCTCAACGGGCTGGCAAATGCATTGTTTGCCGCGGCGTTTTTGATGGCGGGTTACGTCGCACTGCATTACGCGGTGCGTCTGCCGGTGTTTGAGTTGCGGGAGCTGCGTTTGACGGTCGCCGCGGAACGCGTCACGCCGGAACAGATTGAAGCGATCGTTCGCGGCGAGATCGAAGGCAATTTTTTCACTGTTAATTTGCCGCGTCTGCGGACGGCATTCGAACGGCTGCCATGGGTGCGCAAGGTGGACCTGCGCCGTCAATGGCCGGATCGCCTCGAGGTGTCGCTCGAAGAGCATGTTCCGCTGGCGCGCTGGGGCACCGAGGCGCTGGTGAACACCCACGGCGAAGTGTTCACCGCCGCGTACGACGGTAAGTTGCTGCATTTTGTCGGTGCGCGCGAGAGCATGAAGGAAATCACGATTCAATACGAATTCTTCCGCCGCAACCTCGCCGCGCTCGGACTGGAGCCGGTGCAAATCGGCGTCTCACCGCGTCGCGCCTGGCAGGTGCGTGCCAATAACGGGTTGACCATAGAACTCGGCCGCGAAAACGTCGAGTCGCGACTGGAACGCTTTGTCGGTGCTTATGCACGCACGATCGGTGCGCTGCAACGGCGGATCAATTATGTGGATTTGCGTTATTCAAACGGTTTTGCCGTACGCATCCAGGAGTTGCGCGGCGAGCCGCGTGAAAACGTTCGCGGCACCGCCGCACGCAGTCCAGGAAAGGCGGAGAAAAAGGGATGAGCAAGGCAAAAGAAGAAAGAGCGCTGATCGTCGCGCTCGATATCGGTACTTCGAAGATCGTTGCCATGGTCGCCGAGGCGAAAGGTGACGGTTACGAAGTCATCGGCATGGGCACGCATTCTTCGAAGGGACTGAAGAAAGGCGTGGTCGTCAACATTGAGGCGACGGTCAGCGCCATTCAGCGCGCCCTGGAAGAGGCCGAGTTGATGGCCGACTGCAAGATCGTCGAGGTTTATACGGGTATCGCCGGCAGTCATATTAAGAGCCTGAATTCGCGCGGTATGGTGCCGATCAAGGATCGTGAAGTGACCCAGCAGGATGTCGAGCGCGTGATTGAAACAGCGAAGGCGATCCCGATTCCGACCGACCAGCAGGTGCTGCACATCCTTAATCAGGAGTTCATCGTCGATGGCCAGGGTGATGTGCGCGAACCGCTGGGTATGAGCGGCGTGCGGCTTGAAGTCAATGTGCATATCGTCACCGGTGCGGTTTCGGCGGCGCAGAACATCATCAAATGCGTGCGCCGTTGCGGACTTGAGGTGCGCGATCTGATCCTGCAGCCGCTGGCATCCGCCACCGCGGTGTTGTCGGAGGATGAAAAAGAGCTCGGCGTCTGTCTGGTGGATATCGGCGGCGGCACTACCGATATTGCGATTTTTACGCAGGGCGCGATCCGCCATACCGGCGTGATTCCGATCGCCGGCGACCAGATCACCAACGATATCGCCATGGCCCTGCGCACGCCGACCAAGGATGCCGAGGATATCAAGCAGCGCTACGGCTGTGCCTTGCGCCAGCTGGCCGACCCGCAGCAGATGGTCGAAGTGCCGGGCATTGGCGAGCGCGGCGCCCGCCAGTTGTCGCGACAGATGCTCGCCGAGGTTATCGAGCCACGTATCGAGGAGTTGTATTCGCTGGTGCAGGCCGAATTACGCCGCTCCGGCTACGAGGATTTGCTCTCCTCCGGCATTGTCATCACTGGTGGGTCGAGTTCGATGCAGGGCATGGTCGAGCTGGGCGAGGAAATCTTTCATATGCCGGTGCGCATCGGCCAGCCGCAATACCAAGGGGGGTTGGCCGAAGTGGTGCGTAATCCGCGGCACGCCACCGCCGTCGGCCTGCTGTTGCTCGGATTGCTGGAGCAACGCCAGCACGCCGTCGCGCAGGCACAGATCAGTTCTTTCTCCGGCTTGCTGGAGCGCATGAAAAATTGGTTCAAGGGTAATTTTTAGGTTTTGGTCGCGTAGCCCAGTGGGGCACGGCCAGATTGATTAATCGCAGTTTTATTTTTAATTTCAGTCACGGGAGGCAACGATGTTTGAAATCATGGAAGTTCCGTCGCAGGATGCAGTCATCAAGGTCATTGGGGTCGGCGGTTGCGGAGGCAATGCGGTTGATCACATGATTGCCAACGGCGTCAAAGGCGTCGAGTTTGTGTGCGCCAATACCGATGTGCAGGCGTTGCGGCGGACGCAGGCGCGCATACAGTTGCAGCTGGGGACAAATATTACGAAGGGCCTCGGCGCCGGTGCGAATCCCGAAATGGGACGCCAGGCGGCGCTCGAAGACCGCGATCGTATTATCGAATTGATCTCCGGCACCGATATGTTGTTCGTAACCGCAGGTATGGGTGGCGGCACCGGCACGGGGGCCGCACCGGTGGTGGCTGAAATTGCCCGCGAACTCGGTATCCTGACGGTCGCGGTGGTGACCAAGCCGTTTGCTTTTGAAGGCAAACGCCAGCGCATCGCCATGGAGGGCATGGAGGCACTGGCGCAGCATGTGAATTCCCTGATTGTGATCCCCAACGACAAGCTGATGCAGGTGCTGGGCAACCAGATTACCCTCGATGAAGCCTTTCGCGCCGCCAACGACGTGTTGCACGGCGCGGTGGCCGGGATTGCCGAGATCATCTCCTGCCCGGGCATGATCAACGTCGACTTTGCCGACGTGAAGACGGTGATGTCGGAAACCGGCATGGCGATGATGGGTTCGGCTAAAGCCGCCGGCACCGACCGCGCGCGCCTCGCTGCAGAGCAGGCCGTGGCCTGTCCGCTGCTCGAAGACATCGATATCGCTGACGCGCGCGGTGTTCTGGTGAACATTTCGGCCAGCCGTTCGCTGTTCCAGTTGCAGGAAATGTATGACGTGATGGAGGTGATTAAGGCAATTACCTCCGATACCGCCACCGTCATCACCGGCACTGTTTACGACGACAGCCTCGAAGATGAGCTGCGGGTGACGATCGTTGCCACCGGTCTGGGCAAAAACCCGGCACGCGTTCAGCAAAAGCCGCAGCTCGTGGTGCAGCAGGCGACCGGCACCGATGGCCCGCTTTCTGCGCATGTGAATTATGAAGAACTCGATGCGCCGGCTATGATCCGCAGTAACCGCCGGCAAACTGTCGAAGCGATGAAAAATTCCGGCGTGGAGATGCTCGATATTCCGGCGTTTTTACGCAAACAGGCGGATTAAAGCCGGGGTTGTTGGCGGTACGTTACGCTCGATTTGAGCGGCGTGCGGACGCAACAGGGGTGTTGCGTCC
>CAMDSO010000003.1 GCA_945906935.1 Bordetella parapertussis
ACCGCCTCGGTGGTGGTGATCGATGAAGCTTACGTTGATTTTGGCGGCGTCTCTTGCGTGTCGCTGGTCAAGCAATACCCGCAACTTCTCGTGACGCACACACTGTCGAAGTCGCATGCGCTGGCCGGCTTGCGGGTTGGCTACGCGACCGGACACCCGCAACTCATCGAGGCGCTCAACCGCGTGAAGGACAGTTTCAACTCCTACCCGCTCGATCGTTTTGCGCAGGCCGGCGCTACCGCAGCGATGGAGGACGAGGACTATTTCGCCGGTATTTGCGAGAAGGTGGCCGCCACGCGGAGTGCGTTGGTTGCCGACCTGCAGACGCTGGGCTTCGATGTGCTGCCTTCGGCGGCGAATTTTATTTTCGCCCGTTTCCCCGGACGTGAGGGCGCCGACATCGCAGCGAAATTGCGCGAACGCAGCATCATCGTGCGACATTTTCGTAATCCCCCGCGTGTTTCACCGTACCTGCGCATCACTGTCGGCACCGATGAGCAATGCGCGGGTTTGGTCGATGCCTTGCGTGAAATCGTTTATACTCATTTAAACAAATAGTTATTTGAGGTCGCGGATATCATGGCACGGCAGGCGCAGATCAACCGCAATACCAATGAAACGCAGATCAGCGTTGCCCTCGATCTTGACGGCAGCGGCAGGTCCGCGCTGGCAACCGGCGTGCCCTTCCTCGACCACATGCTCGACCAGATCGCGCGCCACGGCGTGTTTGATCTTGATGTGAAGGCGGCGGGCGATCTGCATATCGACGCGCATCACACGGTTGAAGACGTCGGGATCACAATCGGTCAGGCGTTTGCCAAAGCGGTGGGTAACAAAAGCGGTGTGCGTCGCTATGGCCATGCCTATGTGCCACTTGATGAGGCGTTGTCGCGCGTAGTGGTGGACCTTTCCGGCCGGCCTGGCCTTGTCTGCAAGGTGGATTTTGTGCGTGCGCGCATTGGGGAATTCGACGTCGATCTTATGCGCGAATTTTTCCAGGGTTTCGTTAATCACGCACTGGTCACGCTGCATATCGACAATCTGCGTGGCGACAATGCCCACCATCAGGCGGAGACGGTGTTCAAGGCGTTCGGACGCGCGTTGCGCATGGCGGTGGAAATCGACCCGCGTACGCAGGGTGTGCCTTCGACCAAAGGCAGTCTTTAACCCACCTTTGTTTTCGGGACGCTAGGCAAAATCATGGCTGATATCGCCGTCGTCGATTATGGGATGGGCAATCTGCGTTCGGTCGCCAAGGCGATCGAGCACGTGGCACCGGGGCGCACCGTTCGTGTCACCAATGACCCATTGGAGGTTGAGAGTGCCGGCCGGGTGGTGTTTCCGGGGCAGGGCGCGATGCCTGATTGCATGCGCGAGCTCGATGCCCGTGGCCTGCGTTCTGCGGTGATGGCGGCCGCTGCTAACAAGCCGTTTCTTGGCATCTGCATTGGTCTGCAGATGCTCTTCGAGCGCAGTGCAGAGGGCGACGTCCCCGGACTGGGCTTATTCCACGGTCGCGTGCGGCGGTTTTCCGCGGCGTCTATGGTCGATGCCGCTGGTGCGCGTCTCAAGGTCCCGCATATGGGATGGAACCGTGTGCGCCAACTGAGGGCGCATCCGCTGTGGGATGGCATTGAGGATGGCGCGCGCTTTTATTTCGTGCACAGTTATTACGTTGATACCGCCGACCAGGCGCTGGTGATGGGGGAGAGCGACTACGCCCACCCGTTTACCTGTGCGATTGCGCGGGACAACGTTTTCGCCGTTCAATTCCACCCTGAAAAAAGTGCTGCCGCCGGCCTGCGTCTACTGGCCAACTTTGTCGGCTGGCAGCCGGTTGGCGGCGGAGCTGGTCGCTGAAAATGTCATCTTTGCCGTCACTTCAGCTCGCACTAGGCGTAAGCAAATTACGTGGTGTATCATGCGTTCAACTTCTTCAGCTGTGTTGTCGATCCTCATTACAATGCGCGCCACCATCGCATTAAACGGTTGCCGCTTTCGCGACATGCATCCCTTTTCCCTGAAAACCTATAGTGACTACGCGGTATGCTGATCATCCCGGCGATTGATCTTAAAGACGGTAAGTGTGTGCGTCTGAAACAGGGCGACATGGACGATGCCACGATTTTTTCAGATGACCCGGCGGCTATGGCCGCGCACTGGGTCCGGCAGGGAGCGCGGCGCTTGCATGTGGTCGACCTCAACGGCGCTACCACCGGCAAGCCAAAAAATCAGGCTGGCATCCGCGCCATACTTGAGGGCGTAAACGGTGCCATACCGGTACAGCTCGGCGGCGGCATCCGCGATCTCGATACCATCGAGCATTATCTCGATCTGGGCATCAGCTATGTCATCATCGGCACCGCTGCGGTCAAGACGCCGGGTTTTTTACGTGATGCCTGCAGCGCGTTTACCGGCCATGTTTACGTCGGCCTGGATGCGCGCGATGGCAAAGTGGCCGTCGACGGCTGGTCCAAATTGACCGGCCACGATGTGGTTGATCTGGCGAAAAAGTTTGAGGAGTATGGTGCCGAGGCGCTGATCTATACCGATATCGGGCGCGACGGCATGCTCACCGGGGTCAATATTGAAGCCACGGTTGCGCTCGCGAGGCAACTGACGATGCCGATCATTGCCAGCGGCGGCGTGGCCAACCTTGATGATGTCACGGCGCTGAGCAAGGTTGAGTCGGAAGGCATCATGGGTGCGATTACCGGTCGCGCGGTCTATCAGGGCACTCTTGATTTTTCCGCGGCGCAGAAGCTGGCCGACGAACTGTCGGAAAAAAAAGGCAAGGCGTGAAGCGTCGGGCGTAAGGCTTGCGGTGCGACGTCAGGTTTTGCCGTGCAACTGCTTTGGTTTCTTGCTCCTCATTTTTCTCCCTTAAGTCTGCATAGCCCATGGCCCTTGCCAAGCGCATTATTCCCTGTCTCGACGTCAAAGCCGGCCGCGTGGTCAAGGGCGTTAATTTCGTCGGCCTGCGTGATGCCGGAGATCCGATCGAGGTCGCCGCGCGTTACGACCAGCAAGGTGCGGATGAACTGACCTTTCTCGACATTACGGCGAGCAGTGATGACAGGGATCTCATTTTGCCGATTATCGAGGCGGTTGCCGCGCAGGTGTTTATTCCACTGACCGTGGGTGGTGGTGTACGCACGGTGGCTGATGTGCGGCGCTTGCTGAACGCCGGGGCTGATAAAGTCAGCATCAACACCGCGGCGGTGCAGAACCCGCAGTTGGTCGCCGAGGCCAGCGCGCGTTACGGTGCGCAGTGTATTGTCGGTGCTGTGGACGCACGCCGCGTACCTGGCGAGGGCGTGCCACGCTGGGAGGTCTTTACGCACGGCGGCCGCAAGCCGACCGGTCGCGACGCCATCGAATGGGGACGCGAATTGCAGACGCTGGGTGCGGGTGAAATCTTGCTAACGAGCATGGATCGTGATGGTACGCGCATCGGCTTTGATCTCGAACTCACGCGCGCGTTTGCCGATGTCCTTGAGATTCCGGTGATTGCCAGTGGTGGTGTCGGCAGTCTAGAGCACTTGGCTGATGGGGTTTCGCTGGGGCACGCCGACGCTGTGCTGGCGGCCAGCATTTTTCATTATGGTGAATACACCGTTCTGCAGGCCAAACAACTGATGGCAGCGCGCGGTATCGAAGTCAGGTTGTAAGCGGCCTGCGTTCGGGGGGGCAGAAGGCTAGGCCCGTCTGCCTGGCGAATCGCCGGTGGGGCCGGTTCAGCGGCACCCCTGATTACGGTATGCTGGCGCTACACGTGACGGATAAGAGAGTATTGCAATGATGTCCGACCAATGGCTCGAAGAAATACAGTGGACGCAGGAAGGTCTGGTGCCGGCGATTGCCCAGGATGCGGCGAGCGGCCGGGTCGTGATGTTTGCATGGATGAACCGCGATTCGCTGCGCAAGACGCAGGAAACCGGAGAGGCGCATTACTGGTCGCGTTCGCGCGGCAAACTCTGGCACAAGGGCGAAGAGTCCGGCCATGTGCAGAAGGTCTCCAGCATACGTATTGATTGCGACGCGGATGTTGTTTTGCTGGGGATTGAACAGGCTGGCGGGATTGCTTGTCACACCGGCCGCGAAAGCTGTTTTTATCGGGAACTTGCTGACGGCGGGTGGACCAACAAGGACGCGGTTCTAAAAGATCCGCGGGAGATATACAAATGATTGATACGGAAATCCTGCGGCGTCTTTCGGCGACGATTGCCTCGCGCCAAGGTGCCGCGCCCAAGAGTTCCTATGTGGCCAGCTTGTTTGATAAGGGGCACGACGCGATTTTGCGCAAGGTGGGAGAAGAGTCGGTTGAAACACTGCTGGCGTCCAAGGACGGTGATAAACTGCAGGTGGTGCGCGAAACCGCGGACCTATGGTTTCATAGCATGGTTTTGTTGGCCTGGCACGGACTTAGCAGTGACGACGTGCTCGCTGAACTGGAGCGTCGTGAGGGTATTTCGGGTATTGATGAAAAAGCCGCACGCAAATAACGCGCGATTTCGATTTGCAATAGGAGTAAAAATATGGGCTCACTGAGCATTTGGCACTGGCTGATCGTTTTGGTCGTTGTCGTGTTGATTTTTGGCACCAAGAAATTGCGCAACCTGGGTACTGATCTGGGCGGTGCGGTGAAGGGGTTTAAAGACGGCATGAAGACAGGCGACGAAGCGGTACAGGCCAAGGCCGAAATCGCCGCAACGGCGACCGGTCAGACGATAGAAGGCGAAGTCAAGAAAGAAACGCAATCGAAGTCCTAGTGCAAAAAGAGCGGCACCGGCGGTTGATTGCCGCACGGCCTTTTTTGCACGAGTCATCGCGCGTGCGAACCCGTTTTTCATCCTGTTTCCTATCCTTTAACCACCACACCACATCGAATGTTTGATATTGGTTTCTCTGAGATGATGGTGGTTGCGGTGGTCGCTTTGATCGTGATCGGGCCGGAGCGGCTGCCCAAGGTTGCGCGCACACTCGGCCACATGTTCGGGCGCATGCAGCGTTACGTTAATGACGTCAAATCCGATATCTCGCGGGAAATGGAGCTTGAGGAACTGCGCAAGCTGCAGGCAACAGTGGAGGACGCTGCGCGCGCGATCGAAACCAGTTTCACCCATCAAATCAGCGCAACCGAAACCGAGTTGACCAAGGTGGCGGCAGATGTTTCGGCTGCCGCCGAATTGCCGGCTGCAGAAGTGTCTACGCTTAGCGAGCCGCTGGCGCTTGAAACACCTGCTGAAGAGCCAGTGGCGCCGCCGGTTGCGGTCGCCGTATCGGCGCGGTCAGCGGCGGCACCGCAGCTCGAGCTGGGGCTTGAGCAGGCCTCTGCGGCGTCGCCTGCGCCCAGGCAGTCCTGAGCAAGCAGCGCGCCGCCATGAACCAGGATACTTTTATCTCCCACCTGATCGAGTTGCGCGACCGCCTGTTGCGCGGCTTGCTGGCGGTGACGATTGTTTTCGTGTGTCTGTTCCCTTGGGCGAAGGATCTCTACACCATGCTCGCGCAGCCGCTGCTGGCGGTGTTGCCGCAGGGCGGACAGATGATCGCCACCGATGTTGTCGGCGTGTTTCTGGTACCGCTGAAGGTGACTGCAATGGTGGCGGTGATGTTTACCATGCCCTACCTGCTCTACCAGCTGTGGGCTTTTGTCGCCCCCGGTTTGTATGTGCACGAAAAGCGACTGGTCCTGCCGCTGGTTTTTACCAGCTCGATTTTGTTTCTGGCCGGCATGTCGTTTGCATATTTTGTAGTTTTTCCGCTGGCCTTCAAGGTGCTTGCTTCGTTTGCGCCGGATGGTGTGGCGTGGATGACCGATATCGACAAGTATTTCAGTTTCGTACTCGGTATGTTCGTGGTATTCGGCGTGACTTTTGAAATTCCGGTGGCGGTCATTCTGCTGGTACGGATGGGGGTCGTTACCGTCCAGCAACTGATCGAGGCGCGGCCTTATGTGATTGTCGGCGCGTTTGTGGTTGCCGCTGTGTTGACGCCGCCCGACGTCGTTTCGCAACTGTTGCTGGCGTTTCCGTTGTGGCTGCTCTACGAACTTGGCATCATCGCGGCGCGGGTGCTCGGTGTTACCGCCCAACAGCCGGCGGCCGAAGCCCCGGCGGATTCAGCGCCCAAGCAGGATTAACAACGCGCTTATTGCGGCTGTGCTTCGCGGCGCGGCTTTGGGCGTAGCCCGACGCTGACGCTGAGATTTATTTCTCGCGAGTTGCGCTGAACTTTCAGCACCGTCGATGTTTTGGGTTTGAGTGCGGCGATAGCTTCAAGGCTGCCCGCGTAATCATTGACCGGCTTGTCCCCCACGCTCAGCAACACATCCCCCGCTTTGAGTCCTGCAACATCGGCGGGGCCGCCGGCCAACACGTCGGTAATCAGCGCGCCGCTGGTCTTGGCGAGTTTGAGGGACTCGGCCAGCTCGGGTGTGATGTCTTGCACTCCGATGCCGACCCAGCCTCGCGTCACCACGCCGTTCTCGAGGATTTGTTCCAGCACCTGTCTGGCGAGATTCGATGGAATGGCAAAACCGATGCCCTGCGAGCCACCCGTACGTGAATAAATGGCGCTGTTGATGCCGAGAAGGTTACCGCTGAGGTCGACCAGAGCGCCGCCGGAATTACCCGGATTGATGGCGGCGTCGGTTTGAATCGAGTTTTCAAAAGTGCTGATGCCGAGGTGGCGACCAAGGGCGCTGACGATGCCGAACGTGACGGTCTGTCCCACGCCGTAGGGATTGCCGATGGCCAGTACGATGTCACCGACCCGCGCCTGATCTGACGCCGCGAAGGTGATTGCGGGGACGTTCTTGAGATCGATTTTCAGGACCGCCATGTCGGTTTCGGGATCGGTGCCGACAACGCGCGCTTTGCTGCGCCGGCTGTCCGAGAGTGCCACTTCGATTTCATCGGCGGCTTCGATCACGTGGTGGTTGGTCAGCACATAGCCCTTTTCGCTGACAATCACGCCCGAGCCCAGACTCGACGAGCGCCGCGTTTGTGCGTCGAACTGGCTGCCGAAGAAATAACGGAAAACGGGGTCGTCCATGAACGGGTGCCGGGGCACCTTGATTTCCTGGCTGGTGAATATGTTTACCACTGCGGGCGTTGCTTTGCGTACGGCATCGCTGAAAGACAGCATCCGCTGTTGCGGTGACGAAGGCGCGGTTTCGCCGGTCGTGGCGCCGTCACTTTGCCTGCTGTCCCGCCAATCCAGGAGGTCTGGCCGCAAGGTGGTCAGGACGAACAGCACCGCCAGACTGATAGTGGTTGATTGGGCGAATACGAGCCAGAGTCTGTGCATGGTGAGAATGTCGTCAGGTTAGAATGTGTACTGGTCTATTTTGCGGGCATCCGATGCAGTGCACTGAACTCGAAAGCTATTTGAAACAATATCTCGAGGTGGACCGTTTTCGCGATTATTGCCCAAACGGCTTGCAGGTGGAAGGGCGCCCCGAGGTCCGATTGATCGTCTCCGGCGTGACGGCCTCGCTTGAATTACTAGAAGCGGCGCGCGATCAAGGTGCCGACGCGGTGCTCGTGCATCACGGCTATTTTTGGCGTGGTGAAGATCCGCGCTTGAGAGGGATACGGCGCGCACGACTCGGCCTTTTGCTGGCGCAGAATATCAATTTATTCGCCTACCATCTGCCTCTCGATGCGCATGCCGAGGTGGGCAACAATGCGCAGCTCGCGCGCGTGCTGGGTTTACGTGTGGACGGACGTTTCTGCGAACAGGACATCGGCTGTTACGGCGAACTGGAAAATCCGGTGAGCGTTGCAGCACTGGCCGCACGCGTGCACGAACGTCTTCACCGCGTGCCGCAGGTTATCGGCCGGCCTGACCGGCTGGTGCGGCGGGTAGCGTGGTGCACGGGCGCTGCACAGTCCTATTTGGAGAACGCAGTAACGCTGGGGGTCGACGCCTACATTACTGGCGAAATTTCGGAGCAGACGGTGCATCTGGCACGAGAGGCCGATGTTGCCTTTATTGCGGCGGGTCATCATGCCACCGAACGTTATGGCATCAGTGCGCTGGGCGATCATCTGGCGGCCCGTTACGGGCTCACGCATCGATTCATAGACCTCGATAATCCCGTCTGAAAAGCCTTGGAAAATGCTGTCCTCGGCAGGTGTAATGCACTGAGTGGATAGGTTTTTTTCAAGTTTTTCTTAAGTTTTGGCGCGACTTTCGCTAAAATGCTGGTTTTCTTCCAAATCGTCAGCGGGGAATTCCATGTCGGACCAGGAAGTCGATAAGGGCAAGCGCGGGTTTTTGATCGGTGCCACGGGGCTTGTCGGCGGCATAGCGGCGGCGGCTACGGCTGTGCCGTTTGCCGGCAGCATGTTGCCATCAGAGCGGGCTAAAGCGGCCGGTGCGCCAGTTGAAGCGGATATTTCCAAACTTGCGCCGGGCGAGATGCAAATCGTCGAATGGCGTGGCAAGCCGGTGTGGATTGTCAACCGCACCAAGGAAATGCTCGAGGCCATCAAGAAAAGCGACGGTCAGGTTTCTGATCCGAAATCTGAGGTGCCGCTGCAGCCGGAATACGCCAAGAACGAATATCGTTCGATCAAGCCTGAAATTGCGGTCATTGAGGCCGTTTGCTCTCATCTTGGCTGTTCGCCGCAATTCAAGTCGGTGGAAGCCAAGGGCGAGATGGGGGCCGAGTGGAACGGCGGATTCTTCTGCCCCTGCCACGGTTCCAAGTTTGACTTCGCGGGGCGTGTCTTCTCGGGTTCGCCGGCACCGGTGAATCTGAAGGTGCCGCCGTATAAATTCGTTGGTGACAACAAGGTCATCATCGGCGACGACAGCAAGGGGGCGTAAAAATGGCAGCGGCAGATAAACAACCCGTCACCATCACCTGCGCTGGTCCGTTGAACGGCGTGGCCAGTGGTTTGCTGACCTGGGTCGACCAGCGTTTCCCGCTGATGTCGATGTGGCGTGACCACCTCTCCGAATACTATGCTCCCAAGAATTTCAATTTCTGGTATTTCTTCGGAGCGCTGATGTTGTTCGTGTTGGTGCTGCAAATCACCACCGGCATCCTCCTGACCATGAACTACAAACCCGACGCAACCCAAGCTTTTGCGTCGGTCGAATACATCATGCGAGACGTCTGGGGTGGATGGTTCATCCGCTATATGCACTCGACCGGGGCGTCGGCGTTTTTCATCTGTGTCTATCTGCACATGCTCCGTGGCCTGATGTACGGGTCCTATCGGAAACCGCGCGAATTGGTCTGGATCTTCGGCATGCTGATTTACCTCTGCCTGATGGCGGAGGCGTTCTTTGGTTACCTCCTGCCGTGGGGACAAATGTCGTATTGGGGCGCGCAGGTGATTGTTAATCTGTTCGCTTCGGTGCCTTTCATTGGAGAGGATCTGTCGGTATGGATACGCGGCGACTACGTGGTGTCGGACGCGACGCTGAACCGCTTCTTCGCCTTCCATGTGATCGCGGTTCCGCTGGTTCTGCTTGGGCTGGTGGCGGCGCATATTCTGGCCCTGCACGAGGTCGGTTCGAACAACCCGGACGGCGTCGAGATCAAGGCGCACAAGGACGCGGCAGGCCATCCGCTCGACGGCATCCCCTTTCATCCGTATTACACGGTGAAGGACTTGATGGGCCTGGCGGTCTTCCTGATTGTTTTCAGCATCATCATGTTTTTCATGCCTGAGGGCGGCGGTTATTTTCTCGAATACAACAACTTTATTCCCGCCGATCCGCTGAAGACGCCGTCGCACATCGCGCCGGTTTGGTATTTCACGCCGTTTTATTCGATTCTGCGTGCGGTGCCGCCGATGTTCAATTCGCAGTTCCCAGGCGTGATTGCCATGGGAGTGTCGACCTTGATTTTCTTTCTGCTGCCGTGGCTGGACCGTAGCCCGGTGAGGTCGATCCGTTACAAAGGGCCTTTGTTCCGCGCTGCGCTGACGACTTTCGTCATTGTCTTCCTGATCCTCGGTTATCTTGGTACCGAGCCGACCAATGTTTGGGGACAGTTTGGCACCTGGCTGGGCAACGCCGACCGCGCCACCGTGGTGGCGCGCATCGGCACGGCGATTTATTTCCTGTTCTTCCTGCTGATGCCTTGGTACTCGAAGATCGACAAATGCAAACCCGAGCCGGGGAGGGTCACATGGTAAGTCCATCGGTTAAACGTTTTATGCGCGGCGTAGCGCTGGCCGCCCTGTTGATACCGGCGGCGCTGCAAGCCAACGAAGGCATGCGTCTGCAAAGTGCGCCGATTAATTCGCATGATGTCGCCTCTTTGCAGAATGGCGCCAAGCTGTTCGTCAATTATTGTCTGAATTGCCATAGTGCCGGTTACATGCGCTACAACCGGCTGCAGGATCTCGGGCTGACTGAGCAGCAGATCCGCGACAACTTGATCTTCACTGGCGTCAAGGTCGGCGAGTTGATGAAGGTGGCAATGGACAAAAAAGATGCCCAGGAATGGTTCGGTGCGCCGCCGCCTGATTTGACGGTGATTACGCGTTCGCGCAGTTCCGGGCAAGGTAGTGGGGCCGATTGGATCTACAACTATCTGCGCGGGTTTTATCGCGATAGCAGTCGTCCGACGGGCTGGAATAACCTGGTGTTCGAAAACGTCGGTATGCCGCACGTCTTATGGCAGTTGTCTGGTCAGAATACGCTTGAGAAGAGAGACTTCGAGCGCCACGAGGAGGCTGAGGCCGCGTTTATTGCGTCGAAAACGTTGTCGCGCCTGGACAAGGTGAACGCGGGCGGTGGCGACGGTAAAACGTCGACTCGTTACATGTTAAGCAGCATAGTCCCGGGCAAGGGCACGCTGTCGCCGGTTGAATACGACAAGGCCATAGTTGATCTGGTGAACTACCTCGACTATATGGGCGAGCCGGCCCGTCTGCAGCGCCGTCAGATCGGTATTTACGCGCTTCTCGTTTTTGGACTGTTGTTCATTTTTGCGTTTGCGCTGAAAAAAGCTTATTGGAAAGACGTGCACTAATCTGCGTAGGGGCGTCACGGCGTGCATTGCGCGCCCTGACGCCGGCGTTTCCGACCAACCACTACGCGATCTATCAAGGCGCCCCATTATGATGACATTGTATTCAGGCACCACCTGCCCCTTCAGCCAGCGCTGCCGCAACGTGCTCTATGAAAAAGGTATGGACTTCCAGATTGTTGACGTGGATCTGCACAACAAGCCCGAAGACCTGGCGGTGATGAACCCCTACAATCAGGTCCCGGTGCTGGTCGAGCGTGACTTGATCCTGTATGAGTCGAACATCATCAATGAATACATCGATGATCGTTTTCCGCATCCGCAGTTGATGCCGGCCGATCCGGTGATGCGTGCCCGTGCGCGGCTATTTTTGTTTCGTTTTGAGCGTGAATTGTTCTCGCATGTCGAGACGCTGGAGAAAGGCAATCAGCGCAACGCCGACAAGGCGCGCGCGGCGATCCGCGACGGTCTGACGCAGATTGCGCCGGTTTTTGCCAAGCAGAAACACATGCTGGGCGAGGAATTCTCGATGCTCGACGTGGCGATCGTGCCGCTGTTGTGGCGCCTTGATTACTACGACATCCAGTTGCCCAAAGTAGCCGCGCCGTTGATGAAATATGCCGAGCGGTTGTTCAGTCGTCCGGCGTATATCGACTCGCTGACCGCTTCAGAAAAGGTTATGCGGAAGTAGGCGAACGGTCATGACGAAGGAACGATCGACCAAGCCGTATTTAATACGCGCAATATTCGAGTGGTGCACGGATAGCGGCTATACGCCCTATCTGTCGGTGAAGGTGGATGCCAATACGCGGGTGCCGCTCGAATACGTCAAGAATGGCGAAATTGTGCTGAACATCAGCCCGGATGCCACACAGCACCTGGCCATCGGTGATGACCTGGTTGCGTTTTCCGCGCGGTTTAACGGCGTTGCACGGGAGTGCTCGGTGCCTATGACGGCGGTGATTGGCATTTCTGCGCGTGAAAACAATCAGGGTTTATTCTTCCCGCCGGAGCCTTCAGTGGTTGCCGAAGATGCGATGACGCCGGATACCGAGCCGACTCCACCGGCACCTGCACCCTCGGGCAAACGCCGCCTGCAAATCGTCAAGTAGTCGGTTATCCGGCTTGGCGTGGCCTTCGCGGCCGGTTCTTTTTGCGATGTGTTGCTGCGCTATTCTCCGTTACGGCCATGGGTATGCCGGGTAATCGCGATTACAGGCTATGCACCGCGCCCGCCGCAGTGAACAACCAAATTGTCTGGTATCCGGGTTTTACGCCAATAAAAGGGATCGCCAATGAGGACTAAAGGGAAAAACGTGGCGCAATCCGCAACGATTACTTATACCGTCTTGCCCGAGCGCATGCGGCCGATATCCCCGCAGCAGTTCAGTGTGGCGCAACAGAAGGTCGCGGCCGAACTTTCAAGTTCGCGCGGTTCGGTGCGTGGACCCTTTGGGGCCATGTTGAGAAGTCCCGAGCTGGCCGATTGCATGCAAAGAGTCGGCCAGTATGTCCGTTTCAAATGCGGTCTCGACAAGCGTATCAACCGGCTCGCCGGCATGTTGGCGACACGCCATTGGAGTAACCAGTATGAATGGAATGGCCATGTGCCCTATGCGCTCCAGGCGGGCATGGAGCAGGCGCTGATCGATGCGCTCGCCGAGGGACGGCGTCCATCAGCCATGCGCGCCGACGAAGCAGTGGTCTACGATTTCATCACCGAGCTTTACGCTAACAAAGGGGTTAGTGACCCTACCTACGCACTCGCCATTGCCGAGTTTGGCGAGGCGGGGGTGATCGATTTGCTGGGTGTGGTCGGCTATTACGCCACCAATGCCATGATCATGAACGTGGCGCGCACCGCGGTGCCCAATGATAATCCGATGCCGCTGATTCCGTTGCCGCTGCAACTTGCCCAGCAGAACTGACAGGCGGGCGCCGACGCGTAACGGTTATGTCGCTGGCAGCGGCCAGCCCAGCCACTCGCACAACCCGCGCCCCATGATCCATTCCTGGTCATTTTTATTCAGCCAGGGCTGTTCCTCGGTGAACAGTGTGATCGCCTGGCGATAGCTGCACGGCAGACGCGAGTAGTCCGTACCCCAAAAAATACGATGCGGGCCGAACGCATCGTAAACACGGCACAGATGCGGTTGCAGATCGCGATAGGGATACGCTTCGACAGAGTAACTGGGGAGGCCGGAGGCCTTCACTGCCAGGTTCGGATAACGCGCCAGCGCCAGCAGGTGGTCGAGCCCGGCAAACGCTTCGTGGCCGCGCGTCTTCGAGGGAACCGACAGGTGGTCCATCGTAAACCGCAGCCCGGGATGGCGCGCCACAATCGGTTCGAGCAGGTGCAGCATCTGGTGTGGCACCAATACCATCACCGGCACACCGGCACGCTCTGCCGCCGGCCAGAACAGATCGAGCTTGCCATTGGTTAAGAGCGGACGTTGCCATTCGGTATGAAAGGTCAGGCGTATCCCCAGCATGCCCGGGCTTTTGTGCCAATCGGCCAGCTCTTCCATTGCGCCGGGTCTTTCTGGATCCAGCCTGCCCATGACGGCAAAGCGGTCGGGATGAAGTTGCGCCGCTTCCAGCGCCAGATCATTGCGTTCACCCTCCCAGCCCGGTGGCACGATGATTACGCGATTAACGCCGGCGTCGTCCATCGCGCGCAGCAGTTCGTCCTTGCCCAACGGCACCGGGCGGTGCGGGGAGTGGCGTTTGGGCCACGGGCGTTCCGGTGTGTCAGCGCCCCAGATATGTACCTGCGCATCAGCAATCATCATGATGTGATCATTCCAATTTTGGTTAGCTAATCGACCCGCATGCCAGTTGCCTTGACCATTTTGCCGAACTTAACGATCTGGCCACGGATATAGACATCAAGCTCCTGCGGTGTGCTGCCGACGAGTTCAAGTCCCTGGGCGGCGGCCTGCTCGCGAAGCTCATGGTTTTTGGCCATTTTCGACAGTTCGCTGCTCATGCGCGCGATGATTGCAGCCGGAGTGCCGGCCGGTGCGAGTACTCCATGCCAGGTCCCGATGTCATAGCCGGGAAGTGTTTCCGCCAGCGTTGGCACATCGGGTAGACGTGCGACGCGACGCGGGCCGCCGAGCGCCAGTACACGCAGGCGGCCGGAGCTGATCAGCGGCAGCGCCGCCGGTAGCGTGACGAAGCTGACTTGCACTTCATTGGCGAGCAGTGCGTTGAGATTTTCCGCGGTGCCCTTGTAAGGCACGCGCACGATGTCGATGCCCGCCATCAACTTGAGCAGCTCGCTGCCGATATGAGCGGATGATCCATTCGTGCCCGAGGCGTAATTCAGTTTGCCAGGGTTTGTTTTTGTGTAGTCAATCAGCTCACGAACAGTTTTTACAGGGAGTGATGGATGTGTCAGCAGCAGACTGTGTGTTAATGCGACCAGACTGACCGGCGCAAAATCCTTCAGCGGGTCATAGGGGAGTTTCGCGTGCAGGCTGGGTTGCACGGCATGACTCGTATTCGACATCAGTATGGTGTAACCATCGGGGCGCGCCTTGGCCGTGAGGTCGGATGCAATGACGCCACCGCCGCCAGGTCGGTTGTCGAGTACCACTGTCTGCCCCAGCCCTTCACCGAGAGCACGACCGGTGGTGCGTGCCACCATGTCGGTGCTGCCCCCCGCAGAGGAAATAACGATCATGCGTATGGGCTTGTCTGGGAAAGTTGCTGCCGCTGCGACGATGCAACAAAGTACGCCTGTCGCGCCCAGCAAGATCTGGCGCAGCAGAAAAAATGAATTCATCGGGAGTGTGGCCTGCGGTCGATTGCGAAAACGAGGCGCAACGATACGGGGCGGATGCTGCAATGTAAAGTGTGACTGTGTGCTGCGGGCCGCGCACCTATTGATGGCGGTTCGGTGTGGGGGTGCAGTGTTAAACTCAGCGCCCGCTGCGTGCAACGATTGCATGCGTCTCGCGCCCCCAATTTTTTACCGCCGGCACACCGATCATGTTGATATTGTCGAACGATGATGCAGAAAAACTCCTGACGATGGGCGATTGCATCGCCGCGCTTGAGCTGGTTTATCGCGAAATGGCCGAGGGACGCGCCGCCAATGCCACGCGCTCGGATGCGGTGACGCTGACTTCGCGCGCTGACACGGTGTATTCGCTGAAAATGATGGGCGGTGTGGTGCAGCGTAGCGGCATCGGTGTCGTGCGCATCAACTCCGATATTCTCTCGTTTACCAACAAGCGGCAGATCAAATTGCCGCTCGCGCCGGGTAATCGTTACACCGGACTCGTTTTGTTGTTCAGCGTTGAAACCGGCGAGCCGCTGGCGATTTTCCCAGACGGCATTTTGCAGCGCATGCGTGTTGGGGCGACCTCGGCGCTGGCCGCACGTTATCTGGCGCGCAGTGATGCGACAACAGTGGCGGTGATCGGTGCTGGTTGGCAGGCCGGCGGTCATGTGATGGCGGTTGCCGCCCTGCGCACGCTCGACGAGATTCGCTGCTACAGCCCGACAAGCGAAAAACGCGAAGCGTTTTGTCGCCAGATGGGCGAGTCGCTTGGCGTCAGGGTTACTGCGATGGCAAGCGCCGAAGAGGCCGTGCGGGGCGCCGGTATCGTGTTGTGCGCCACCAACGCCTCGCAGCATGTGTTCAGACGTGACTGGGTTGAGCCGGGCATGCATGTCGGCACCATACGCGGACCGGAGCTCGAGCCTGCGGTGGTGCTGGACGCGGATGTGGCGGCGGTGAATGATCGTGTGGTGCACGAAAACGTCAGCACAACCCGCGGCGTGGTGTTGCCGAAGAACCGGCATACGATCGAAGGCTTTGACGTCGCGACCGCACCGACGCTTGCCGAGTTGGTGGCCGGCATGGCTCGCGGGCGTGTATCGCCAGAACAGAAAACTGTTTTCGTCAATCTGCCCGGCCTCGGTCTGCAATTTGCCGCCGTCGGTGCCGCGCTCTATCAGAAGGCGCGTACGGCGGGCCATGGCCACGAGCTGCCGACGGAATGGTTTACCGAGGATGTTGTGCCTTGAGAGGAGTATGCCAATGAACGCGCCTGTCGCAAAAGAGTTGCCACCGCACGGCTACAGCATCACACGGGCGGTGCGTGGCTCGGCGATTCCGATGGAACTGACGTTCGTGCTGACGCGCGACGAAATTTATGTACCGATCGGTATTCGCAAGCCGGCCGGCGACGGGCCGTTTCCGGTGATTACCATGGGGCGCGGCGACGGCAAAGGCGGCGTGCCGCATCTGGAGGCGCAGGTCGAACTGCTGGCCTCGATGCAGGATGAAATGATCAAGCGCGGCTATGTGGTGGTGTATGTCAACTATCGTAACGAAGTGCCACACCTCTACGAAAATATCGCGCGCGCGGAAAATTTGCCGGATGACATCAGCGGTGGCGTGCGGCGCACCGTCAAGTCATCGCCGACGCTGGATTCTGATGACCTGATTGCAATCTTTAAATATCTGCGCAGCCTGCCGTATGTGGATCCTGATGCAATCGGTGCAATCGGCGTGAGTCACAGTGGTGAGATGATTTTGAAGGTTGCTGCTGAAATGGATTTCGGTGCCGGGGTGGCGATCGAGGGCGCCTCGCACGAATTCATCAGCGTCAACACCGGCCCGTCGGCACCACGCAAGGGCACCGAAATCCAGTATCAGGACATCGCGGTGGTGCGCAAAAACGCCGACAAGGCGCGGGCGCTGGAGCGGATCCGCCGTATCAACACGCCCATCCTGCATCTGGCGCGCGACAGCGATCATCTGCAGGGCATCTTCAGACTGGTGCATGAGTGGATGCTGGAGGCCGGCAAGGATTCCACCCTGGTCAGTTTTGATCATCCCTCGCATGGCTACCCGTATATTTATCGCAAGCCCGACGGGGACTACCAGCCAGGGCCGATGCAGCAGGAAGCGTTTGATTTATTCATGGCGTTCTTTGACCGGCATTTGCAGCGGCGCCCCTGACTCTGCCGCGGTCTACACGATGTCGATGTGCGCTGAACAGAGTGGCGTCGCGCAATCGAACGCTGTTGCGGCGGGCCATTGAGGGTGTGCGCGCGCGGATGTGGCGCCCTTGACGACGACTATGCGAAAATCCACCGCTCGCCGGGTTAGCTCAGTTGGTAGAGCAGCGGTTTTGTAAACCGAAGGTCGCGGGTTCGATCCCTGCACCCGGCACCATCTCCAGCCGTTACCGCACGCTGCCTTGGAAACCTGCCATAATGCCGCCCGTACCGAAGTTGCGGCATGGAGGGGCTGGTATTTCTCAAGGGCGGATGATAGCTTGCAGCCTTAGCGGGAACCTCTGGCACAGGCGGCGGTCGATAGTTGCGCGGGACTTGAAAACGGTTGCGCAACCCCATACAAGTGAAAAAATCACGCGCGGCCGGCAGCGGCTGGTTGACGTGGTGGAGGATCATAATGATCAAAGTTGAAAATCTGGTGAAGTCTTTCGGCGCCAAACGCGCCGTGGACGATGTTTCTTTCAGTGTCGAGCGCGGCGAAGTGCTCGGCTTTCTCGGGCCCAACGGTGCCGGCAAATCCACAACCATGCGCATAATCACGGGCTTCTACCCGCCGAGCTCGGGACGGGTGACCGTCGGTGGCTTCGATATTGTCGAAGATCCGTTGCCCGCCAAACGCCTGATCGGCTATCTGCCAGAGAATGCGCCGGGCTACGCCGACATGACGGTGTTCGGTTTTCTGGCCTTTGCCGCCGACTTGCGCGGCCTCACCGGGGACGCCAAGAAGAAGGCGATTCACCGCTCAGTCGAGACGTGCATGCTCGAAGGGGTGCTCTACCAGACCATCGACACCCTGTCGAAGGGCTACAAACACCGCACCTGTCTGGCGCAGTCGATCATTCATGATCCGGACATCCTGATTCTTGACGAGCCAACCGACGGCCTCGATCCCAACCAGAAGCACGAGGTGCGTGGACTCATCAAGCGCATGGGCGAGAAGAAGGCGATCGTTTTCTCGACACACATTCTCGAAGAAGTCGAAGCCGCCTGCTCGCGCGTGATCATCATCGACCGCGGGCGCGTGGTGGCCAACGGCACGCCGCAGGAACTCAAGGCACGTTCGGAAACCGCTGGTGCGGTTCATTTGTCGGTGCGTGGCACCGCCGCCGCTGCCATCATGGAAAAACTCGCTGCCGTGTCGGCGCGCAGTGAAGTTCTCTCCGAGCAGGGTGGTCTTGCCGTGGTGCGGGCTTATCCGCAGACGCGCGGCGGCAACGCCGCGTTTGTCGGCAGCGTCGCCGAACTGGCGCAACGTGAACAATGGAAGCTCGACGAGCTTCATGTCGAGGAGGGGCGCATGGACGATGTGTTCCGCAGCATCACATTGCCTGACACCATCAAGAGGGCCGCATAATGGGCGCATGGAATAATATCAAGGCGATTATGAAGCGCGAGCTCGGCGGTTATTTCACGTCGCCGGTGGCTTACGTGTTTCTGGTGATCTTTCTGTTGCTGACCGGTTTTTTCACTTTCACGGTCGGTAATTTCTTCGAGCGCGGCGAAGCCTCGCTGGTGTCGTTTTTCACCTGGCACCCCTGGCTTTACCTGTTTCTGGTGCCAGCTGCTGGTATGCGTCTGTGGTCTGAAGAGCGCCGCCTTGGCACGCTCGAATTGCTGCTGACCATGCCGATCACGACGTGGCAGGCGATCGTTGGCAAATTCCTCGCTTCCTGGCTGTTTCTCGGTATTGCGCTGGCGCTGACTTTCCCAGTATGGATCACGGTGAACTGGCTGGGCAGCCCTGACAACGGCGTGATTTTCGCCGGTTACGTCGGCAGCCTGATGTTGGCGGGTTCTTATCTGGCGATCAGCTGCATGACTTCGGCGATGACGCGTAACCAGGTCATCAGTTTCATCGTTTCGGTGATGCTCTGCCTGTTTCTGATCCTGGCCGGTTTCACTCCCGTCACCGATCTCTTGGTGCGCTGGGCCAATCCGGCGGTGGTGCAGACCATTGCTTCGTTCAGTGTGATGACGCATTTTGAAAGCTTTCAGCGTGGCGTCATCGACTTGCGCGACGTAATGTTCTTCGCTTCCTTGATGGGCTTCGCCTTGTTTACCACCGGTGTGGTCATTCGCGGCCATCGCGCGGGTTAGGAACAGATCATGAATAAAAAACATCTCGAACAACTGCTCTATTCAGCCGGCGGCGTCGCTGCCCTAGTCGTCATTCTGATCGCGGCGAACTTCATTATCAGCTCGCTCAACCTGCGTGCTGATCTGACGCAGGGCAGCGTCTATACGCTGTCGCCAGGCACCAAGGCGATCCTGTCGAAGCTCGAAGCGCCAGTCAAAATCCGCTACTACTATTCGCAGGGCAACAGTGCACTGCCTGTTGGCCTAAAGACTTTTGCGAAACGTGTTGAAGATTTGCTCGGCGAATTTGCGCGTGCCGGTGGCGGCAAGGTGATCATCGAACGGCTCAACCCGGAGCCTGATTCGGACGCCGAGGAATCAGCGATCCTAGACGGCATCGAAGGTCAGCTGACGAACACCCAGGAAAAGTTTTATCTTGGTCTGTCGGTGGCCTTCCTTGATCAGAAGTTCCCGTTGCCGGTGCTCGCGCCGGACCGCGAACAACTGCTCGAATATGACATCACACGTGCGATCACGCGCGTTGCTTCCACCACTAAACCGGTGATCGGTGTGATGAGCGGGCTGCCGGTGCTCGGGCGGCCGCTCAATCCGATGAAAAAACAGCAGCCGTCTGACCCGTGGACGCTGATGACCGAGTTGCAAAATCTGTTTACGGTAAAAAAGATTGAACTGGATACCGACAAGATCCCCGACGAGATCAAGGTGCTGCTGGTGATCCATCCGCGCGATATCCAGGAGACCGCGGAATTCGCCATCGACCAGTTCGTATTGCGCGGCGGCAAGCTGATCGCCTTCATGGATTCTTTTGCTTACTTCGATCAGCAACCCGATATGCAAAACCCTCTGGGTGGCACTGCGGCTGGACAGTCCACCTTCTTTCGCCTGCTCAAACATTGGGGCTACGGCATGGAGATGGGCAAGGTCGTTGCCGATTTGACCTACGCCAGCGGCGCGGGTCCGCGTATCCTGCCGACGCTGCTGTCGCTGCCGCAGGACGCTTTGAACAAGGATGATGTGGTGACCAGCCGCGTTGGTCAGTTGCTGATACCGTTTTCGAGTGTTTTCACCGGTAAACCGGCCGAGGGACTCACGCAAAGCGTGCTGGTGCAGACTTCACCGAACGCGATGCTGGCCGATCTGATCATCGCCACGCTCTCCGGCGAGCCATCAACGCGCGGTTTTCAGCCCAACGGCACGCCTTATCCGATCGCTATACGCGTCTCCGGAAAGTTCAAGACGGCCTTTCCGGAAGGCAAGCCAAAACCGTATGAGCCGCCGCGCGACCCGAAGAAGGGCGGCGCCAAGGTAGATGAAGCGAAGGCGGATACATCGCTGAAAGAGTCAGCGCAGGAAAATTCGGTGGTGCTCGTTTCCGACGTCGACATGCTGACCGACAACGCCGCGGTTGAAGTGCAGGAAGTGTTCGGTCAGAAAGTGATCGTGCCGCGCAACGGTAACTTGAACTTTGCGCAAAGCCTGGTCGAACAGGTGGCCGGTGATTTTGATCTGACTGGTTTGCGCAGTCGCGCCGCCTTCACGCGTCCGCTCACGGTGATTCAGCAGATGGAGTCCCGCGCACAGCAGAACTACCTGGGCAAGATCAAGGAGCTCGAAGATACATTGCAGCAGACGCAGGAGAAACTTACTGCCCTGCAGAAGCAGCGCGGCGGTACGCAAAGCTCGGTGCTTACGCCGGAACAGCAGACGGAGGTTGATAATTTTCGCAAGAAGACCACCGAAACCAAACGCGATCTGAAAGACCTGCGCAAGAATTTGCGTGAGGAAAGTGAGCTGTTGCAGTTCTGGACCAAGCTCGTCAACATCGGCACGGTGCCGTTACTGGTAGTGATACTCGGTGTCGTGCTGGCGATGATGCGCCGGCGGAAGGTGGCTGCCAAATGAACCGCAAATCGTTTTTGACCCTGTTGGTGGTGTTAGCCGTGCTGGGTGGCGCGGGCCTCGGACTGTTCTGGAACGATCTGAGTTCCTGGCGCAAGGCCGATGCAAAAATCGGCTCCAAGCTGTTTGAAAAACTCCCCGTCACTGATATCGCCCAGATCGAGTTGACCGATGGCAAGGGCAGTATGCGCCTGGTTGTCAAGGACAAGCGTTGGGTGGTCGAAGAGCGTAACGGCTACGGTGGCAACAACCAGGACATTGGCGACTTGCTGATTAAGTTGACCGAACTCAAGGTTGTGCAAACCGAAACGGTGGGCGATTCACTGCTGCCGCGCCTCAATTTGGTCGATCCGGGCAAGGGCGATGGCAAAGATGCCAAGGCCGCCGAGACCATGGCTACGCGTCTTGAGCTGTTTGACGCGGCAGGCAAGTCTGCAGCCACCATTCTGCTGGGCAAGAAAGTGATTAAGACTGAGGACAGCCCCCTGCCGATCAAGCCGCAGACGCCAGTCGGCCGTTATGTCTTGATGCCGGGTAGTGCGACCGTGTTGGTGGTATCGGATGCGCTGGTCGTGGCTGAAGCTAATCCGGCACGCTGGCTTGCCAAGAGTTTTTTCAAGGCTGAGCGTATCCGTAGCCTTGCCGCTGGCGGTGAGGGCGCGCAATGGAAACTCGCGCGGCCTGAAGAATACGGCCAGTGGAAGTTTGTGGATGGTGGCGGCGAGCTTGATGCCAGTGCCGCTGTGGGCGCGGTTAACGCGCTGGCCAATCTTGCGTTTTCGGACGTGGCGGTTGGCGTGAAAGCGGAGAACATGGTCAAGCCGCGCAGTTTTGTCGCCGAGACCTATGACAACCTCGTCTATACCGTCAAGATCGCCAAACAGCCCGAGGGCGACGACTATTACCTCACGGTTGCGGTTGTTGGCGAACCACCACGTGAACGCAAAGCGGAAAAAGGTGAGAAGGCTGAAGACAAAGAGCGGCTCGATAAACAGTTTGCGGAGACGCTGGTCAAACTGGATGAGCGTGTGAAGGCCGAGAAGAATTTGTCTGTCTGGACCTTCGTCGTTCCGGGCAAGACATTAGAGCCGTTGCTGAAAGATCGTGCCGCTCTGATCGCCAAGCCGCGTCAGCCTGGTGCGGGCGGGCCACCGGGCATGCCGCCGGGTATGTTCCCGGGTATGCGCTAGAAAATCTGCGCATTACGACGCAGTAGCGATCACCCTACACCAAGCGCGGAGCCTGCTCATGAAATTCAAGGATATTCTCAAGTCGCCGGTCTTTGCGCGTGGCCATCTCTGGCCATTTGAAAAACGCAAGCAGCAGTATGAGTCGGACGTCACCGCACTGGTGCGCAAGATGCAGGAGGATGAAAGCATCCGGCGTGATCAGAGCTTCGCCTGGAACCGTTGGCGTGCCGACGATCGCGCGACAACCCGCTAGGCTGTTGCAGCGCGGCATGGTGGCCGCGCTCAGTCTGTCTGGCGTCGTGTCAGCAGCATTGGCGGCCGAACCGGTTTACCCGGTTCGGCCGGTGCGGTTCATTGTGCCCTTCGCGCCCGGCGGCAGCACCGATACCCTTGCACGTACGCTTGCGCAACGCTTGTCCGATGCGCTCGGTCAGCAGGTGGTGGTCGATAATCGTGCCGGCGGCAATGGCAACATCGGCACGGAAATCGTCGCCCGTGCCGCGCCCGACGGACACAGCATTGTTCTGGGTTACATCGCCAACCTCGGCATAGGTCCGAGTCTTTACGCGAAACTGCCGTTTGATCCGGTGAAGGATTTCGCGCCGATCACATTGCTTGCAGTCGCCCCCAACATCCTGGTTGCACACCCTTCGGTGCCGGTGAAATCGGTGCGTGAACTGGTGGCCTATGCCAAGGCCAATCCACAGAAGGTCAATTACGCGTCGGCTGCGGTCGCCAGCCTCGGTCATCTGGCTGGTGAACTGCTGAACAGTTCAGCCGGCATTCAAATGCAACACGTGCCCTACAAGGGCAGTGGTCAGGCGGTGATCGACTTGCTCGCCGGCCAGATACAGATCATGTTCAGCGGCATGTCATCAGTGATGCCGCATATTAAGGGCGCCAAGCTGCGCCCGCTCGCGGTGACCGGTGCGCGGCGTTCCGCGGCAGCCCCAGAGGTGCCGACGATTGCTGAATCCGGTTACCCGGGGTTTGAGGCCAGCGCCTGGTACAGCGTGATGGCGCCGGCCGGGACACCACGGTCCGTGGTGATGCGTCTGAACAGCGAGATTCTGCGTGCGCTCAAAGTGCCCGAAGTGAAAGAGCGGCTCGAAAACGTCGGCTTTGAAATCGTTGGTAGTTCGCCCGATGAATGCGCAGCGTACATACGCAGTGAAATCGTCAAATGGGCCAAGGTCGTGAAGGCCTCCGGCATCAAAGCCGAATGAGATGCGCCGCGGCAGCGCTCTTCCTGCTGTCCGGTCTCTGCTGTGCCCAATCTTATCCAGTGAAGCCGGTGCGCCTGATTGCTGCGTCCTCGCCAGGTAGTGCGGTCGATATCGTTTCGCGCGTGATCGCGCAAAAATTATCCGATCAAATTGGCCAGCAGGTGGTGGTTGATAATCGGGCTGGCGCAGGCGGCAACCTTGGCGCCGAGCTGGCGGCGCGCGCCCCCGCCGATGGTTACACGCTGTTCATGGCGACCCCGGCGCAGGCCATCAACACCGGGTTGTATCGCAAACTGGATTACGATCTGACGCGAGATTTTGTAGCGGTCAGTCTGTTGACCATCGGACACTATTGCGTCGCCGTGCATCCCTCGCTGCCCGTAACTTCGGTGAAGGCATTGATTGCGCTGGCGCGTAGCCGCAGCGGCCAGCTGAATTACGCGTCGGCGGGCAACGGCAATGCGACCCATCTGGCCGGTGCATTGTTCAACAGCATGGCACGGGTTGATCTCGTGCATGTCCCTTACAAAGGTTCTGGCCCGGGACTGACCGATTTGATCGGCGGACAGGTGCAGGTGATGTTTCCCAATCTCACCGCCGCCATCCCCTATGTCAAGGCCGGTCGTTTGCGCGCGCTCGCGGTGAGCGGGGAGAAGCGCTCTTCGATCATGCCGGAACTGCCAACCGTGAGCGAGGCGGGCGTACCCGGCTACCGCGTCATTTCCTGGTTCGGCATGATGGCGCCTGCAGCGGTGCCGGCGGAAATTGTCGCCCGCTTGCAGCGTGAGTTGACGCTTACCATGCGCGCCACCGAGGTGCGCGGCAAACTCGCCGGCGAAGGCGCCGAGCCGATGGCAAGCACGCCTGAATTCTTTGCTACTTTTATCAAATCGGAAATTACGCAATGGGTGAAGGTGGTGCGCGAAGCCCGTATCAGCGCGGAGTGATACTGCGTGTCGACCAACCATACAAATACTGTCCGGAGGTTATTGTGAAGCAATTGCAAAACATAACTGCGCTTTCAATCGTCGCGGTGATTGTTGCTGCTGTGGTCACGCCGGCGTTAGGCACTGATACCGATTATCCGAGTAAACCTGTGCGTATGATCGCGCCCTATCCGCCTGGCGGCACCTCTGACATCATCGCGCGGATTATCGGCCAGAAGTTGAATGAAGCCTGGGGGCAGCAGGTGGTGGTCGATAATCGCGCCGGAGCCAACGGTGGCATCGGCAGTGAGCTGGCGGCGAAATCAGCCGCTGATGGATATACCTTGCTGGTTGGCAATATGACGCCGATTGCGGCCAACCCCTCGCTCTACGCGAAGCTTGGGTATGACCCGCTGCGCGATTTCGCCGGCGTCACGCTGGTGGCGGCAGGCCCTAATGTCTTGGTGGTGAATCCATCATTGCCTGTGAAGTCGGTGCAGGAATTGACCGCCTACGCAAAAGCTAATCCCAGCAAACTAAACTTTGGTTCCGGCGGCGCCGGTTCGCCTGCGCATCTGGCCGGTGAAATGTATAAAACCATGACCGGCGTGGCGATGACGCATGTGCCTTACAAGGGCACGGTGTTATCGGTCAACGATCTGATCGCGGGTCAGGTTCAAGTCGTGTTTTCCGATGCGCCACCGGCGGTACCGCACGTAAAGAGCGGGAAATTGCGCGCGCTGGCCGTTACCGGTGCCAAGCGCACTCCGCTGTTGCCGGAACTGCCAACAGTCGCTGAAGCCGGTGTGCCCGGGTTCGCCTTTGATAATTGGTGGGGCATACTGGTGCCGGCAGGTACGCCGAAGCCGGTGATCGGTCGCATCAATGCCGAGATCGTCAAGGCGATGCAAACGGCCGACGTCAAGGAACGCTTTGCCAATCTAGGCGTAGAGGCGATCCACAGCACACCGGCTGCCTTTGATGATTACATCAAGTCGGAATACGCCAAGCTGGCGAAAGTGATCAAAGCGTCGGGCGCACGCGCCGACTGATCTGCAGGGCGCAGGCGCTCTACGCGCGCCCGCGTGCCACGTGGTGGGTGACGACGTCCAATACCCGCGCACCAGTGTCTGTTTTGACCTCGGTACGCACCACGGCGATGGTTTTTCCGGCATGCACGACGCGTGATTTGACGACGAGCGCCTTGCCACGCCCGGGGCTGATGTAGCAGGCTGAAATATTCGACAGCATCATGTGGGCCGGCGCTGCGACACAGGCGCAGCGTGCAGCAATGCCGACTGAAATGCCGCCTTGCACATGACCAACGCGGTTGCCGACGTGGGGGCCGACCGCAAAGCGTGTGCGGGCACCGTCGCGCGTGCGCACCGGCAGCCCGCCCCAAAAATGCTGGATGAAAGCCGGTTGGTCGGCGGCTTTGCGCAACGCATTCCGGCAGGCCTTGAATATGGGTTCTTCGTCGGCCAATAGTTCGCCTGCGCCGAGTGTGGCCGGCTGCGGCGGTGTTTCGTATTGCCATGGCAACGGTGCGAGGGCGACGCCGGGCGGCGGTTCGAGCGCGGCAAACTCTCCGCTGGTGTGGCAAATAATGCCGGCGCTGGTTGCGATGGTTGCACTTGCCAGCAACTGCTGGACGGCGGTAGCGGCGAAAGCGCCGAGTGGCTGCGCCGTTGAAGTGGCGGCGCTGGTGGCTGGCAGTCCAGTGAACTGCAGTTGCAAATGCAGCGTGGCGAGGCGTGCCCCCGCTGCGACCTGGTTGCGCGTCGCCGTGGCGAGCGAGCTGTCGGCGAGCATGCACAGCGCAGTGAGGTCGAGTATGCCCTGGTCGTCGCAGGTATGGGGCGCGTGCGGTACCGACATGACCACTTCATCACCGTTGATGCGCGGCAGCGCCATGTCGAGAAAGTAGCCGGCGAAGTGCAATCCCGGGATACGGTTGCCGGCGATGCCGCGCAGAACCTGTGCGGTGATCTCGCCGGCTTGCGGGATTGGTGCAATGGTGTTTTTAGGCATGATCAAAGGGCGGTGCGCGGACAGGTTACCCGCTGGTCTCACAGGTAACCGGCTGCGTTGCCGCAGCCGGGGCGTTAGACCTTGAGGAAATGCTCGCGGTAGTATTTGAGCTCGTTGATGGATTCGTGGATGTCGGCCAGAGCCTCGTGCTTGCCGTGTTTGACAAAACCGGCGGCCAGATCGGGGCGCCAGCGCTTCATCAATTCCTTCAGTGTGCTGACATCGAGGTTGCGGTAATGGAAGAACGCCTCCAAGGCCGGCAGATAGCGCGCCATGAAGCGGCGGTCCTGATGGACGGTGTTGCCGCACATCGGCGAAGTGCTGGCGGGCGAATAGGCGCTGAGAAATTCAACCAGCCGGCGTTCGACCTCGGCCTCGGCCAGCGTCGATGCCTTGACGCGGTCGATGAGGCCGGATTTCGCATGCGTGCTCTTGTTCCAGGCGTCCATTGCCCCAAGCACAGCATCGCTTTGATGCACTACGAACACTGGTGCCTCAGCGACCGTATTGAGTTGTGAGTCGGTGACCACGATCGCGATTTCCAGCACGCGCTCGATTTCCGGGTTGAGGCCGCTCATTTCCATGTCGACCCACAATAGATTGTCGGGATTCGCAGCCATGATGATTTTTTTGCACCGGTTAAAACTAAACAGGCCCGCATTTTGTCATATTCACGCCGAGATAGGATAATCTTCGCCTATGCATACCTTCACGATCCTGTTTCTCGCCGCGCTGGCGCTGACCACCACGCTCAAGATGTGGCTGGGCTTACGCCATATTCGTCACGTTGCCGCCGCCCGCGAGGCGGTGCCGGCTGAATTCGCCGCGGAAATCACCGCGGAGGCCCACCGAACGGCAGCCGACTATAGCAATACCAAAACCCGTCTTTCGCTGCTCAGTATTATCTTCGAAGCGGCGGTGGTTTTACTGCTCACTTTCGGCGGGGTGCTGCAGATGCTGGATGGGTTGAGCAGCGCCTGGTTTGAGCCCGGCGTCGCGCGCGGCGTGACGCTGATCATCATGCTGGGGGCCTTGATGGCGGTGATCGAGATGCCTTTTGACATCTATCGTACCTTCGTCATCGAGCAGCGCTTCGGCTTTAATAAAATGACGCCGCGTATGTTTATCCTCGATGGTATCAAGCATGCGCTGCTGGGCGCTGCGCTTGGTGTTCCGCTGGTCGCCGCCATCCTGTGGGTGATGGCGGGCATGGGGCCGGCATGGTGGCTGTATGCCTGGCTGGTCTGGGTGGCCTTCAACTTGATGGTATTGGCGATATTTCCAACCTGGATCGCGCCGCTGTTCAACAAATTTGCACCGCTTGAAGACCTTGCACTCAAGGCGCGTATCGAGGGTTTGCTGGAACGCTGTGGTTTCAAGGTCGGTGGCCTCATGGTGATGGATGGTTCAAAACGCTCCAGCCACGGCAACGCTTATTTCACCGGCTTTGGCAAAACCAAACGTATCGTTTTCTTCGACACACTGCTTGAGCGCTTGTCACCGCAGGAAGTCGAGGCTGTGCTCGCACATGAACTCGGGCACTTCAAGCACAGGCATGTGATCAAGCGCATGGTGTGGACGTTTGCCGTGAGCCTGGCTTTTCTCTGGCTGCTGGCGCAGTTGATAACGCAGACCTGGTTCTATACGGCGCTGGGCGTCAGCGCATCCTCGACTGCCATGGCGTTGCTGTTATTCTTTATTGTGGTGCCGCAATTCACCTTTTTGCTTTCGCCGCTGTCGAGTTATTACTCACGCAAGCATGAGTTTGAGGCTGATCACTATGCCACCGGGCAGGCGGCGGCCGCTGATTTGGTGACGGCGCTGGTCAAGCTCTACAAAGACAACGCGGCGACGCTGACGCCGGACCCGCTACATTCGTTGTTCTACGATTCGCATCCCCCGGCGACCGCGCGTATTGCGCGCCTGAAAGCGGTCGTTTGATATGGGTGCGGCCGATCTTGCCCGTAAAAAATGCAAGCCTTGCGAGGGTGGCGTTGCACCGCTCAATGACAGCGAAGCGGCCATGTTGCTCGGTCAGATCAAGGGGTGGCAATTAAACGGCACGGTGATCAGCAAAACGTATGAGTTCGCCAATTATTATCAAACCATGGCCTTCGTCAACGCGATGGCCTGGCTGGCGCACCGCGAAGATCATCACCCGGATATGAATGTCAGCTACAACCGCTGCCGGGTCGACTATACGACGCATGCGATCGGCGGGCTGTCGGAGAATGACTTTATTTGCGCCGCCAAAGTTGATGCATTGTTCGAGTTATGACATTGCAGTTTCAATGATGTCGCATGCCTGTCACAGTCATCCATGTCATGACTTGCTGCATGCCCGATGTATTTCGGTTCTACCGCCGAGGTTGATGCATTGTTTATGCTTTGAATAAACGCAGTAACAAGGTTTCGACGCTGACCCTTGGCGGCTGTGTTGTCGCCAGTTTCGGTCGCAGCTTTATGGTCGAACTCGCGGATGGTTCACTGATTACCTGTACGACGCGCGGCAAACGCACCGATATCGCCTGTGGCGATCGCGTGCAGATCGCCATGACGGCGCCCGAGCAGGGCGTGATTGAAGCCATCGAGCCGCGTAACTCACTGTTTTACCGCTCCGACATTCAGCGCCAGAAATTGATTGCCGCCAACGTGACCCGCATCGTCGTCGTACTGGCGGTGCCGACCTTGCACCGTCATTTGCTTGACCGCTGTTTGGCAGCCGCGGAATACGCTGAAATCCCCGTGCTGCTCGCACTGAACAAAATGGATCTGCCGCAGTCGGATGTTGCGCTGGCCGCGCTCGATTTGTATCGCGCGCTCGGTTACGAAGTGCTGCCGCTGGCCGCCAAAATCGACATCGCACCTTTGCGTGTCGCGCTGGCCGGACATACCAGCGTGCTGGTCGGGCAATCGGGTATGGGGAAATCAACCATCATCAACCGCTTGCTGCCCGATGCCGCCGCACGTGTTGGTGAGCTCTCGGAAGCGCTCGGCAGCGGACGGCATACCACCACGCATGCGCGGCTTTATCATCTCGATGCAAACAGCTCTATCATCGATTCGCCGGGCCTGCAGGAATTTGGTCTGCAACATGTCGAGACCACGGAACTGGCGCGTTGTTATGTCGAAATGCGTCCGCAGCTGGGGCGTTGCAAGTTCAATGATTGCCGGCATATGAGCGAGCCCGGTTGCGCCATCATTGCCTTGATGGAGAGTGGCTGCATCGATGCGGCGCGGGTCGCGTCCTATCGCGAGTTGTTATTGCAGATTGAAAATAAATCGCGCTACCGCGATTAAATTCCGTCGAGGAGCTCCCCCTTTGTCTATCAGATTGCTGCCTGGCGTCTTCGCCGTCGTCGTCCTCGTCTTTTCAGTGACTACGGCGTTTGCCCAAGCGTGGCCGGCGCGTCCGCTACGCGTCATTGCGGCGCAAAGCCCAGGCGGTGTGACTGATATGTTGGCGCGTACTTTGGCGCAAAAATTCAGCGAAACATGGCGGCAACCGGTGGTGGTGGAAAACCGTGCCGGCGCGGCGGGTGCGATCGGCACCGAGGTGGTCGTCAAGGCGGCGCCTGATGGTTACACATTGCTGTTGTCTTCCTCGGGCCCCATTGTCATCAATCCGGGCCTGTATCCGAAACTGGGGTATGACCCCTTGCGTGATCTGACGGCGGTGGCCTTCGTTGCGGCTTCACCCTTGATGCTGGTGGTTCATCCGTCGCTGCCGGTGCAATCGGTCAAGGCGCTGGTGGCGCTGGCACGGGCGCAGCCGGAACGTTTGAGCTACGCCTCGGGGGGCAATGGTTCGCCCGCCCATCTGACCGCCGAATTGTTCAAATCTGAAACCGCAACGCGTCTTACGCATGTGCCCTTCAAGGGTTCGGCGCCCGCCGTACTGGCCCTGGTCGGCGGACAGATCGAGTTGTCTTTTACGACGATCGTGATTTCGATGCCGCAGGTCAAAAGCGGGCGTTTGCGAGCGCTGGCGGTGACTTCGCCTCAGCGTTCACCGGCAGTGCCGGCGTTGCCGACGATGATCGAAGCGGGGATTCCCGGCTTTGAATCGCAGCAGTGGTTCGGTTTATTTGCGCCGGCTGCCTTGCCGAAGGATATCGTCGCACGCTTGCATGGCGAGACCCGGCGCGTCATGGAGCATCCGGACATCCGTGAGCGGCTAGCCGCAGACGGCGGTGAACCCATAGCCATGACGACCGATCAATTCACGGCGTTTATTCGCGCCGACGCGGCGCGCTGGATGAAGGTAATCAAAACCTCGGGTGCCAGCGCTGACTAGCGCTAAGAGTGTCTCGCCGCGGGCTTATACCGCGCGTGCAAGCGTCACCAGCAGAACCAGAAAGAGCCACAGGACCAGCGCGCGCCAGATCAGGCCAGCGGCGGCGTCCATCGTATCGACGTCAGCGTCGGGGCCATCACCGAGTTGCGGGCGGTATTGAATGCCGCTGTCCTCATGCAACACGCCGCCGAGCTTGATGCCCAGCGCGCCGGCCGCTGCCGACAGCAAGATGCCTTGCTGCGGCGTGCGCCATGTCGTGGCTTGCGCACGCCAGCATTCAACCGCCCCCATGAAGTCTCCCGCCACCGCGAATCCGAAGGCGGTCAGGCGCAGCGGCAACCAGTCCATCACGGCAAAGGCACGTGCCGCAAACAAACCAAAGGCGCCGGTGTCGCCGTCACGCGCTGAGCCCCAGCGATCACTGACCAGCGCTGCCAGCCGGTAGACAATCGCGCCAGCTGCACCGAGCAGCACAAACCAGACGATCACGCCGAACACGTGGCGGTGCGAACGCAGCAGGCCGAGTTCGATGGCGACACGCGCGACTTCGTCGGCCGTCAGTTCACCAGCACTGTCGCCACGCCAGCGCGCGATGACGGCACGCGCACGCGGCAGATCGCCGGCGCGCAATGCGGTTGCGGCATCGGTATAAAAGTGGCTGAACTGGCGGAAACCGAGAGCGACATAGAGCACCACCACATTCCAGGCTAGTACCGCGATCCAGTTCAGCTGGCGTGACAACAGATACACCCCCCAGGTCAGCACGGCGGCGGGAATCACGGCGAGCGTCCAGGAAATCAGGCCGTCACGATATTGACCGGCATTGAGCGACTGGGCGAGCCGGTTGACGTAGCCGGCAAACGTCGCATAGAGAACATTGCCGGTGCGCAGGGGCCGCCATTGTTCAAGCAGCAAGGCAAGGATAAGCGCGAGAAAAGTCATGTTGGACGGCAATCGACACGGTTTGGAAATAACACTGAGGGGTCACTATATGTCAGGTAGCGTTTACACTCAATCGCCGCCACACCAGGGTGCGGTTGTTGGCTGGCATAGCGAGATCGTCTTCGAGCGCCAGACCGGCGCGGGCGGCAAGTGTGCAGAGCGCTTCGAAATCACGCAGGCCACTGACCGGATCGCGCGCTTTAAGCCATTGGTCGAATTGCGCGTTGCTCTCCGAGGTAGTGGTGCTGCCGTAGTTAAACGGCCCATAAACGGCGAGTACGCCGTCCAGGGTTAATACTTTGGCCACACCGGCAAAAAATTTTTCGACGTGAGGCCACGACATGATGTGCAGCGTGTTGGCGGTGAAGACGCCGTCAAACGTGACGTCAGGCCAACGGCCAGCGACATCCAGCATGAGCGCAGACCGCAGGTTGGGCAGTTGCGCATCCGCCAGCCAGGCGTGGATACCGGCGTGCAGGGGCGCCAACTCGCTGGTTTGCCAGATGATGTGGGGTAGTCCAGCGGCGAAATGCACCGCATGTTGTCCGCTGCCGGAGCCGACCTCGAGCACGTGCTTGCACGTCCCAAACGCGATCTTCAGCACCGCAAGCAGCGGCCCGCAGTTGCGTGCGCAGGCTTCGGAGTAAGGTTTCTCCATCATGTAAACACACCCGTTCGGGTCATAACCAGCACGCCTCGTAACCGAGAAAACCCATCAGCTCATCGCGCCGTTGTTTCGCGTCGTGATAACCGAGCTGGATCAGGGCGCGGCAATATTCACGTTCGAATAACAGGTAGCTCACCAGGTTCGATCCGCTTTTTCGCATTGCGCCGATGGTGAACAGCAAGGAGCGTATGGTCAGCGGGAGCGAGGACAGATGATCAGTGGCGATTTTTTCCAGTGCATCACTGGGGGATATGACGCGGAAATCGATTTCTCGCAGCGGCATGTGATTTTCTTGCCGTAGTTCAGGCGGAATCAAGCTGAGCGTGCGGTTGATGCGCTGCAGGCGTTCGAGGTCGACCTCCAGACTGTCGAGAAAAATACTGTTCAGGCAATGACCGGCGATTTGCGCGATCGACGGATAGGCGTCGGAGTTGATGCGTTCGGACTTCGCCTGTAACTGGCGGCCTACGCCGATCACAAACAGGCGGTCGGCACCGAGATGCAGCGCAGGGCTGATCGGTGCAATTTGGCGCATCGAGCCGTCACCGAAATATTCACGGTTGATATGCACCGCGGGGAAGACGAACGGCAGCGCTGAGGAGGCCAGCAGATGGGATGAATTGATGGCGGTGCCGACGCCGATACGGCGTGCACGCTGCCACGACTCGACACCCGGCGCGCTTTGGAAAAAAGTGACCGACTGGCCCGAGGTATAGCCGGAGCAAGTGACGCTGAAGGCGGACAGGGTGCCGTTATCGATCGAGCGTTGTATGCCGGCGTAGTCGATCCGTGTGTTAAGGAGCTGTGCCAGCGGGGCGTTATCGAGCAGGGCGACCGGCGTTTTGCGCCCCAGGCCGCCGCTGAGCGTTGAGAGTATCCACTTGCCGCTATTGCGAAACGCACCGAGCGGATCGGCGCGGTAGACGTGATGCACATGAAAATTTTTCCAGACTGTCATCAACAGGCGCACACCGCGTCTGAAATTGTCAGCGTTGGCGGCGAGTACTGTGGCATTGATCGCGCCCGCCGAGGTGCCGCAAATGATTTTGAAAGGAACCGGTGAGTTGGCCGGCAGCATTTCGGAAATCGCGCGCAGGACGCCAACCTGGTAGGCAGCGCGTGCGCCGCCGCCACTTAGTACGAGGCCGATTTTGGGCGCTTGGGGACGCTCGACGCTAGCCATTGGGTGCGGTATTTACCTCGGTTGAATCCAGGCAGTTTGCCACAGGAGGTCGGCTGCTGGTCGGTATCTGCTGCGGGCTACAGGTCTGAGGGCTTCCGGCGCTCGCTAGCTTTCGACAATTTGCCGGTAAAGACTGTAGAGCATGCCGGCGGTGGCGCCCCAGATATAGCGGCCCTGATAGGGCATCGCCAGATAATAGCGGTCGCGGTTGTTAAAAAAATAATAACGCCGTACGTGATTGGCAGGATCCAGAAAGTGGGCGAGTGGCACTTCGAACGCCGAGGCGACTTCAAAGGGATCCAGCGTCAGATCAAAAGGCGGTTCGATCCAGCCGACCACGGGGTGGATGCGAAAGCCCGATGACATCTCGTGCACCGGCAGCGTGCCCAGTACAGCGACGTGCTGTGGAGCGAGGCCGATTTCCTCCTCGGCTTCGCGCAGGGCGGTGGCGATGCGATTTTCATCGCCGCCTTCCACGCGACCACCGGGAAAACTGATCTGATTGGGATGATCGCGCAGATGGGCGCTGCGTTGTGTCAGCAGCACATGGATGCCGTCGACGCGCCGCACCAGCGGCACCAACACCGCGGCGGGCATCACGCGGGCGCCAGGTGGAATCGGTGAATAGTGTAAATCCTGCGGCCGCAGCGGCGGCGGTGCACGCTGCAGACACTCGACGATGCTGGTGCGATCAGGCGTTTTTTTCGTGTCTGCGCAGGGCGTTGCAGCGTTCATGACGGATGCCGGTGTATGGTCTGTTCGCGCTGCACCTGCAGACGGCGCGCCTTCATTGCAACGCTGCTGCAGATGCAGGAGTTCACCGAACAACCGTGCTTAGACAACCTTGACCGGAATCTTGCCGATCTTGCTACGCCACTCGCGCGGCCCGCTGTCGTGTACAGCATTGCCGGTCGGATCAACGGCGACTGTTACTGGCATGTCCTTGACGTCGAATTCATAGATCGCCTCCATACCCAGATCACCGAAGGCGAGGACTTTGGAGGCTTTCACCGCTTTCGACACCAGATAAGCTGCACCGCCGACCGCGATCAAATGTGCGCCGCCGTATTTCTTGATGGTGTCGACGGTTTGCGCGCCGCGCTCGCTTTTGCCGATCGAGCCGATCAGGCCGGTCTTGCCGAGCATGGTTTCCATGAATCTGTCCATGCGGCGCGAGGTGGTGGGGCCCGCCGGACCGACCACTTCTTCGCGCACTGGATCGACCGGGCCGACGTAGTAAATCAGCTTGTTGGTAAAATCAACGGGCAGCTTTTCGCCATTGGCGATCATGTCGATAATGCGCTTGTGGGCGGCGTCGCGGCCGGTCAGAATTTTTCCGTTCAGCAACAGGCGGTCGCCCGCCTTCCACGTCGCAACTTCGGTCTTGTCCAGTTTCGCCAGGTCGACGCGCTTCGCACCCGCGGCCATGTCGATGCTGAGCTTGGGCCAGTGGTCGAGGCTTGGGGTCTCGAATTTCGCTGGGCCCGAACCATCCAGAGTGAATTCCAGATGCCGTGTTGCCGCGCAGTTCGGTACGATCGCCACCGGTTTCATCACCGCATGCGTCGGATAATCGAGCACTTTTACATCGAGCAGCGTCGTTAACCCGCCGAGGCCCTGCGCGCCGATACCCAGCGCGTTAATTTTTTCAAACAGTTCAAGACGCAATTCTTCGGCACGGTTCTTCGGTCCGCGCGCCTTCAGTTCATGCATCGAGAGGTGCTCTAGGATCGATTCCTTGGCCAGCACCATGGCTTTTTCCGGCGTGCCGCCGATACCGACGCCGAGCATGCCCGGCGGGCACCAATCGCCGCCCATGGTCGGTATTTGCTCGAGTATCCAGTCGACCACCGAATCGCTCGGATTGAGCACCGCAAATTTTGTCTTGCTCTCGGAGCCGCCGCCCTTGGCCGCCAGCTTGACCTCGATGGTGTCGCCGGGTACCAGTTCCATGTGCACGACGGCCGGCGAATTGTCGCGCGTGTTTATGCGCGCGCCGTCGGGGTCGGCGACGATCGAGCCGCGCAGCGGGTTTTCCTTGTTGGTATAGGCGCGCCGCACACCCTCGCTCACCATGTCGGTCACCGACAGCGTGGCCGCCCAGCGCACGTTCATGCCGACTTTTAGATAGACCACGGCGATGCCGGTGTCTTGGCAGATCGGGCGGTGGCCCTCGGCGGCCATCCGCGCATTGATCAGAATCTGCGCGATGGCATTTTTTGCCGCCGGGGATTCTTCGTGCTCGTACGCCTCGGCCATTGCCTTGATGAAATCAACCGGGTGATAGTAGGAGATGAACTGGTAAGCATCGGCGATGCTTTGGATGAAATCTTCCTGTTTGATGGTAGTCATCGATTGGCCTTTATCAAATCAATCAATAAAAAATAATGGCGTTACCGTTTTACCTAAAAGGGCAGCTGCAGATTGCCGCGTGCGGCACCCGCATCGACCACCGCAAGTGCGGTCATGTTGACCAGACGGCGCACCGTGGCGGTCGAGGTGACGATATGCACAGCCTTGGCGGCACCGAGCAGGATGGGACCGACGGTGATGCCATCGCCGGCGGCAGTTTTGAGCAGATTGAAAGCAATATTCGCGGCGTCGAGGGTCGGCATGATCAGCAGATTGGCGTCGCCCTTAAGGCGTGAATTCGGAAACGCGCCGCGTCTCACTTGCGACGACAGCGCGGCGTCGCCGTGCATCTCCCCCTCGACTTCCAGATCGGGGGCGATTTTTTCGATCAATGCCAGCGCTGCGCGCATCTTCAGGGCGGTGGGCGTGTTGGCGGAGCCGAAACTCGAATGTGAGAGCAGTGCGACCTTGGGGGTGATGCCGAAGCGGCGGATTTCCTCGGCGGCAAGCACGGTCATTTCGGCAAGCTGCTCGGCGGTCGGATCGAAATTGATGTAGGTGTCGCAAATGAATACCGTACGCCGCGGTAGCAGCAGCACGTTCATCGCATAGTAATTGTGGACGCCCTGGCGGCGGCCGATCACCTGGTCGATGTAATGCAGGTGCGTCTGGTGCGTGCCAAAGGTGCCGCAGATCATGCCGTTGGCTTCGCCACGGCGCACACACATTGCAGCGATCAGCGTCAGACGCCGGCGCATTTCGATTTTGGCGTATTCCTGCGATACGCCCTTGCGCTCGGTGAGTCCGAGGTATTCCTGCCAGTAGGTGCGGTAGCGTTCATCCTGCTCGGGATTGATCAAGTCGAAATCAACGCCGGGCTTGATCCGCAGGCCAAACCGCTCGATACGGCGTTCGATCACCGAGGGCCGGCCCACCAACACGGGGAAGGCCAGCTTTTCATCGACGATCACCTGCACAGCGCGCAGGACGCGCTCGTCTTCACCCTCGGCGTAAACAATACGCCGCAGCGGGCCCTGTTTGGCCGCGGCGAACAGCGGCTTCATGATCATGCCGGAGTGATAGACGAATTGCTGCAACGAATCGCGATAGGCGTCGAGATCGGCGATCGGGCGGGTCGCCACGCCACTGTCCATCGCGGCCTTGGCCACCGCTGGCGCGACTTGCGCGATCAGGCGCGGATCAAACGGACGCGGAATCAGATAGTCGGGGCCGAACGGCATGATCTTTTCGCCATACGCCATGGCCACCACATCCGATTGTTCGGCCTGCGCCAGTGCGGCGATCGCGTGCACGGCGGCCATTTCCATTGCGGTGTTGATGGTGGTCGCGCCGACATCGAGCGCGCCGCGAAAGACGAAGGGAAAGCACAACACGTTGTTGACCTGGTTCGGATAATCCGAGCGGCCGGTTGCCATCACCACATTGGGGTTCGCCTGTCTGGCCAGTTCGGGCAGGATCTCCGGTTCAGGGTTGGCCAGCGCCAGTATTAGCGGCCGCTCCGCCATGGTCTTGACCATCTCGGGTGTCAGCACCTTGCCGGCGGACAGGCCGAGAAAGACATCGGCGCCGGCAATGACTTCGGCCAGCGTGCGCGCCTGGGTTTCAACCGCGAATTGTTCCTTGTCCGGATCCATCAGGACTTTGCGGCCTTTATAGACCACGCCCTCGAGGTCGGTGACGATAATGTTCTCTTTGACCAAACCGAGCTTGCACAGCAGGTTGAGACAGGTCAGCGCCGCGGCACCGGCGCCCGAGACCACCAGCTTGATCTTCGCGATGTCCTTGCCGATGACCTTGAGTCCATTGATGAAGGCAGCGCTAACAGTGATTGCAGTGCCGTGCTGGTCGTCGTGGAAGACCGGGATGCGACAACGTTCGCGCAGCTTACGCTCGACGATGAAGCATTCGGGTGCTTTGATATCTTCCAGATTGATGCCGCCGAAGGTAGGCTCCAGACTGGCGATGATGTCGACCAGTTTGTCGGGGTCGCGCTCGTTGATTTCTATGTCGAACACATCGATACCGGCGAATTTCTTGAACAGCACGGCCTTGCCTTCCATCACTGGCTTGGCTGCGAGTGGACCGATGGCGCCGAGCCCCAATACCGCCGTGCCGTTGGTGATCACCGCCACGAGGTTGCCGCGCGAGGTCAGATTGCGTGCTTCAGCCGGGTCGGCAACGATCGCTTCGCAAGCCGCTGCAACCCCCGGCGTATATGCCAGTGCGAGGTCGCGCTGGTTCAGCAATGCTTTGGTCGGCGTGACCGAGATTTTGCCGGGTGTCGGGAAGCGGTGATAGTCGAGCGCGCTATTGCGCAGGGAATCGTCCATGCAAATACCTGATCCAGTCGGGTTATCATTATAACGCACCCCCCGCAGACAGGCCGCATGGCGCGGCCCGCGTGCCGCGGCAAGAGTCCTTTGTGTTATGTTCAGGTCTCTGCGCAGCTTGAGTCATCGCATGGAAAAAAAACACGGGTTCCGTCAGGAGCTCTATCCCCCCATAGAACCGTACCGTAGCGGCATGCTGTCTCTGGACGCTGTGCATACGATGTATTGGGAGCAATCGGGTAATCCGGACGGCGTTCCGGTGGTCTTTTTACATGGCGGGCCTGGCGCCGGCAGCGCACCCGGTCATCGCCGCTTTTTTGATCCGGCGCACTACAACATCGTGGTGTATGACCAGCGCGGCGCAGGACGTTCCACTCCGCTCGGCGAGTTGCGCGATAACACCACACTGCTGTTGATTGACGATATCGAACGGTTGCGCCGTCATCTCGGCATCGAGCGCTGGCTGGTATTCGGCGGCTCATGGGGCTCAACACTGGCGCTGGCCTACGGCGAGGCGCATCCGCAGCGTTGCATCGGGTTTATTCTGCGCGGTATTTTTCTCTGCCGCAAAAGCGAAATCGACTGGTTTTTGTACGGGCTCAGAAACATCTTTCCCGAGGCCTGGCAGACTTTTACCGCCTTGATCCCAGAGGGTGAGCGGGGTGATTTGCTCACGGCTTATCACCAACGGCTGGTTGCTGCGGACCCTGCGGTGCATATGCCGGCGGCACGGGCCTGGAGCCGTTACGAAGGTTCCTGCTCGACCTTGCTGCCCAGCGCCGACACCGTTGCTTATTTTTCCAGCGACGGGGTGGCGCTCGGTTTGGCGCGCATGGAAGCCCATTACTTTATGCACGATATTTTTTTGCCACAGAACGCACTGCTCGACAACGTCGGTTGCCTGCGCGACAAGCCTGCGGTGATCGTGCAGGGGCGCTATGACGCGGTTTGTCCGGCGGTCAGTGCATACGACCTGCATTGTGCGTGGCCGGAGGCCGAATACATCGTCGTGCCGGCGGCGGGGCACGCGGCCTGGGAGCCGGGTATTTGCGCCGAACTCGTGGCGGCATGCGAGCGTTTCAAATCTTTATCGGTAAACTGAAAAAAGGAATTCATCATGCGGTTGATCACTTTTAAACCCAAACGCGGTGGTCTTGCCCGTACTGGTGTGCTGCTCGATGCGGAGCGCGCGCTTGATATCGGCGATGTCGCAACGCGTGCGCGCAAGCGCCTGCCTTTCGATCCAGCCGATATGGTGTCCTTGATCGAATCTGGCAAGGCCGGGCTGGCGGCGGTTTCGGCACTGGTAAAAAGTTACAAGGGCAAGGGCTTCAAGCTGAACACGGTCAAGCTGCTCTCGCCGATTCCGCGGCCCCGCAAAAATATTTTCTGCGTTGGCTGGAATTATCTCGACCATTTTCAAGAAGGCGCCAAAGCGCGTCCGCATGTGCAGGAAATGCCCGCGCACCCGGCGTTTTTCACCAAGGCGGCGACCACCATGAACGGCCCCTTCGATGATATTCCGGCGCATAAAGGCGTTACGGAAAAACTCGATTGGGAAGTCGAACTCGGGTTGGTCATCGGCAAGGCGGGGCGCAATATCGCCGAAGCCAAGGCGATGAAACACGTCTTTGGTTATACCGTGATCAACGATGTGTCAGCACGCGAGATTCAGCGTCAGCACGGCCAGCAATGGTTCAAGGGCAAGAGCCTCGACGGTCATTGCCCGATGGGGCCGTGGATCGCCACCGCGGACGAAATCAAGGATCCGAACAACCTCGACATCCGTTGCAGCGTGAACGGAGTGGTGAAGCAGAACTCGAACACGCGGCATCTGTATTTCAAACTGCCGCGCATCATCGCCGAATTGTCTGCCGGGCTGACACTCGATGCAGGCGACATCATCGCCACCGGTACCCCGTCCGGGGTCGGGCATGCGCGCACGCCGCCGGAATTCATGAAGTCCGGCGACATCATGGAAACCGAAATCGACGGCCTGGGAAAACTACGCAATCGTATCGGTAAGTAAGATCGGGTGGGGGAGACCGCGCCTTAGCGGTTGCGGTCGCCCCTGATGCAGTCTGTTCCAAACGACTGCGCTCGAACGTATTGCAGCTGGTAAGGGCGCGCGCCGTCGCCTTAACGAAGAAGAAACTATTTGCCGCTGGGATTCTTTGGTGACGCCGTGCCCTGAGCGCTGGATTGGCCGGTTGTCTGCAGGCTGTCGAGGGCGGAGAGTTGCATTTCAAGTGCCTTGACAGTCATCTGCACCAAGCCGGTGTGCATGGTCAGCCAGGTTTCAACCGCTTTTAAATCAGCGATCTTTTTCTTGATTTCTTCCGCATCCACCGTTGGCGTGATCATGCCGGGCAGGGGCAATGACATCGGGTTCCACGCCTTTTGCATGAACTCGAACCAGTCTTTGGGGATTTCCTGCTCGGACATGGTGGCTGTCGATTCGCCGCGCTAAATGGCGGCTTCCAGCGATTTCGAGCCGCCTTGCTGCTGACCGAAACTGCGGCCTTGCAGTTGTTTGAGCATGCCATTGAGTCGTTCGCGTTCGGCAATGACCTTGGCCGAATAGCCGTTCTCTGCTTCTTCTGTGGTGGCGCCGACATATAGCTGCAAGGCACCGGTCAGGTCGCCTGCGCGTCGCAGGTATTCCTGTAGAATTTTGGCGCCGACCGTGATGTTGGCGGTTGTTTCGAAGGCGACCTTTTCGCCGCCCAGAGGCCCGAACTTATCCGGGTGAAAACGCGGAATAACCTGCATCAGACCTTTGGCCCCCATCACACTTTCGGCGATCGGGTTGAAGCGGGATTCCACCGCAATAACGGCCAGGATCAGCATCGGGTCTAATTTGAGCTCGCTGCCGATCGCGTAGGCCTTGGCCACGATCTGTGTGGTCATTTCGGCTGGAGCGCCGAAGCGGCTGGCGAGTTGTTCGCCCAATGCGCGGTATTTTGATTCGGTCGGATCCGCCTCGATGCGTGCCGCCTCGTAACGATTAAGGGCGGATGCCGGCAGTTCCAGCGTACCAAATGATCGCACCAGAGAGGCACCGAGACGGCTGCCGATGGGGGCGTTAAAGAGGATGGCGAGAGAGGCAATGCTTAACAGGACTATAAGGCCTACCAGCGAATTGCGTGCCTTGGAAACCGGGCGGGATGTGACGTGATCGTGCGACAGTGCGGGGTGTGATTTTGCCATGACGCAAAACCTCCTTTCGTTAATCGCCGGCCCGGTGTGGACCAGCGGGTAAATTACCTTGCTAGGGTAAGGGTGCTCCTTGAAACCTTGGTGTTGAATTTGGCCGCCTTAGACGGGCGACCCCCTGGAAAGTGAAGCGATTCTAGTGCGATGGTCGGGGAGGCGCAACCCAATTTATCCGGTTAAGGGGCAAGGTCAAGCCCGGAAGAGAATATCAATGGTGCGTTGCACCATTGATATTCTCTTTTTTTTCAGTGGTTTGTAAAATTTTGACAGTTCCGAATTGAGGCGGCGCAGAGGCGGGCCGAGGCTGGAATTGAGTTTTGGCAAGGAATAGCACGATTGGGCGTGAAGCGGGGCCGTTGCCGGTCAGTCTGCAGGGCATTACCAAATTTTAAAAATTAATAATCATTTATTTAGGAATCTTTTCGGCAGTGGTGGCGTGCCTCGACTGCATTGATTCCCAGTTAGCCAGGGCTTGCTCGTAGCGCTCGCAGGCATCCCAATAACGATCGTAGACGCAGGGCTCGCATCCGTTTTGGCAACATTCTGCAGGTTCCGGTTCGCGTGGTGGTTGGGGCTTCGAGTTCATCGCGTAGTCTTAATTTTTGATCGGAATGGTATTGGCCGACATTTTATCCGCCCGTGCCTGGGTATCCGTGGCTGGCAGGCGCTTTGCCACTGCGCCAGCTTGCAGCGACAGAGTGTTGCGCGCCCGCTTGGTGTGGGTGGCGACAATTAGCAGCGCCTCACTATTCTTGTTCGCCTTCGAGCAATGCGCGAGGCAGGGCATATTGCGGATAGCGTTTGCGAAATGCCGCGAGCCCGGTGCGAGCTTCTTCGTGCCGGCCGAGTCGGCGCAGTTCGGTGAGCCGGGCCAGCCATTGATCTGGCGGCAGCTGTGCCAGCGCAGCTATTGCAACAGCGTTCTCCGCAGGGGATTGCCCCGTAAGCGCGCGCGCTTCAGCGCGTGTGTCAGCGGTTTGTGGCGTCGATGGTGCCGTGGCCGAAGGCGTGGCTACGCGGTCGGTGCGATTCGCCGCAGCTGGTAAGGGGGCGTCCGCGGACAGGCGGCCGGGGGCTTCCCGAAGGGCCGGTGCCGATGCCAGTATGTCGCCGCTCCGCGCCGTCTGGCGATCTTTATCCGGTGAGGCTGAGAACGTCAGCGCATCGCTGGCAGCCTGGTTTTTCTCCGCTGCGGCTGATCTTGGTGCGGGCTGCGCCTCGCCCGCAATTACGGCAGGATAGCCGCCAAAACCGCGCGGTGGGGTGAGGCCGGTGCCGCTGCCAGGCGCGGCTAACCCGTAGGCATCTCTTCCGTAGCGCGAGCCGTCAGCGACCGGCTCGGGGAGCTTGAGCCCCAGATTCCGGTTGCGCCCGTCGGCGAGCGGGGTACTGGGTATTTCACTGCCTTCGTTACGGGCCTTGTTTTGCGGCGCGGTTGCAGAGGACGCAGGCACCTCCGGCCGCGGGGCTGGCGTCAATCCCCCGCCTTCGTCGCGCATGATAGTCACCAGGCTGACACAGACGACGACTACCGCAGCGGCCGATAAAGGCCGCTGCCAACGTCTGATAAACGGCATTCCGGCCGCGCGCGGCCGCGCAGCAACTGCGCGACGGGCGGACGCACGAATCGCGTCGTCCATGCTTGAGGGCGGCTCGTCGGGTGCGGCGGCCCGATAGACCGACGAGAGTTTTGCATCGCGTTCGCTGTCTGGCATATCGTTCATTTTTCAGCTTCCCTCATGCCCGCCCGCAGGCGTGCCAGCGCGTAACGCAGCCGGCTCTTGGCCGTCTCGCGGTTGACGCCGGTCGCTTCCGCGATGTCCCCGACGCTCATATCCGACTCCTGCTGCAACAGAAAAGCTTCGCGCTGCGGTTCGGGTAGCTCGCTGATCAACTGCAATAGTCTGCCGGCCTGCTGTTTGATATCCAGTCCGACCGCCGGATCTGCAGCGCGTGACGCCGGCACCACCAAAGGTGCCAGGTTCTCATCAGTATCATAAGAAACCGCCCCCCGTCCGCCCTGCCGGCGGTAGTGATCGATTAGTCTGTTGTGTGCCAGCCGGTACAGCCAGGTGGTGAATTTCGCCGTCACCCTATAACCGTCGCGCGCACGAATCAGATGCGTCCAGACGTCCTGATACAGTCCCTCGGCAACACCGCGTTCGCCGCACTGGCGCAGCATATAGCGATAGACGCCGCCCTTATGGCGTGTGTAGAGCAGATCAAACGCGCCCGCGTCACCATCGCGGTAGCGTTCCATTAATGCTTCATCGGTGGGCAGGTTGTCCGCAGTCATGGCGGCGGCAGTATGCGCAAGCCCGCCCGCCACGGCAACTCTCATGGCCGCACCCGGGCAGTCAGCCGTCTTTGCTTATGAAGGATCAGACACGAAGCGGCCGGGAAAGGCCGACGGGTGTGCCATTGCAGGCGGGCGGATTACGCCCCGGGCGAGTAAATTTTGATAGCTATCGTAGTGGATCGTGATCACTTCGTCGGGCACTGCAGCAGCGCGTTCGAAGCTGGTTTGTAGCACCGGCGCATGTTCGCGTGTGCCGTGCCCGGTGCCGAGGCTTTTGTTGAGCTGCGGCGGTGGCGATGCCTGGGTCTGACGGCCCACACTATCTTCCGCAAGGTTTTCTGTTGGCGCAGACCGGCCTGCCGCCCGATCGGTGGGAGTGGTATCGCGCCGCTTATCCGTGTGCATTTCGGGGCGAAGTGCTTCAGGGCTTGCCACTGGCCGGATCTTCGGCCGGAATACTGCAACGCCAATCACGCCGGCATTCTCCGGCCGTGCGCTGCGCGCAGCGTAACTGGCATCGAGTTCGGTAAAGTAAAAGCGCGCCACGCTGTGCAGGTTTTTGCGCCAGCCGCCGATGGCATAGGCTGCTGCAGCTCCCAAAACGTAGCCGCCCTGACTCCAGTGCGCGGTTTCGCCAGTCACCGCATTGATGCCGTCCACCGAGATCACGGTCATGATTTCCGATGGCTGTCGGTTGCGTAAGGTGACCTGATAGTCATTGCCGGGTTTACCCGCGACGTAATAACGGCCGTCATGAAAATAAACCGGCAGGGTGCGGTTTTCCGTACGGTCAAAGAGTGCAACGTCGGCCATTCGACCCAGCGCCTGCGCTTCACCGGCCATCGCGATCAGGCTGATGGCAATTACAAAAAATTTGAGTGGCATGCCGGATTCCCCAGGTGTGACATCAAGCCGATGTCAGCGCTATAAACGGGAGAAGAACGGAGGTGGGGTTAAACAAACCCCAAAAAACGCGCGGCTGCAAAGCCGCGCGTCAGGACGGCAATGCTTATTTACCGAGCACTTCTGGATTTAACACATTGATCGGCGTGCCAGCGGCATAGCCGAGTACGCTGTCGACGACGGTGCCGAAATAGCTTTCATAGGTGCCGGCTTCGACATAGCCGAGATGCGGCGTGCAGACCACATTCGACATTTTGAGCAACGGGTGGTTGGCGCCCACCACCGGTTCGTCCTCATACACATCGATGGCGCCAAAACCGGGGTGCCCCTTGTTTAAGGCATCGACCAAGGCGCCGCTCTCGATCAAACCGGCGCGGCTGCTGTTCACCAGCAAGGCGCTGGACTTCATCTGTGCGAGGTCCGCTGCCGTGACGATGCCGCGTGTTTCTTTGTTGAGCGGAATATGCAGGCACAACACATCGGCACCGGCAAAAAATGCCTCGCGGCTGGCCGGCACCTCGTAACCGAGTTCCCTGGCTTTGGCCTTCGAGGCGTCGCGTCCCCAGCAGGTCACTTTCATGCCAAAGGCCTTGCCGATCTGGGCGACGACACTGCCGATCTTGCCCAGTGCATAAATACCGAGCGTCTTGCCATGCACGCCGGTGCCGACGCTGGTCTGCCAGACGCCTTGTTTGAGTTGCTGCACTTCGTGGGGGATGCTGCGCAGGCTGGACAGTATCAAGCCCCAGGTCAGTTCCGCGGTTGCGTTCGGCAGGCCACCGCCGGCGGCGGCGACGATGATGCCACGGGCCGTGCAGGCGGCCAGATCGATATGCCCGACATTGCGCCCCGTGTTGCACAACAGCTTGACGCTGGCCGGCAGGGCTTCGACCAGCGCCTTGGGCAGCGGCGAGCGCTGCTGGGTCATGATCACCGATTCGTAACCCTCGAGCCGCGCGGCGAAGCGGGCCGCATCTTTTTCGGTGTCGCGATAGACCGTGATGTCGTGGCCTTTTAGATTCGCCGCGCAGGCGAGCTTGCGAAATGCATCCTGATAATCGTCGATCACTGCAATCTTCATTTGATCCTCTCCCTAAAAAACCTATTATGCACTGCCGCGCCGTACCAGTATGCCGCCGCCTGCCAGCATGATGGCATTAATCCAGAACACCGGCCCTACGCCAAACACCGAGCCGATCGAGCCGGCGGCGATTGGAATGATCACGTGGGTCGCGTTGTTGATGGCTAGTCGCAAGCCGAGTGCCTCGCCAGTACGACCTTGCGGCGAGCGCGCGTATATCAGTATTGTTGAGAGTGGCTGGCCGCAGCCCAGGCAGAGGCCGAGCAGGAATGCAAATATCGTCAGCACCAGCATGTTCTTGAACAGCGGAAAGACGAGGAAGGCGCCGGCACCCAGAAACAACGACCATGCCAGCAGCGGTGCTTCTCCAGTGCGACGCGACAGCCAGGGCATGACGATACGCACCACAAACGCTGCCACGCCCATGGTGCTCAGCACCAAGCCACACTCTGAGGCCGACAAGCCGATCGAGTGACCGTAGATGGGCATGTAAAACTCGAAGAGGTCGGTGCCGGTGAGGATGGCGGTGCTGCCGATCAATGGACTGCGCAAAGGCTTGTGTCGCAACAGATCACCGGTGGCGCGCGTCTCCGCCGGTGCGTCGGATTTCGCCGCCGCGGGTATCGCGGTGTCGCGCAAGGCGCGCGAGGTGGCGAGCAGTGCGAGCGGGATGAGTGCCAGCAGCGCCAGATACAAATAGGTGCTGCCGAAACCGAAATGATCGATCGAAAACCCCGCGCCGAGCGGGCCCAAAGAAGCGCCCGCTGCGATCATCAAACTGTAGTTGCTGAAATTGCGTGTGCGCGTCGCATCACTGCTGATGGCGCCGAGCATGCTTTGCACGGTGACGTGATAAAAGACAAACGAGATACCGAATACCAGCGCCGACAAACAGAGCGCTGTCAGCCCCGGCGCGAGAAAGGGTATCAGCAACCCGATCACAGCGCCGGCGGTGCCGCCGATCAGCGGCCAGCGCGGTCCGATACGATCGGCGAGGCGTCCGGCATAGACGGCAAGCATGGCCGGAAACACCGCATAGAGCGCGATCATCACGCCGATCATGTACTGCGGCGCGCCGAGTTCGATGGCAAACAGCGAGACGAGGATGCGGCTGGCCCGCAGACAGGTCATATTGCACAGCACGATCAAGAGAACCAGTTGGACGTTCATCGCTGTGCCGGGGCTTGGTGAGGGGTGAAAAAATCAGCTGTGACTATAGCAGACCACCTGCGTAGCCACACCCGGATGGTTCCAATACAATGCCGCCACGCCAATGCGAAAGGTTGTGGGTGAAAAAAATTCTGGTCACCGGCGGCGCTGGTTTTCTCGGCTCTCATCTCTGCGAAAAATTGCTGGCACGGGGCGACGACGTGCTCTGCGTCGACAACTTTTTTACCGGCGATAAACGCAATGTCGCGCATTTGATAGGCAGGCCGCTGTTCGAGCTGATGCGTCACGACATTACCTTTCCGCTTTATGTGGAGGTGGACCGGATCTTTAATCTCGCCTGCCCGGCCTCGCCCGTGCACTACCAATTCGATCCCGTGCAGACTACTAAAACGTCGGTGCATGGCGCGATCAATATGCTGGGCCTCGCCAAGCGGGTGCAGGCGCGCATACTGCAGGCGTCGACTTCCGAGGTCTACGGTGATCCGCAGGTGCATCCGCAACGTGAAGATTATGTCGGGCATGTCAACCCGATCGGCTTGCGTAGCTGCTACGACGAGGGCAAGCGTTGCGCCGAAACCCTGTTTTTTGATTATCACCGCCAGCACGGCGTGGCTATCAAAGTGGCGCGTATTTTCAACACCTACGGACCGCACATGCATCCTGACGACGGGCGTGTCGTCAGCAACTTCATCATGCAGGCCTTGCGTGGCGAGGACATCACCATCTACGGTGACGGCACACAATCACGTTCGTTCTGCTATGTCGATGATCTGATCGACGGTCTGCTGCGCTTGATGGATAGTGCTGATGCTTTTACCGGGCCGGTCAATATGGGCAACCCGCAGGAGATTGCGGTCGGCATGCTGGCCGAGAAAATTCTCACGCTGACTGGCTCGCGCTCCAAACTCAGCTACAAGCCGGCGGTTGCCGATGACCCGCAGCAGCGCCGTCCTGACATCACGCTGGCGCAAAAGAACCTCGGCTGGCAGCCCCATACCTCACTCGACGACGGCTTGCGCGAAACCATACGCTACTTCCAGCGCCAGCTGGCTTGACGCCGCTTTACGTCTGCGCGACCGCGTATTTGCGGTAGCGCGGGTCGAGCAGCAGGTGTTCGTAGGCATGACCGAGATGCCATAGTCGATCCACGGCGGCATTCGCGGCGAGCCAGGCGACCGCCGGTTCGGTGGCATAGCGTCGCATCATCGCCAGCACGCAGTAGAGCGCACTTTGATCGACCAGCCACGCCTCGGGTTCGTGTTCAAGCATGTCGATTGCGTAGTTGGCGACAGCACTGAAGTAGCCGCACGCCGCCGGTGTCGGATTGGCGACTATGATATTGGCAATGATGTCGAGCCACGGTGAATCGGCTGGCACGCGTGGGTTCAATGCAAGGTCGGCGCCTGCCGCCGCAGCGACAATATTTTCAAGCCGGCCTTCGACAATGAAATCGACGTCGAGGCTGAGCACCGGCCGTTTATATTGTTGCAACCAGGCTGCCATATGTATCAGGCGGCCGCAGGCATAGTAGGCCTTGCGTTGACGCACCTGCTCTGGGGGGAAGGGGCTGGTCTCGGTGGTTGCCACTAAATGGCGCAGCCCACACTCTGCAATGAGGTTGCGCACTTCGCTAATGATGGTTTTATCGGGGTCGTAAATATGTAAATGCAGCAGACCATCACCCTGCGCTTGTTCGGCATAGGAGCGCAGAAACGGAAATCCATATTTGCGTACATAGGGCGGGTTGCAGGAAATTAGCGTGACGTGGCCGCTGCGGCTTTGCGCATCCGCTGTGCAGAAAGCAATCTGCGGTGCGTCGGTCTCCACGCGGGGCGAACTGAAATGCTCCCAGCTGCTTTGATCAAAACGTGCCAGTCGCGGATATACAAATTGGTCGGCCCGCTGTGCCGCCCGCTCAAAGGCAGACTGCGACTCTTCATAACGTCCGCTGGCAGCGAGTGTGCAGCCGCGCCGGCTGTCGATCCGGTAATCGTCTGCGCCGTTCGCGGCGGCTATATCGAGTTCGGCCAAGGCGCCGGCGAAGTCACGGCGTCCATGTAACACGGTTGCCAGTCCGATGTGAGCGGCCGTTAATGCCGGCTTGAGTTCGATCGCGCCGCGCAGACAATATTCGGCCTGGTCGAGATCGCCCGTTTTGCAATAACAGTTGCCGAGGTTGGTCAGCGTCCATGGGTCGACGCGCCGTTGCAATGCCTGATCAAAGAGCCGGATCGCTTCCTGCCAACGATATTGCAGCATGGCGATGCGACCGAGCATCCCTTGCGCATCGACGTCATCCGGCACATCGGTCAAGACCGACTCGCACAAAGCGCGCGCGCCAATGTATTCACCGCGTTCGATTTGTTGAGCCGCCTCGGCGAGAGTTTGATCGGCGTTGAAATTGTCACTGCCTGCGTTCATGCGCAACATTATGACAGACTGGATACGTTGTCTATTCAACATAGCCATGCCCTGTTCATTGCCCTAAAATCACGCCGCCATGTCATCCCCCTTGCGCGCGCTGCGCCACCGAAACTTTGCCTTTTTTGCCGCCGGTCAGTCCATCGCTCTGGTTGGTTACTGGATACAGCAGCTCGCCGTCAGCTGGCTGATTTACCGACTGACCGGTTCGGCAACACTGTTGGGTGTTCTGAGCTTTGCCGCCAACGTCCCTGTGTTGTTGTTGGCGCCCATGGCGGGTATCTGGGCCGACCGCTTCAACCGTCATCGCATGATGCTGGCGACACAGGTGCTTGAAATGTTGCAGGCGATCGCACTCGCCGTGCTGGCCTACGGCGGCTGGCTCGAGGTTTGGCACGTGGTGGCACTGACCGTCATGCTGGGTATGTGTGTTGCAGTCGAACTGCCGGTGCGTCACGCTTATCTGCTCGAGCTCGTTGGCGACAAGCAGGATTTGCCAAACGCCGTCGCCACCACCTCGCTGGTCGCCAATTGCGGCCGTCTGGTCGGACCTGCAATAGCCGGTGTATTGATCGCCAGTTTCAGCGAGGCCACCTGCTTTCTGATCAACGCCATCAGCTACATCGCGGTGCTGATCAGTTTTATTTTTATCCGCGTTAAACCGCATACCGCCGCCGTGGCCAAGCACCCGCCGGTGCTCAGGGGGATCGCCGAGGGCGTGCTCTATGCCTGGCGCAACCTGCCGATACGGGCGCTGCTCACGGTGCTGTCGTTGCTGGCATTGACCGCTGCGCCCTACAGCACGCTGATGCCAGCGGTGGTGCACGAGGCTTTTGACGGCAACGCGCAGACCCTGGGTTTTCTGATCGGCGCGGCTGGCTGTGGTGCGGTGTGCGGCACGCTGTTTTTGGCATCACGCAATAATGTACGCGGGTTGTTGCGTTTTATTATGAGCGCAGCGCTGCTGGCCGGTGTCGCGCTGGTGGCGCTGTCGCAATCGCGCATGCTGTGGCTTTCTTTGCTGCTGATGGCGGTTATTGGTTGCAGCATTCTGGTCACATCAGTGTCGATCAATATGATCCTGCAGACGATTGTCGATGATGACAAGCGCGGTCGTGTCATGAGCTTGTATACGGCGGCTTTTCTGGGTTTGGTGCCACTCGGTGGCATGGTTGCCGGTGTGCTCGCTGACCGTATCGGTGCCACGACTACGCTGCTGGCCGGGGGGATGGTTTGCCTGGCCGGTGCGATCGTTCTTGCGCGGCAGTTGCCAAGCCTGCGTGTGCAGATGCGTGCAACCTATGCGCGCCTTGGGATTCAGGCTTCTTCTTAAGCGCGAACGGCAAATGCAATTCAGGCAACGCCCATTAATGCCCATTGGGAATTGCTTGGTATTGCACTGCCGTCGCTTTCCTCGGCAGTGGTCCGGCGGTAATTCCAGTTACGACGTCTTGAGCGTTGGTATGTCCGCTTGCGCATGCGTGCCGCAACGCGTGCCATGCACGCGGTCACGGCCGTCGCGTTTGGCCCGATAGAGCATTTCGTCGGCGGCTTCAATCAACATCGACGGGGCGCTTGCGTAATCGGGAATGGTCGATGCCACGCCGACGCTGATGGTGACTATTTTTTCGCGTACCGTGGTGGCATGAGGCAGGGCCAGTGCTTTGATCGTGTCGCACAGGCCTTGCGCGATGGAGAGTCCGCCGGCCAGCGGGGTGCCCGGCAAAATTGCCACGAATTCCTCGCCGCCAAAGCGGGCGATCATGTCGCCCGGTCTTTTTAGCGCAAGTTGCAGGGCAACGGCGATTTTACGCAGACAGTCGTCGCCAGCCAGATGGCCGTAATCATCGTTGTATTGTTTGAAATTATCGACATCGATCATGGCGAGCGAGATGGCGCTGGCAGTGCGGGTATTGCGACGCCACTCGATCAGCAGCGCATTATCGAATGAGCGGCGATTGGGGATGCCGGTCAGCCCGTCGAGTGCCGACAGGCGCCGCAACTCCTGGTTGGCGCCATTGAGTTTGTGCGTTGTTTCGAGTAGCGCCTTGCGCATATCGTGCAGGCGTTGCATGGCCTTGATTTTTGCGCCCAACACCACCGGGCTGACCGGTTTGATCAGATAGTCGTCGCCGCCGGCTTCGATGCCGCGCCTGAGATCGTCCTCGGAATCCATGCCGCTGATGAAGATGATCGGCGTCCAGTTTGAACCGGCCTCGATGACGCGTATGCGGCGCGCGACTTCACAACCGTCCATTTCCGGCATCAGCACGTCCATCAGGATCAAATCCGGCTTTTCCCGTTCAAACAGGTTGAGCGCTTCGGCGCCGTCACCGGCGGTAATCGCGGTATGGCCAAGCAATTCGACATACTTACGCATGACGAGCAGATTGGGGAGCGCGTCGTCGACAATAACGATTTTCATGACGTTACCCGGCAGGTTGGCACGGCTGTTTCCAGCGCGCGGTCTGCAGCAAGAGTGCCGAGCAGTGCGGCGGTGCTCTCCTGCAGCTTCGGCAAGGCGGCGCGCGCCGCCGCCAGATTCCCGTCGCGTGCGTGTATTTCAAGTGCCCGCGCCGCCGCTTGAACTGTGTCGGCCGATAGATTTGAACAACTGCCTTTGAGGGTATGGGCGGCCCGGAATGCGCCCTCACATTCCCCACGTTCGAGGCATCCAGTGATTTTGACCAGCGTCGACGGCGTTTCGGCAATAAATATTTCGATGATCTGTGCCAGAAGATCCGCGTCATCGGCGGTGCGTGCAAGTGCTGATTTGCGGTTGTAGTGGGCGACATGATCCGCTGCAGGCGCCGTTTTAAACGGCATCTCCGGCAGCGCAGGTGCGAGCTCCCGTTGGGCAGCCTCATGACCCGCAGGCGCCTTGACGAGGCTGACGCGCCGGAGCGCATTGACCAGCATGTTCAGGTCGATCGGTTTGGAAACGTAGTCGTCCATGCCTGCTTCTATGCAGCGTTCACGGTCGCCGCTCATTGCATTTGCGGTGACTGCGATGATCGGGGTGTATGTGTCGGCGGTTTCTCCGGCGCGGATGGTGCGTGTCGCAACAAGGCCATCCATCACCGGCATTTGCATATCCATTAAGATGACATTGTACCGGTGCTCGAGTGTCATCGCCACCGCATCCGCGCCGTTGTGCGCTTCGCTCACGTGGTGACCGAGCTTTTCCAGAAGTCGCACTGCCAGTTTACGGTTGACTGCATTGTCCTCGACCAAGAGGATATCGAGGCTGGTTTCCGGCATGGCGGATGCCGGTTCAGCATGGTTGAGCGGTATTTGTTCGAGCTGGAGGAGGGCCGGATCGAGTGCGATAGCGATGCCGTCAAGCAAGGTCGACTGCGAAACGGGTTTGACCAGTGCGCGGACGTGGCCGTGCGCACGGGCCTGCGCGATGGCCGGACCCTGCGTTGTGTCGGCGAGCACGATGACCGATGTATTCTCCGCCATGACTTCTGCTGCCAGCTCAAACGCATTGCCATCCGTCAGCGTGCCGTCTATCAGGGCCAGGCGGAATGGTTTGCCGTCGGCGCGCGCCCGGGCGATTTTTTCAAGTGCGGCAGCCGCGCAATCACAGGCGGTCGCCTGCATCCCCCAGGACTGCACATACGCGCAGATCAACTCACGGCAACGCCGGTTGTCGTCCACCACCAGAACGGGTTGCTGCAAGAAGGCTTCCGCCGGCGAAGAGGCGCCGCCAGCCGCTTCATACGGGCGTGCGTTTTGCAGCCCGAGGTTGAGCGAAAACTCAAATGTGCTGCCGACCCCCGGTTCGCTGCTGACGCCGATGCTGCCGCCCATGATGCCGACCAGGCGGCGGCAGATCGACAGGCCGAGGCCGGTGCCGCCGAACTGCCGTGTGGTCGAGGTGTCGGCTTGCTCGAAGGCTTCAAAAATAGCATTGCGTTTGTTTTCCGGGATACCGATGCCAGTGTCGCGCACGCGAAAACGCAGTTGCACTGCGCGTTCCCGCACGTCCTCAAGCCGGACCTGGATTTCGACTTCGCCCGCGGTGGTGAATTTGATGGCATTACCGACGAGGTTAAGGATAATCTGGCGTATGCGCAGCGGGTCGCCGATCACGTGGTCGGGCACCGCGGCATCGACCGACCAGATCAGCTCCAAGCGTTTTTCATGCGCACGCAGCGCCAGCACACGGATGGTTTGTTGCAGGCTGTAGCGCAGGCTGAAGGGTATCGATTCAATCTCGAGTTTGCCGGCCTCGATCTTCGACAGGTCGAGAATATCGTTGATGATATGCAGCAGCGCCTCGGATGACGACTTGATGGTAGCCAGACAGTCGCGTTGTTCGGCATCCAGTGCGGTGCCGAGTGCGAGCTGGGTCATGCCGATGATGCCGTTCATCGGGGTGCGTATTTCGTGGCTCATATTGGCGAGAAACTCGCTCTTCGAGAGTGCGGCCGCCTCGGCTGCTTCCTTGGCGCGGCGCAGTTCTTCCTGGGCGTATTCGAGCATGGTCGTATCGTGCGTGACGGCGATGTCGCCGACGAGTTTGCCGCTATCGTCAGTCAGTGGGCCACTCGATCCGACCACGTGCACACGACCGCCGCGTTTAGTCGGCCGCCAGTCGCGGATCATGAAAGTGCCGCCGGTTCTCAGGCGGGTCAACCATTCCTGCCATTCTTTTTCCGGCGCATCTTTCAGCAGGACGTCGCGCATCGAACGGCCAACTACCTCTTCCTTGCTAAAACCGAATAAGGTTTCAGCGCCGTGATTCCAGGTCGTAATCATGCCATTCATGTCGCGGGTGACGATGGAGTCGCGCGATTGCTCAACCACCCGTGCGAGCATGCGCGCGCGCGATTCGCTGTCGGCGAGCGCTTTTTGTTGTGCCTGCATGGTGCGTTCGGCATGCTTTACGGCCAGCATCAAAAACACAAACAAAGCGAGCATGCCAAGCCCAAGCACGCCGCCGAGGCGCAGCTGGTCGTCGCGCAATGCGATGATTTCTTTTGACACATCCGTGTGAATTTCCATCACACCCTGGCGCGCGCCGCTCACCGGATGGTCAATCGCCAGCAGTGTTTTGACAATGGAGCGGTCGCGCACGCGCCCGTCGATGGCCTCGAAGCGTGGCTGGAAGGACAGCGTTGATTGCGGTGTACCGGCCAGCGCGCTTTGCAATGCGCCGTCGTCTGGCCCGATCTCGCCGATTTCGTTGTCCCAATTCGAAAATACGACCCTGCTGTCGGTCGTATAAATGCGGATTTTGACTATGTTCAGTGTGCGCGTCAGTTCATAGCTCTGTTTGCGTAAATGGATATTTTCGAGCTGGTCGGCGAGTGCCGCTGGAGTAAGGGTATGGGCGCGCAGGACTAGTGGCGCGTAATTCGGCCAGAGCGCGTTGAGCATGGTGCGACCGAGGACGATACCTTGGCTGGATTCCTGGCGTAAGAGGGTGCTTTTCATCGACTCGCCGGAGAGCACAAATATGCCTGCTACGACCAGAACGATACCGATCAAGCTGACCACGGAAAAATAGCTCAACAACCGGAATCGGCCGGCAGTTACCGTCCGCCTTGGAGGCTGCAGGGCCCTTAAATGCGCGCCTATTTCCGGGATTTCGCTCATGCTCACTGTTTGCAGGAAGGCGCTGATTCGTGGCTGCCGGACAGAATGAACGGCCGCAGAATTGCGCGGTACAGCGAACTAACGGCGGATGGCGGCGCGGGCTTGAGGGGATTTTCAGCTTAATGTAGGCGGGTGTTACAACTGCTTGATCGAAAAGTTTTTATTCGAGGCGTATTTCGCCCTCAAGGGTGATGTCGAGGCTCACGCCGTTGATGGTCAGGCGCATGCTGGCGGGCAAAACCGCGTCGCTTTTCAGCGTGCCTTCAGCGATCGCGCGGGCGACTGCGCGCTCGATCTCGGTCTGCGAGCGGATACCGACGACTTTGAGAAAGCGGCGGATGCTCAGGTTAAAGGTTTCATCGTTCATTGCGGTCTTTCCGTGCGCAGCAGCGCTTCACGATGGGCTTTGTAAAAATCGATCAGGCCGTTGGTCGAGGCATCATAGCCGCTGACTGGCGCGTTGTTGGCGAGGTCGGGTAGTATGCGCGAGGCCAGCCGCTTGCCGAGTTCGACGCCGGGCTGATCGAACGCATTGATACCCCAGATCACGCTTTGCACAAACACCTTGTGTTCATAGAGTGCCAGCAGCTGGCCGAATGAGTACGGCGTTAGGCGTTCGAGTAACAGTGAGTTGCTGGGCCGGTTGCCGGGGAAACGATCGTGCGGACTATCCGCCAGCGGTGCACCGTTCATGAGTGCCGCGGTTTGCGCAAAGAAATTCGCCATCAAAATAGCGTGATGTTGCGCCGCCGTGTGGTGGGGCCGGCAGACCGCGATGAAATCGGCCGGCACCAGCCGTGTGCCCTGATGCAGCAACTGGAAGAACGAGTGTTGCGCGTCGGTGCCGGCCGCACCCCAGATGATCATGCCGCTGTCGCCATCGACGGCGTTGCCATCGGCGCGCACGCTCTTGCCGCAGGATTCCATATCGAGCTGTTGCAGGAAGGCCGGCAGCAACGACAGGGATTCATCGTAGGGCAGCACGGCGTGGGATGTGGCGCCGAAAAAATTGTTGTACCAGATGCCGAGCAGGGCGAGTATCACCGGCATGTTTTTTTCAAACGGTGCGTCGTGAAAATGCCGATCCATCGCATGCGCGCCGCGCAGCATGTCGCGAAAACCCTCCATGCCGATGGCCAGTGCGATCGGCAGTCCGACCGCCGACCACAGCGAATAGCGACCGCCTACCCAGTCCCAAAACGGGAAGATGCGATCTGCGCTGACACCGAATTCGGCGGCTCGCTGCGGGTTGGCGGTGACGGCGACGAGTTGCAGCACGGCGTCCTTGCCGATTGCATTTGACAGCCACTCGCGCACGCTGTGCGCGTTGGCGAGGGTTTCGCTGGTGGTGAAGGTTTTTGAGACGACAATAACGAGCGTGGTTGCCGGATGCAGTGGGGCCAGCGTGCGTTGCAGCGCCGCCATATCGATATTCGAGACGAAGTGCACGCGCGGACCGCCAGCGGCATAGGGCGACAGCGCGTGGGTGGCCAGCACCGGGCCCAGATGCGAGCCGCCGATACCAATGTGCACAACATCGCTGTAACGGGCGCCGCCCTGTGCGTTGATGCTGCCGTCGCGTAGCCCGTTGCTGAATAGCTGCATGCGTTCGAGGGTGGCGCTGATTTCCGGCATAACATCCACGCCATCGACGAGGGTGGCCTGTTCGCCACGCAATGCCGTGTGCAATACCGCGCGATTTTCCGTGATGTTGATGCGGCCGCCACCAAACAGTGCGTGCATCTGTGCGCCAAGACCGCGTTCCCGTGCCAGCCCGGTTAGCAGGTGCAGCGTGTCTTCATTGAGCCAATTTTTGGAGTAATCAAGCAGCATGCCGTCAAGGCGCAGGGACAGCCGTTGGAAGCGTTGCGGATCGGCTTCAAACAGTTGCGAGAGGCTGCAGTGGGCCATGGTCTGATGGTGGTTTTTGAGTGCCAGCCAGGCGGGCGCTTCGTTCAGCGTAGTCATGTCGGTAGTTTCCAATGAGCGCAGTGATTGTAGCGAGTTTGGTCGGTGCAGCCCAAGCGGATTAGAATCGTAGCCCGGAAAACTTTTTAATCTTCGAGCTGCCAATGTCACTTTTGTTGAGCGCCTGCGGACGCGCTTTGCGCGACACACTGACGCCGCGCATGCTGGCGCTGGCGATATGGCCGCTGTTGGCGGGACTCCTGATCTGGCTGTTATTGGCGTGGCTCTATTGGGCGCGCTGGACGCAGTGGGTGGACGTCTGGATGGCCGGTTCGTTCGTCGCCCGCTGGTTTCCTGATGGGGTGCCGCTACTGGCGCATTACGCCGCCTGGCTGGGGCTCGTGCTGGTCTTGATCCCCGCCGTGCTGGCAACCGCCGGCATGCTGGCGGCGTTGCTGGCGATGCCTTTGATCGTCGGCTTTGTTGCCGCCCGTGGTTATCCGGCGCTGCAACGCCGCCAGGGCGGCAGTTTGCGCGGCAGTTTTATCAATACGCTGATTGCGCTTGCCGTGTTTGCAGCGCTTTGGCTGCTGACGCTGCCGCTCTGGTTTACGCTGGTGTTGGGGCCGCCGCTGGCGCTGTTGTTATCGGCTTGGTTGATCCAGCGCCTGTTCCGTTACGACGCACTCGCCGAGCATGCGGATGCCGCTGAATATCGAACCTTGGTCAGCACCTGCCGCGGACGTTTTTTTCTGCTTGGCGTGGCGGTTGCGCTGCTCTACGCGCTGCCAGTGGTGAATTTGCTGGCGCCGATCGCCGGCGGCCTCATGTTTACGCACTATGCGCTGGCCCGTCTGGCCGAATTGCGCGCGGCGGAACAACAATAATCAGCACTGAAAAAACGGGGTGCCGCAGCACCCCGTAATTTTTCTGCATTCCACCGCTTTACTTAACGTGCTACATGCGTTCAAACACCGCTGCGATACCCTGCCCGCCGCCAATGCACATGGTGACCAGCGCGTAGCGGCCGCCGCTGCGGTGCAATTCGTAAATCGCTTTCACCGTGAGTAGCGCGCCGGTGGCGCCGATCGGGTGCCCGAGGCCGACGGCACCGCCGTTCGGATTGGTTTTTGCCGGATCAAAGTTCAGATCACAGGCGACCGCCATGGCCTGCACCGCAAAGGCCTCGTTGGCTTCGATCACATCGATGTCGCCGATCTTGAGGCCGGCACGATCCAGGGCCAGCTTGCAGGCCGGTACCGGGCCGATGCCCATGATCGCAGGGTCAACGCCGGCCAGACCGTAAGACACCATCCGCGCCATCGGTTTCAGCCCCTGTTTTTCCGCTGCTGATTTTTCCATTAAGACGACGGCCGCGGCACCATCGTTGATGCCCGAGGCGTTGCCCGCGGTGACCGAACCGTCTTTCTTGAAGGCGGCGCGCAGCTTGGCCATACCTTCCAGGCTCGCATCGGCGCGCGGATGTTCGTCCGTGTCAAACAAGGTGATGCCCTTGCGGGTCTTGAGTTCGACCGGCAGGATCTGGTCCTTGAAGTAGCCCTGCGCAATCGCATGCACGGCGCGGCGGTGGCTTTCAACGGCAAAAGCATCCTGCGCTTCGCGGGTAATCTGCCATTGCGTGGCGATATTTTCCGCTGTGATACCCATGTGCACGGTGTCGAACGGATCGGTCAGTGCGCCCACCATCATGTCGACATAGCCGCCGTCCCCCATGCGCTGGCCCCAGCGCAGGGACGGCATTAGATAGCCGCTGCGGCTCATCGATTCGGCGCCGCCACCAACGGCAATCTCGGCGTCGCCGAGCGTGATCATTTGCGCCGCACTGACGATCGCCTGCAGTCCGCTGCCGCACAGGCGGTTGACGGTCAACGCCGTTGATTCCTGCGGCAGGCCGGCTTTGAGTGCAGCCACACGCGAGATGTACATGTCCTTGGCCTCGGTATGAATCACATTGCCAAGCGCCATCGCACCAACCTGTTTTGGATCGACCCCCGCCCGCTTCACCGCTTCGCGGATGACCTGGGCGGCGAGTTCCGACGGCGGCACATCCTTCAGCGCGCTGCCATAGTCGCCGATGGCTGTACGCACGCCGCTGAGTACTACGATTTCACGTTCCGCCATGATACGTCTCCTTGATCAGACTGTTGCCGTGTAAAAAAGCAAACGTTGAAATTCAGTTTACGCCCGCGGCTTGGTCGCGGCCAAACCCGTCGCACTATTCGACACGAATATTGGCCGCTTTGGCGATCTTGCTCCATTCCGGTATTTCACTTTTGAGTAGTGCAGTAAATTCATCTGGCGAGTTGCTAATCGGTTCCAGGCCGGCGACGGCAAAGCGCTCCAGTACTACCGGCGCCTTTAGCAGTCGTGCGATTTCACCGGCTAGTTTCGTCACGATCGGCCGCGGTGTGCCACCCGGCGCCATCATTCCATACCAGACGTTGAACTCGTAACCAGGCACCCCGGCTTCGGCCACCGTTGGCACTTCCGGCGCCATGCGCGAGCGTTGCAAACCGGACACCGCGAGCACCTTGATCTTGCCGCTTTTGGCCTGCGGCAGTACGGTGGCAAGACCCGCCATCAAGACCTGTAACTCGCCCGACATTAGCGCCGACATGCCAGGGCCCGTGCCCTTGTACGGGATGTGCATCAGCGTCACGCCGGAGCGCAGCTGGAACAGCTCGACACCCAAATGGGAAGCGGAACCCGCGCCTCCCGAACCATAGGTGATGACACCCGGTTTTGCTTTTGCCATCGTGATCAGTTCGCGGATCGAATTGGCGGCCACCGCGCTGCTGACGGCCAGCACGAAGGGCTGGTTGGCAACGAGCGAAATTGGCGTCAGATCTTTCTGTGGATCGTAGGGCAGTTTGGGATTGATCGCCGCGGCAAACGAGAGGTGACCGTTACTGCCGAGCAACAGCGTGTAACCGTCGGCGGCCGATAATTTCGCCGCCACCGTGACACCGGCGATGCCGCCGGCGCCGCCGCGATTATCAACCACCACGGCCTGACCGAGGCTTTCAGTCAGACCCTGGGCAATCAGGCGTGCCGCGATATCGGTGCCGCCGCCAGGGGCCGAGGGCACGATCAGGCGCACCGGCTTGAGCGGATAATTTTGCGCAAACGCAACCGCTATGTTGATGCCGAGCAGTGCGACGAAGATTTGTAACGCGGTGCGGTTCTGCATGGTGTTTCCTACAGATAAACATGGACTCCGAATTTTACACCCAGGCGTTCGCTTATTCAGGTTGCCGGGTGGCTGTCGCGCCGGCGCGGACGGTGCGGGTGTTATGATTATTTCCCCGCCGGCGCATTCGTGTGGCGTATTGATCATGATTGAACAAACAGTGGAGAATAATTTGAATTCCGGATTCTGGATTAGTTGGTACAACCTGCCCGAGAAGGGGCGTGACACGTATTTGTCATGGCTGCACGAATCCTACATACCCGCGGTGCTCAAGCGCCCCGGCGTGCTCGGTGCCGCGCACTATGCATCCGAATCCAACGTCAGAATCTCCGGTGAGGCGGGACGTTTGCGGGGCACCACCGACCGGAAGGTGCCGACTGGGGACCGCTATATTCTGGTGTTTGGTGGCGAGACGCCGTATGCGTTTGCCAATCCTGCGCCGTCGATCTATCACGCGGGTTTGTCCGCGGTGGACAGAAAAATGCTCGCCATGCGTCTCGGTGAACGCTCCAATGTGATGGCGCTTGAAGGCATGGCGTACGGGCCGGAAGCCGCGGCGGCCAAGGACGACATGACTTTCATGCCCGGCATGCAGATGGGGAGTTTTAACGCCGGCGCACTCGAGGACGAAGACGAGTTGATGGATTGGTACGCAACCTGGCGCCTGCCCTGCATGGAAAAACTGCCCGGCTGCGTGCGTATCCGTAAGCTGGTGTCGGTATCCGGTTGGGCCAAGCATGCGGTGTTTTATGAATTTGTGTCGGTCGATGCGCGCAACCAGAAATTCGTTGACCACGAAAATTTCAATCCCGAGAAAGAGGCGTGGACTGACAAGGTGGTGCGTAAGCTGGTGCATGCCCCCGGATCGCCCAATGTCGCGCGGCGCATCTGGCCGGCGGAGAGCTAGCCTTCATGTCTGCACTCAAGCTTGCAACTATTCCGGCCGCCATTCTGCTTTCGTTGTCCGCCACGCTGGCGGTTGCGCAGACCGCCGGTGGCTATCCGCATAAGCCCATCCGTTTTGTGGTGCCCTATACGCCCGGGGGGGGCACTGATCTGATGGCGCGTGCGCTGGCGCAACGGTTGACCGAGAACATGGGACAGTCGGTGATTGTTGAAAACCGCGCCGGTGCCGGCGGCAATCTCGGCATGGAGAATGTCGCGCGTTCCGCCCCCGACGGCTACACCATCGCATTGGCGCTGACCGCGCAATATGTGGTGAACCCCGCCTTGTATCCGAAGCTGCCCTACGATTCGGTCAAGGATTACGCCCCCATCATGCTGGTGGCGCGCAACCCTTATGTCTTGGTGGTACATCCCACGGTGCCGGCAAAATCGTTCAACGAGCTACTAGCGTTGGCCAAGCAGCGCGCCGGTCAGCTGACGTTTTCTTCTTCCGGCAACGGCAGTGGCGCTCATCTCTCGGGTGAGATGATGAAAACCATGGGCCGCGTCAACATGCTGCATATTCCCTACAAGGGGGCGGGCGCTTTGCTGCCCGATCTGATCGCCGGGCAGGTGCATCTCTCGTTTGTGACCTGGAGTTCGGTCGGCCAATACGTCAAGGGCGGTCGTTTGCGTTCACTGGCGGTGACTACGCTCAAGCGCTCCCCGGCGTTGCCGGATCTGCCGGCGATCGCCGAGACGCTGCCCGGATACGATCTGCCGGTGTGGTATGGCATCGTTGCCCCCGCCGGTACGCCACGCGAGATTGTGACGCGACTCAATACTGAAATTCTGCGCGTGATTTCCATGCCGGATTTCAAAAAACGCATCGAGGTCGATGCGGTCGAGCCGATCGGCAGCACGCCGGAACAACTGGGCGATTACATCAAGGTTGAGCTGGTGAAGTGGGCGAAGATCGTCAAGGACAGCGGCGCGCGGGTGGATTGAGTGTCATCGGTGGTCGCAGTCGCCGATGGTGTAACGAGGGCGACTGCGCTGCCGATCAAGGCTTGGTGGCCGGGTCGAGCCGGCGGTAGAGGCGGTAACGCTCGACCTTGTCGCCGGGACGTGTGCCTTCCCAAATCTTTTCCCAGGCGCCGGCCGGCGGTGTTGCTTCGCCCGCCACGCCCTGGGTGAGGGTGAGCTGGCAGCTGCGTTTGCGGCCTTCTCCCTCGAGGCGCCAGGTGATGATGCCGGCAAAGTAATGCAACATCGCGCGTTGCGGTTCGCCCAGCGTCTGGCTGGCGATGCAATCGTATTGTGCCGGCAGTGTCTTTTGCATATCGGCGATCATCGAACGATAACTCTTGCCGCTGTCGAGCCAGCCAACGAAGAGTATGGCGATCAGTCCCCACACCATGGTCATGGTTGCGGCCCAGGCGATGACCGGCCGTTCGCGGCTCTTGCGCAGTTTGAGCAAGACGATGATCCAGCCGACCGAGTAGAGCGCGGCGAGCGTAAACGGCAGCCATTTGAAGCCGGGTGTGTAGCCGGGCTGCAGGGTGTGTAGATGGGCATGCAGTTTCGCCGGCAGGGCCAGTTCGAGCGCCGTCCAGTAAAACCAGGCGACGATCATGAAGAAGCCGCCGCTCATCACGCTGAACCAGTAGATCAGGTTGGCGCTACCGCGGCGTAGTGTGTCGATCGCCGGCGTCGCCAGCAATGCGAGTGGAATCAGCATCGGCAGTGCATAGAGTTCGCGCCCATCGGCGGAGATGCTGAGCACCATCAATATCACCATGAAACCCAGCAGAGGCAGGGCGATGCCCGCGGTGGTCAGGCCAGCAATGCGGGCACGCAGCAGGGCCCATGCCGCCAGCGGCAGGGTGGGTAGCGCGTACCACGGCAGGATGCGCAGGTAATGCGCGTTGTCGGCATCAGGGCCGAGATCATTGCCGCCGAGAAAACGGCCGAAATTGTTGATCATCAGCCATTCATTAAAGAGTGCGGGCGATTTTGTGTATAAGGCGTACGGCCAGAGGATGAGCCACGGCAGAAAGACGGCGGCCGCCACACCAAGTGTTACCAGATATCCGCGCGTGCGCCACGCTGGCAGGAGCGGCAGCAACAGTGCGAAGACCCCCAGAATGCCGGGGGCGAGCAGGCCCTTGGATAAAAAGCCGATGCCAACGCCGGTGCCGAGCCAGAAGCCGCCGGCGGCGGGGCGGCGCAGGGCGAGGGCGAGTCCGTAAAACGCCGCGGCGAAACCGCTGAGCAGGGCGATGTCAGTGATCAACTGATGGCTGCGCACGACGATACCGAGGCAGCCCATCAGCAGCAAGGTGGCCAGTGCGCCGCGACCTCTGCCGTAGAGTTCTCGTGCGGCGCCCGCGACCAAGGCAAATGTCAGTGCCATGTAGATGCCGGTGGTCAGGCGCGCAGCATCATGCAGTGCAAACGGTGGCGCGAGTAATTTCGCCACCAGTGCGGCGCTCCAATAGAAGAGCGGCGGCTTTTCCATGAACGCCTCGCCGGCGAGCATCGGCACGATCCAGTCGCCGCCGTTGAGCAGGCTGTAGACCAGCCCGAACGTATAGGCTTCGTCCGGCTTCCACGGATCGTGTCCAAGCAGGCCCGGCAATATCCAGGCCGCCGCCAGTGCAATGACCCAGGGCAAGGGGATCGCTGGTGTGGCGGGCTCGCCACTGGTGTTGGGTATCATCCTGCTATTTTCTTTCGATCCGGCGCTTCAGGCTACTGCTTTCGGCAGGGCGCGGCCTCTGCTCTGAATATGCCCGGTGCGGCAAGGCGCGTCGCACCTGCCTGCCGTGGTATTTAGAGTAGCGCGCGCTGATAGATTTTTTCCAGACGACGCAGCGGTGCCATCGCTTCGTCCTGCATCGCGGCCGGCGGCAGGTAAAAGGTCTGCTCAAGCATGTATTGGCCGCTGACTACGGCGTGCATGACGAGATCGGTAAAGACGATCCAGGTTGTATTGGCCTGTAGTTCTAGACGTGTCCTGGGAGCGATTTTCTGATACTGAATATCCAGTTTCGCGCGGTCATGCAGCCCCAGCATGATGTGGTCGTAGGCGCTGCGCCGTCCTTTCGTGGCACGTAGTTTTTCGAGCAGCCATGCGCTGCCTGGCAATGGTGCGGCAACCTGTTTGCAAAAGCGCGCCGCCATGGTGTCGAACGGTTCGCCGATTTCCCATACCCGCGGTTCGCCCGCCAGGTTGATGTTGGAAAAGACGCGTAATAGCCGCTGCCCGCGCACCGGGCGCGAGGCAAATGCATCCACATGCAGGCGCATATCGTCTTTCTTTGGCGAACTCTCGCGCTTGGCCGCACTGACCGGTCGGAAGCTGGTGAGGCCCCAGACCAGAGCATGGCTATAGGCGGGGCAGACGTTGGTGACCAGCGTGCGGGCGGCATTGGCATAGCGGTCCATCATCGCCGTCAGCGCGTTGCGATCGCCGCCTGCCGCCGAGGTATGTCTGATTTGTCGTGTCACAGGGCTGTAGCTGATGTTCTTGGCTTTGCCGTCCGACCAGCGCGGTGATAGAAACCGGCGCTCATCAGCACTCAGGCTGAAAGTGAGGTGCGGCAAGTGCAGCAGCTGTCCGTGTTCCAGTGCGCGGGTGTTTTCTGTTGCGTCGTCCTCAGGCAGGGCGGCATGCCAATCTGTAGCGTGGATGGTTTTGACGGGTTCGCTCATTCGACTACCTTCAGCGGCTGTCCGGGCCGGGGTTCGCCAGACGGATACATGCCGTTGATCAAACGCAGATAAGAGACAGCATTCTTGCCCAGCGGCGAAGTGCGTGCGAGGTCGGCGAAACGCGCGTCCCTCGGCGCGTTGATGACCCTTAAGGTTAGCGGTCTGGCGAGTCTGTATTCTTCATCAGTCATGGCGTGAAAGCTGTTAATCGCGGCATTAATCTCCGGCAGCACGCGTTGCATGGCCTGGGCGTTGAGCGCCTGCCCGCCGATCAGAAACGCTGATTTACCGAGAAAGACAATAGCCACCCGTGTCGGCTTGCCTTGCATGGTGGTGGTGGTGACCGCCGCCTGCAGGCCGTTGATCGTGCGCTGCGTTGCATCCGTGCCGAGATTTCCGCGCAGCACCTTGCGTAACACATCGAGGGGCGTGCCCTGCGCCGGGCCGGCGCCGCGCAGATCGACAATGGCATCCTTGGCGGGGCTGGCGGCGGCCACGTTGGAGGGCTGGTTGCTGACCTTCCAGTCGCGCGGAAAGCTCAGCGCCATGCCGAAATCGACATGATAAAAATTGCCGTTGCGGACGATGCCCTGCGCCGGGCTGTCGGCAAACACCAGCTTGTCGATGACACGCAGGAACTCTTCCTGGTTGCGTCGGGCGCCGGGGGCCGGCGCGCCCGCTTCAGCAACCACCTGCTGCAAACGCGTGTCGGCGTCAGGGTGGGAGGCGAACACGCCGTGATAGGCGCGCGGCTGGCGGCCTTCGGCTTTTGCCAACTCGGCATCGAACAATTCCTGGTCTTTTAGCACGCCAACGACCTTGATCATGGCCTGCGGATCGTAGCCGGTGCGGGCAAGATATTGCGCGCCCAGACGATCCGCTTCGAGTTCGTGATCGCGCCCATAGCCTGACAAGAAGACATTACCGAGGAGGTTGATCGCATTGTCACCCGTCGCATTGCGCAGCCCGGGCACAAAAATGCCCAGCAGGGCTGCGCCGACACCGGTCGCGGTGGCCGCACTCATTTGCTGCACGCCATGACGCGCGGTGACATGGCCGATTTCGTGGCCCAGCACGCCGGCCAGTTCTGCTTCCGAATTCAGATAACTCATGATCCCGCGCGTGATGTAGATATAGCCGCCGGGCAACGCAAAGGCATTGATTTCGGGTGAGTCCACCACGGTGAAGCTGTATTGCAGGCCCGGGCGGTGACTTTCCCTGGCGAGTCGCTGGCCGACCATATTCACGTATTGCTGCAATACCTTGTCATCGTAGACGCCATATTGTTGGCGCACATTGACATCTTCCTGTCGTCCGATTTGCACCTCTTGCGATTCCGACATGGTGACAAAGTTCGGGTTGCCGGAGACGGGGTTTTGCGCGCAGTCGGTCAACAGCAGGCTGGCGGCGGCGGCGATGATGGAAAGAAGTCTTGATCTCATGACACGCGATTTTAGCGTTGGAACTCTACGCGCACCAAGCTGTGCATTGTCAGGAGGCTGTGCGCACCAATTGTGTGCAAAGCCGCGGTGAGCGGCGGGGGCTGTGCTTCGCGGTAGGCCCGGCCGTTCGTTATTTAAATCAATCAAAACATGTTTTTGAGTGCGCAAGACGATCACCTGACTGCGGGCTGGTATGACACGTGCTAAGCATGGTGCATCACTTAGACGCGGAGCTTGCCATGTCAGGATTCAACAACCCTTACGACCCGGATGCCGAATTATCAGCCTGCAGTTGCGGTGGGCACGCCAGCCAGCAGGCGCATGACGCCGTGGCGCACAGCAACGATACCGAAACCCTCTCCGCGCGTTTTGTCGAGTCTTCGTTAGTGCGGGCTTTGTTTCCGCACGATGAAACTCGGCGCAATTTCATTCGCGCCGTCGGTGCGCGCACGGCGCAGGCGGCGATTGCGAGTCTGCTGCCGATTGGCAGCCTGACCGCGATGGCGCAGGAAAAAGCGCCGCTGGAGAAAAAAGATCTCAAGATCGGTTTTATTCCGATCACCTGCGCGACGCCGCTGATCATGGCCGGGCCACTGAAGTTCTACCAGCAGCAGGGCCTCAACGTGACGTTGAACAAAACCGCCGGCTGGGCGTTGATACGCGACAAGATGCTCAACAAGGAGCACGACGCATCGCATTTCCTGTCGCCGATGCCGATTGCGATTTCGATGGGCCTTGGGGCAGTTGCACAGCCGATGAACGTGGCGACCATCCAGAACGTCAACGGCCAGGCCATCACCCTGCATAACAAGCACAAGGACAAGCGCGACCCGAAACAATGGAAGGGCATGACCTTTGCGGTGCCTTTCGATTATTCGATGCATAACTTTCTGCTGCGTTATTACGTCGCCGAGCACGGGCTGGACCCGGACAAGGATATTCAGATCCGCGTCACCCCTCCGCCCGAGATGGTGGCCAACTTGCGCGCCGGCAACATCGACGGCTTCCTTGGCCCCGATCCGTTCAACCAGCGTGCGGTGTATGACGAGATTGGTTTTATCCACCTGCTGTCCAAGGAATTGTGGGATGGCCATCCCTGTTGCGCCTTCGGTGTGTCGGGGGCCTTCATCAAAGAGAACCCCAACACTTTCGCTGCGTTGTATCGCGCCGTGCTCAATGCCGCGGCGATGGCGCGCGAGGCGAAGAACCGCGAATTCATCGCCAACGTGATCGCGCCGGCCAACTATCTGAACCAGCCGCCAGCGGTGCTCGAACAGGTTTTGATGGGCAAGTATGCCGATGGACTGGGTAACATCAAAACAGACGCCAACCGCCTGGATTTCGATCCCTTCCCTTGGCAATCGATGGCAGTGTGGATGCTCACCCAGATGAAGCGCTGGGGTTATATCAAGGGCGATGTCAATTACAAGCAGATCGCCGAGCAGGTGTTTCTTGCCACCGACGCCAAGAAGCGTATGGCCGAACTCGGTCAGAAGCCGCCAGCCAGCGCTTATGCGAAGTTCAAGGTGATGGGCAAGGAATTCGACCCGACCAAGCCGGATGCCTATCTGGCCGGTTTTGCCATCAAAAAGACGGGCTAAGGCATGCCGCACTCCCTGAATCTGCGCGCCAGTTTGTTGTCCGCGCTGGTCTTGCTGTTTTTTCTGGCGATCTGGCATGTCAGTACTCTGCCGGTCGAGCGTGCGGTCAGCACGGACCCGGAATACGCGAAGCTGGTCGGTGGCGGCAAGGGCGCGGGCTTGCCAACGCCGATGATGATTGCGAAGACGGTTTGGATGCAGTTGAAAGATCCGTTCTATGACAACGGACCGAACGACAAGGGTATCGGCATCCAGCTCGCCTATTCGATGGCACGCGTCGGCCTCGGATTTTTGCTGGCGGCCGCGGTGGCGGTACCGTTGGGATTTTTGATCGGCATGTCGCCGCTCATTTATCGTGCGCTTAACCCGTTCATCCAGGTCTTGAAGCCGATCTCACCGCTGGCGTGGATGCCGCTGGCGCTCTATACCATCAAGGACGCCGCGATCTCCTCGATCTTTGTCATCTTCATCTGTTCAGTCTGGCCGATGCTGATCAATACCGCGCACGGTGTTGCCTCAGTCAAACGGGAGTGGCTTAACGTCGCCAAGACGCTCGAGGTTGGCGCAATGCGCAAGGCCTTTCTGGTGATCTTGCCGGCCGCGGCGCCGACCATATTGACCGGCATGCGCATATCGATGGGTATCGCCTGGCTCGTCATCGTTGCCGCGGAAATGCTGGTGGGTGGCACGGGCATCGGCTACTTCGTCTGGAACGAGTGGAACAATCTTTCGCTGACCAACGTCATCTTTGCCATCCTCACCATCGGCGTGGTCGGCATGCTGCTCGACCTGGTGTTTGGCTGGCTGACGCGGCTTGTGACGTATCAGGAGTAGGGTGTGGAAAAATATTTCCTCAAGGTCGAGCAGCTTGCGCGGCGCTATCCGGCGCCGCGTGGTGGTGCGCCGTTGACGGTTTTCGAAGACGTCAATTTCAGTATCGAGCGTGGCGAGTTTGTCTGCATCATCGGTCACTCGGGCTGCGGCAAGTCCACCATCCTCAACATTCTGGCCGGTCTTGACGAGGCGAGCGAGGGACTGGTCATCATGGATGGTCGCGAGGTGTCTGGCCCCAGCCTCGATCGTGGCGTGGTGTTTCAAGGGCATGCGCTGATGCCCTGGCTCAGTGCAAAAAAGAATGTCGAGTTTGCCGTGCGCTCGCGCTGGCCCGATGTGGGGCGCGCGAAGACTGATGAGATCTGTAATCGCTATCTGTCACTGGTCGGTCTGGCCGCCGCCGCTGACAAGAAGCCCTCTGAACTCTCCGGCGGCATGAAGCAGCGCGTAGGGATTGCACGGGCCTTTGCCATCGAGCCGAAGATGCTGTTGCTCGACGAGCCCTTCGGCGCGCTCGATGCGCTGACACGCGGTGTGATTCAGGACGAGCTGTTGAAAATCTGCGCGGCGACCCAGCAGACGGTGTTCATGATCACGCACGATGTCGACGAGGCGATCCTGCTGGCGGACAAAATCATGCTGATGTCGCACGGCCCCGGCGCGCGAATTGCCGAGATTGTCGTCAACACGCTGCCGCGCGAGCGCAGCCGCCACACGATTCACAAGGAACCCCAGTATTACCCGATCCGTAATCATCTGGTCGACTTTCTGGTGAGCCGCTCCAAGCTCTTCGCCGAGCAGGCGCCGGCTGGCTATGACCCGCTGCGGCCGCCGCTGGTCATGCCCGGTTTGGATTCTGGTGGACCGGCGATTCCCATCTCGCTGCGCCAGTCGGCGACGGCAGCGCTGGTTTAAACCCATCAACAAGAGGAGAAGACAATGCAAATCATGAAACGCACCGATGTCACCGAAATGGTTGTCATGGCGAAGATCAAAAAAGGTCTGACCTGGACCAAAATCGCCAAAGCCGTGGGGCAAAGCAAAGAGTGGACGACCGCCGCGCTGTTAGGCCAGATGCAAATGACCAAGGCGCAGGCCAGCGCCGCCGGCAAACTACTCGGCCTGCCGGCCGATGCGGTGCTGTTGCTGCAACAAGTGCCTTACAAGGGGTCGTTGCCGACGGCGGTGCCCACCGATCCGCTGATCTACCGTTTTTACGAACTGGTCAGCATCTATGGCACCACGTTCAAAGAGTTGATCCACGAAGAGTTTGGTGACGGCATCATGAGCGCGATCGATTTCAAGATGGATTTGCAGCGTGAGGCCGATCCCAAGGGCGATCGTGTGAATATTGTGATGAGCGGTAAATATCTGCAATACAAAATGTATTAGTCGCATGTCGTGCCGCTCTGTGCGCGTGACAAGCCCGCCTTTGTTCAAGCGGGTATCGATATTTAATCTGTGAAGGAGCAGTCATGACAGTCGATCGTAGAAAATTTCTCACCTCCGCCGGCGGCGTTGCCGCAATTTCGGTTGCCGCCCCGGCGATTGCGCAATCAATGCCAGAGGTGCGTTGGCGCTGCGCGTCGAGTTTCCCGAAAAGCCTCGATACCATTTACGGCGGCGGCGAGGTCATCGCCAAGCGCGTAGCGGCAATTACTGGCGGCAAATTTCAGATCCGTGTCTTCGGCGCCGGTGAAATCGTGCCTGCGTTCGGTACTGTCGATGCGGTCCAACAAGGCACGGTCGAATGTACGCATACCGCTGGCTATTATTTTGTCGGTAAAAACAAGGCGTTTGCGTTCGATACTACCGTGCCCTTCGGGATGAATCAGCGCCAGCAAAATGCCTGGATCTACTGGGGCGGCGGTTTGCAGTTGATGCGCGAGTTTTTCCGCGACTACAACATAATTTCATTTCCCGCCGGCAACACCGGCACGCAGATGGGCGGCTGGTTTCGCAAGGAAGTCAAAACAACCGCCGATCTGAAGGGGCTGAAGATGCGGATCGCCGGCCTCGGCGGCGAGGTGATGTCGCGGCTCGGCGCGGTGCCGCAGCAGATCGCCGGCGGGGATATCTACCCGGCGCTCGAGCGCGGCACGATCGATGCCGCCGAGTGGGTTGGCCCTTACGATGACGAGAAACTCGGTTTCTACAAAATCGCGCCGCATTATTACTATCCCGGCTGGTGGGAGGCCTGTTCCATGTATGGCCTCTACGTCAACATCAAGGAGTGGGAAAAGCTGCCGAAGGAATACCAGGCGGCACTCGAGGCGGCGTGCTACGAGGCCAACCTCGACATGATGGCGGAATACGATTTCAAGAATCCGCAGGCCTTGCAGCGCCTGGTGAAGAACGGTGTGCGCCTGCATGCCTTCTCCACCGAGATCATGCGTGCGGCTTACAAGACGGCCTTCGAGTTGTATGAAGAAGAGGCTGCCAAAAATCCGGCGTGGAAAAAAATCTATGAGTCATGGAAGAAATTTCGCGATGATGAGTTCCTGTGGCATCGTGTTGCCGAGCGTTCGCTGTCGGAATTTCTGTATAACAATCCAGGTGGTGAGCCGGCGAAGAAATAATCGATTGTTCCGCCGAACAAGGCCCCCCCTGCAGCGGGGCTTTTTCGTGATGCGGAGCGCGGCGGGGTAAAATGGGCTCTGAACCGGCGGTTGGCGAACGCTTTGATTGAATCTTGCGAAGGACGGCACCGTGGAAGCGTTTTTAACGTCGACGATTGTCGTTGCGCTAGCAGAAATCGGCGACAAGACGCAGTTGCTGTCCCTGCTGCTGGCGGCACGCTACCGAAAACCGCTGCCGATCGTCGCCGGCATACTGGTGGCGACACTGGCCAATCATTTTCTCGCGGGTGTGCTCGGCGCGTGGATCCGCACGGTGATGCCGCCCGATATCATGCGCTGGGTGGTCGGTGGATCGCTGTTGGCGATCGCGTTGTGGACGCTCAAACCGGACAAACTCGATGGTGAGGTCAAAGAATCGACGCGTGCCGGGCTTTTTATGCTGACCTGTGTGGTGTTTTTTCTCGCTGAGATGGGCGACAAGACGCAGATTGCAACCATCGTGATGGCGGCGAAATATGAGCCGTTGTATGCGGTGGTGGTGGGTACCACGCTGGGCATGATGATTGCCAACGTGCCAGTGGTTTACCTGGCGAACATGGCCGCAGACCGTATTCCGTTTCGTGCGGTGAGAGCGGTGACGGCACTGCTCTTTGCGGGCCTCGGGGTTGCCGCTTTGGCGGGCGTCGGTGGCTGATGCGCGGGTCTTAAGGTCGGCGGAAATGGCCAGCGGCAAAGGCCAGCGGCAATAAAAAAGGCAGCGAAGGCTGCCTTTTTTATTGCAGAGTGCGGCCTGATCAGGCGGCGATGCTCTTGCCCTTCGAGTTCGGCGTATGCGCAAATTTCTGTTTGAATTTTTCAACACGGCCTGCGGTGTCGACAATTTTTTGCTTGCCGGTGTAGAACGGGTGACATTCCGAGCACACCTCGACCTGGAGTTCCTTGCCCATCGTCGAGCGCGTGGTGAACTTGTTGCCGCAGCTGCAGGCAACGGCTATCTCATTGTATTCTGGATGAATTGCAGTCTTCATGGCGGTGTCCTCGAGCGTCTGCCCGGTCGCGAAAAGCGGGCATTATCCCCTAGCGGGGAGATAGTTGCAAGTTGAGTGTGTGGCTGGTTTTGCGTCTGGGCACCGCGGCCGGCAGTGCCGGCCCGGGCACCTCGTCTAGCCCCTGCGCATGGAGTCGAAGAACTCGTTATTGTTCTTCGTTGCACGCAGCTTGTCGACCAGGAACTCGGTCGCTTCGAGTTCGTCCATCGGATAGAGCAGTTTGCGCAACACCCAGATTTTTTGCAGCACGTCCTGCTTGAGCAACAGCTCTTCGCGCCGCGTGCCTGAACGATTGACGTTGATCGACGGGTAGATCCGCTTTTCCGCCATGCGGCGATCAAGGTGGACCTCCATGTTGCCGGTGCCCTTGAATTCTTCGAAGATCACGTCGTCCATGCGCGAACCGGTGTCGATCAGCGCGGTGGCGATGATGGTGAGCGAACCGCCTTCTTCGACGTTACGTGCGGCGCCAAAGAAACGCTTCGGGCGTTGCAATGCATTGGCATCCACACCGCCAGTGAGTACTTTGCCGGAGGCCGGTACCACGGTGTTATAGGCGCGTGCCAGACGCGTGATCGAATCGAGCAGAATCACCACATCTTTTTTGTGTTCGACCAGTCGTTTGGCTTTTTCGATCACCATGTCGGCGACCTGCACGTGACGGGTGGCCGGTTCGTCGAAGGTCGAGGAAACCACTTCGCCCTTGACCGAGCGCTGCATTTCGGTGACTTCCTCGGGCCGTTCGTCGATCAGCAGCACGATCAAATAGACCTCGGGGTTGTTGGTCGAGATCGAGTGTGCGATGTGCTGCATCAGCACAGTCTTGCCAGCCTTGGGCGGCGACACGATGAGCCCGCGCTGACCCTTGCCGATGGGGGCGACGATATCGATGATGCGGCCGGTGAGGTTTTCTTCTGACTTGATGTCGCGTTCCATGATGAAGCGCTCATCCGGAAACAGCGGCGTCAGGTTTTCAAAGAGGATCTTGTGTTTTGAATTCTCGGGCGGTTCGTCATTGACCTTGTCGACCTTGACCAGTGCGAAATAACGCTCCCCGTCCTTCGGTGTGCGAATTTCGCCGTCGATCGAATCGCCGGTATGCAGATTGAAACGCCGGATCTGGCTGGGGCTGACATAAATGTCGTCGGTGCCTGCGAGATAGGAGGTGTCAGGAGAACGCAGAAAGCCGAAGCCGTCAGGCAGCACTTCGAGCGTGCCTTCGCCGAAGATGGCTTCGCCCTTTTTCGCCTGGTTCTTGAGCAGGGCGAAGATCACCTCCTGCTTGCGTAACCGGCTCGCGCCTTCGATATCGTTGGCAATGGCCATTTCCACCAGTTCAGTAACGGGCAGATTTTTCAGGTCGGATAAATGCATAAATAGGATGAGTTGATGGAGTGAGGGTGAGACTCGGAACCGCGATGGGTTTAGGGGGCAGGTGCGCGACTAAAACGAAAGCGGGGGGACGTTTTGGAGAGCTCTAGAGGGAAAGTGACCGGGCTTGCGCTCGGCGTCTGCGGCTTTTCCGCTCAAATCAGTGGAGCGGGTGCCGGAGAATTTGCACAGAGGTTAACGAGTTCAGATATTGCTGTCAATGAAAGCCGCTAATTGAGATTTGGAGACTGCGCCGACCTTGGTTGCCTCGACGTTGCCGTTTTTGAACAGCATCAGGGTCGGAATGCCGCGTATGCCATATTTGGGCGGGGTGCCGGGATTTTCGTCGATATTCAATTTGGCGATTTTCAGGCGGCCGGTGTATTCCTTGGCGATGTCATCCAGTATCGGAGCGATCATTTTGCAGGGGCCGCACCATTCCGCCCAGTAATCGACCAGCACTGGCGTCGGCGATTGCAATACTTCTGCGTCAAAGTTGTCGTCGGTCACGTGATGAATGTGTTCGCTCATGTCGTTTCTCCTGCGGGTGGTTTGGTGGAACATGCCGAAAGGGATTGATGCGGTATGCGGCGGCATGCAACGGAATATAGCTATGCTAGCAAAAAACAGCGGCGCTTGGGAAGCACGCTTAAGCGCGCGCTGCAGGCGCTGTCTATTGTGCAGACTTGCGTTGTCGCATGACTGCGCCGGCATGGGGCTTTCTGTTAAAATTAACGGTAGAAAGTTGTCCGTCCATTCACAGGGGCAACACAATAAGCCAAGGATTACCATGACTTACGTCGTTACCGAGAGCTGCATCAAGTGCAAACATACCGACTGCGTGGATGTTTGCCCCGTCGATTGTTTTCGCGAGGGCCCAAATTTTTTGGTGATCGACCCGGATGAATGTATCGATTGCACGCTGTGCGTTGCAGAATGCCCGGTTGAGGCGATTTTTGCCGAGGACGATGTGCCGGATTCGCAGAAAGAGTACACCGCGCTGAATGCCGAGCTCGCCAAAATCTGGAAGCCCATCATCGAGAAAAAAGATGCGCCCGCTGATGCCGAGGAATGGGCCAAGGTTAAAGACAAGAAGCATTTGCTCGAGAAGTAAGCGCGCCTTTGACTGATACGGCGGCGCTGCCGCCGTGATCTCGGTGACGTTCGGCGCTATCATGCCCCGTATGTCCGTTCTCTCCGCTCCCTCCGCTCCCTCCGCTCCCTCCGTTCTCTCCGAACTCCCCGCGATCCGCAAGTCTGCAGTTTTTGAATGTCTTGCGGCAGGTGCGCAGGCGCGCACGACCGTGGTCACCCCTAACCGTCGTCTGGCCCAGGAACTGGCGCGCGCTTTCGATGCCACGCGCGTGGCGGCTGCTCTGCAGGCGTGGGAGGCGGCAGACATCATTCCGTTGAACGCTTTTGTCGAGCGTTGCTGGGAGGCGGCTACCTATTCTGATCGTGCCGCCCCGTTACCGTCACTGTTGTCGACGGCACAGGAACAGGCGTTGTGGGAAGAAGTGATCGCGGCGAGCCGCTGGAGTGGTGAACTATTGGCACCAGCACGCGCGGCGGTGCAATGTCAGGATGCGTGGAAACTGGCGCATGCCTGGCGTATCGATGGTGGGCTGGAAGTTTTCCCCGGTAATGATGATGCACTGGCGTTTGCCGAGTGGGCGCGCGCCTACCTCAAGCGCACTGGCGGGGATATTGACGCGGCGCGCCTGCCGGATGCTGTCGCCGGCTTGCTGGCGAATGACGAGCTGCCCAAGCCACAGACACTGGTGGTATATGGATTTGAAATCCTGCCGCCGCAAAGCGGTGAATTCCTGCAGGCGTGTACCGCGCAGGGCGTGACGGTCGCGGTCTGCCGCCTCGAACGCGAGGCGGTGACGCCTGTGCGTGTTATGCGGGCATCGGCCGCCGAAGAACTCGAGACCGCCGCGCGTTGGGCGCGGACGCGTCTGGAGCAGGCGCATGCACGTTTAAGCGCCGATGATCCTGACGCGCCCTTTGTATATCCGCGTATCGGCGTTGTGGTGCCCGATCTGCAGCAGCGCCGGCGTGAAGTGCAGCGTGTCTTTTCGCGCGTCATGGCGCCGGCCTGGACATTGCCAGGGGGCACGAGCACCGCCCCGGCGCTGCCTTTTAATCTTTCGCTGGGTATGCCGCTCATCGATTTCCCGATCGTGCATGCCGCCCTCGCTGTGCTTGCGCTAGCGATGGGCGAGATTGATTTCACATTGTTAAGCCGGCTGCTGCGTTCGCCGTTTATCGGCGGTGCCGAAAACGAATCTAGCCGTCGTGCGCGGCTCGACGCCGAGCTGCGCAGACGCCTGCCGGCGCGCGTGACGCTTGCCCGCGTCACCGCACTGGTGACGCATTGTGCATTGCTGCGTGAGCGCCTCGAAGCGCTCTACGCCGTTGCGCAACAGTTGCCGTCGGGGGTGGATACGCCAGCGGCCTGGGGCCGCCATTTTTCCGCGCTGCTCGACGCTGTGGGTTTCCCCGGCGAGCGTACGCTCGATTCAGCGGAATTTCAGACGCGCATCAAGTGGTATGAAATGCTCGCCGAGCTGGCGCGTCTCGAACGCGTCGTGCCGCGGATGTCTGCCGCGCAGGCGCTGGCGCGCTTGCGCCGCTTGTGCGCCGACACGCTGTTTCAGCCCGAGGCGATCGACGCGCCAATTCAGATACTCGGTGTACTCGAATCCGATGGGATGGAATTTGATCATCTGTGGGTCAGCGGCTTGACCGATGATGCGTGGCCGCTGGCCGCGCGACCGAATCCGTTTATTGCGGTCGCCTTGCAAAAGAAAGCCGGCATTCCCGAGTCCTCGGCGGAGAGTGCCCTGGCCCTCGATCGTCGCATTACCGCAGGCTGGCGGCAGTCTGCCGATGAGGTGGTGTTCTCCCACGCGCTACGCGCCGATGACCGTGAACTCACCCCCAGCGCGCTGATTGCCATGGAGATGGCTGGTGAGCCGATGCTCTCGGTGTATCCGCGTTATTGCGACACACTGTATGCCGCGCGTGCACTTGAAGAAGTGCCCGACGGTGTCGCACTGGCTTACGCACAGGTCAAGGTTGGCGGTGGCACGCGCGTGTTGGCCGATCAGGCGGCCTGTCCGTTTCGTGCGTTTGCGCAGCATCGCTTGCGCGCCCGCGATCTGGAAAACCCGGCCGACGGCCTGGACGCGCGCGATCGCGGCAACCTCTTGCATGCATTGATGCACGATCTTTGGGGGGCGTTGCAATCCAAAGCGCGGCTTGATGCGATCAGCGCCGAAGAGTTGTCAGCAGTGATCGAACGCGCCGCGCATGTCGCCGTCGAGAAGGTGCGTGCCGAACGCTCCGGCGTGCTGGACGGCCGGCTGGCTGATCTCGAACGCTTGCGCCTGGCGAAGCTCGCGCACGACTGGCTGGAGATCGAACGCTCGCGCGGCGACTTTACGGTAACCGCTCTCGAACAGCCGCGCACGTTGCATGCGGCGGGCCTTGAAATGCACGGACGCATCGATCGCATGGACAAGTTGGCCGGCGGCGGACATGTGTTGATTGATTACAAATCCGGACGCGCCACGCCGAAGGACTGGCTGGAAGACCGTCCCGACGATCCGCAAATGCCGCTCTATGCGCTGGCCGCCGATGAAAAAATTGATGCCATTGCCTATGCCAGTCTCAAGGCCGGTCGCATGAAATACCTTGGCATTGCGCGTGAGGCGGATATGTTGCCCAAGGTCGCCGCACTCGATTCCTGGCTGGGCTGGCCGGTGATCTGGCAAAAAAATATCGATGCACTGGGCGCCGAATTTACCGCGGGTGTCGCCGACGTCGATCCCAAGCGCGGCCTGAAAACCTGCGAATACTGTGCGTTGCGGCCGCTGTGTCGTGTGCACGAACGGATGGCCCTGCTGGAAGACGATGAAGAACCAAGCGAAGGCGGGGAGGCCGAATGAGCGTATCCGTGCCGGACAAGGCGGTTGCCGACGAGGCCGAACGCACGCACGCGCTCGACGCCACCCGTTCTTTTATTGTGCAGGCGCCGGCGGGGTCGGGCAAAACTGAATTGCTGGTACGGCGTTACCTGCAACTGCTACGCAGCGTGCGCCAGCCTGAGGAAATTCTCGCCATCACCTTCACGCGCAAAGCGGCGGCGGAGATGAAGCAGCGGATATTGAAATCGCTCAATGAAAATCCGATCGCCGGCATTGTTGCCGCCGATATTTCTTCGCGCATGCGCGTGCAGACGATTGATGCGCTATGTGCATCGCTGACGCGGCAGATGCCGGTGCTGGCGGCATTCGGCGCGCAACCGCAGACCGCGGAAAACCCCGCAGGTCTCTACGCGGAAGCCGCGCGCCGAGCCTTCGCACTCGAGCCACGCAACCCCCCGGCCGAGACCCTGCTTGCCCATCTCGACAACAATGTGGCCGCCGCCGTCGATCTGCTGGCCGGCATGCTGGCGCGGCGCGATCAATGGTTGCGCAAAACCGGCCTGGCGCCGGAGCGCGCCGAACTCGAAGCGGCATTTGGCGCCGAGCGCGATCGATTGACTGCTATCGCAGGTAAACAACTGCCCGGGGCGAGCGTCGAACTGGCCGCAGAGTTGCTGACCAAAAAGGGCGCATGGCGCAAAAAAAACAAACGTGCGCAGGCGCTCGAAGCAGAAGACCGTAACGGCAGCGTTCTGCAGGCACTGGTTGCGCTGATGGCCTCGCCGCCCGCGCACTACACGCAAGCGCAATGGGTAGTTCTCAGTGCCATGCTCAAACTGCTGCCGCGCGCGGTGGCCGAATTGAAAATCGTCTTTGCCGAACTCGGTCAGGTGGATTTCACCGAAATCGCCCAAGGGGCGGTCCGTGCGCTCGGTGAACCCGATGCGCCGACCGATCTGTTGCTCTCGCTCGATGTACGCCTTAAACATATCCTGATTGATGAATTTCAGGATACTTCCATCAGCCAGTGGGAATTACTCAGGCGTCTTAGCGCCGGCTGGCAGAACGACGACGGTCGCACGCTGTTTGTGGTGGGTGACCCGATGCAATCGATCTACCGCTTTCGCGAAGCGGAGGTCGGATTGTTTCTCGGCGCGCGCCAGTACGGCATCGAGGAGTTGTCGCTGCAGTTTCTGCGTTTGACCACCAACTTTCGCTCGCAGCGCGGCATCGTCGAATGGGTGAATGCGACCTTCCCGGTGGTGTTGCCGCGGCACGAAGACGCCGTCAGCGGCGCGGTGCCGTACGCCGCTGCGGTGGCCCATCACGACGCCATGCCTGGCGAGGCGGTGCAATGGCATTTGTCCGACGAGCGCACATCTGAAGCGGCGCGTCTGGTGGAGATCGTGCGCGAAGCGCGTGCCGCGGATGCGGCCGCCACGATCGCCGTGCTAGTACGCAACCGCACGCATCTGGGGCACATCGTGCCGGCTTTGCAGGAGGCCGGTATCCGCTTTCGCGCGGTTGAGATTGAGCCGCTCGGTGAGAAGCAGGTCGTGCAGGATTTGTTTGCATTGACACGCGCACTCGAGCATCCGGCCGATCGCATTGCGTGGCTTGCCCTGTTGCGTGCGCCGTGGTGCGGCCTGACGCCGTGCGATCTGTCGCTGCTGGCTGAGGGTGCTGCTGAAACCATTTGGGATTTGATCCGCGATGAAGCACGTCTGGCGACGCTGGATGGCGGCGCACGGGCGCGTGTGGCGCGCGTCACCGTGGTGCTGGAGCCAGTCATCTCGAACCGCCTGCGTGGCAATCTGCGCGACGCCGTCGAAGGCCTGTGGTTGGCGCTCGGTGGGCCGGCTTGTTGTCGTGAGGCGGCTGAACTCGAACAAGCAGCGATGTTTCTCGACGAACTCGAACGCGTCGAAGAAGCCGGCGCTATTGCAGACCCGGTGGCGTTTGCGGAAAGTCTGGAAAAACTGTTTGCGCCGCCCGATCTTGCCGCCGGCGATGACGCTGTGCAGATCATGACGGTGCATAAATCGAAGGGGCTGGAATTCGATACGGTGATCGTGCCGGGGCTGGACCGCGCACCGCGCGCGAATACGGCGCCGCTGCTGATGTGGAAATTATTGCCGCAGACCGGTTTGCTGCTTGCCCCCATACACGCCGCTGGCGGCGCCAAGGACGCCTGTTATGAATACGTGCGTCGCATGGAAAGTGCGGCCGAGGAACTGGAGTCGGGGCGCTTGCTCTATGTTGCCGCGACGCGTGCCAAATCGCGGCTGCATTTGCTCGGCTGCATTAAACGCGATGACAGTGGCGCGGCGAAGCAGCCAGTCCGGCGTTCCCTGCTGCGTCCCCTCTGGCCGTTTGCCGCCGAAAAGGTGGCGCCGGCTGCGGCGCCGGCTGCAGCGCCTGCGGTGGTAATCCCGCGTGCGCCCATGCTCTCGCGCTTTGCCGACGGCTTTGTGTCGCCACCGCCACCGCCGGCGGTCGAATGGCGCGCCAGCGCCGCCGCGCAAAAGTCGAATGAAGTCATCGAATTTTCATGGGTTGGTGAAACGGCGCGCCATGTCGGCTCCGTGGTGCATCGCTGGATGCAACGCATCGCCGACGACGGCCTTGATGGCTGGACGCCGGCGCGGGTTGCTGCCCTGCAGCCGCGCCTGCTGCGCGAACTTGATCGGCGCGGCGTGCCGCGCGAGCATACTGCGGCGGCAGCAGCGCGTGTTGTGCGCGCGCTGCTGCAGACTCTGCAAGATGCGCGCGGGCGCTGGCTGCTCGCTGCGCATCCTGAAGCGCAAAGCGAATATCGCATGCGGGTGGCGGTCAACGGCGTGGTGCATGGTTGCGTCATGGACCGTGTGTTTCGCGATGCCGACGGCACGCGCTGGATTGTTGATTACAAGACCAGCGGCCATGAGGGCGGCAAGGTTGAAGCGTTTCTCGATCAGGAACGTCAGCGTTACGAGAAGCAACTGGCGCGCTACGCCATGGCGCTGGGTGAGGCCACGACGATGTTGGGTTTGTACTTCCCGTTGCTCTCGGGGTGGCGGGCGTGGAAAGACCCGCAGGGATAGATTAAAACCCTGATTCCCCCGGCGATCCGCGCAGAGGCGTTCGACGGATCGGCGAACCAGCCGCCGGGCGGCCCCTGGCGAATTTAAGGTGTGGTAAAAAGTTTATCCGGTGACTTATCGTTAATCAGGACATTCGAAAAAATGCAATCACTCTGGCACTGGATCGACCGCAACATCCTTGAACTCGGCCGCGAGATGCGCTGGTCCTATCTGCCGCCGTTGATGGTGTATGTCGCCGCCGGCGTGTCGGGGCTGACCGGCATTGTCGGTACCTTCTTTGTCAAAGAGCAGCTCGGTCTGTCGGCAGCGCTGCTCGTCTCGCTTGGCTTCTGGGCAGGCATTCCGTGGGCGCTGAAAATGCCGATCGGCCATTTCGTCGATCTCGTCTGGCGCTGGAAGGGCGCGCTGGTGTTTTTGGGCGCGGGCCTGATTGCGGCGAGTTTGTTGATCATGGTCGGGCTGCTTGGGCATCGCGCGGCGATGACGGCGATATTGCCGGCGGAAACGTGGTTCGTGATTTCGACGCTGCTCTCACCGGTGGGCTTTGTGATTCAGGACGCAGTGGCCGATGCAATGACCGTCGAAGCCGTGCCCATCGTCGATGAAGGCGGTCGCACCATCGACGAAGAAACGCGCAAGCTCATGCACACCACCATGCAGACGCTGGGTCGTGTCGCCATCATTGGCGGCAGCGTGTTGGTCGCAGTGATCAACCTTTATATGTTTGCTGGCGTGCCGGCGCTGCCGGATGCCGAGAAGGCGCGCGTCTACAGCAACGTGTACGAGATGTCGCTGGTGATCCCGCTGATCTCGGTACTTGGGGTGATGGGTGCGGCGTGGTTACAGTCGCGCGCGCGTCGGCAACTCGTCGCTGGTGGCATGAGTATGCAAGCGGCCGCCGCGGCACTCGCCCAGCATGTCGGCAAAACCCAACCGAACTGGTGGATCCTTGGTGGTGGTTTTCTGTTTGTGGTCTTCACACTCGCGGTCGGTTTGAGCGATTTCCAATATGCGCAGGAACTGATCTTCGTCGGTTCCTTCGCCATCATTGTGTTTCTGATCGGCAAGCTGACGCGTGCGCTGGCACCCGATGCGCGGGCCACCCTGATCGGTACGGCGATTGTCATTTTCATATTTCGCGCCACACCGTCGCCGGGCCCGGGTTCAACCTGGTGGATGATCGACGAATTGAATTTCGACGGCCAGTTTCTGTCGGTACTGTCTCTGATTGCCAGCGCGTTGACACTCGCTGGCATGTTTCTGTTCCGTCGTTTTATGGCGGAGCGTTCGATTGCTTACGTGATCGGCTTTCTGACGCTGACTGGATTTCTGCTGTCCTTGCCGACGCTAGGCATGTTCTATGGCCTGCATCACTGGACCGCCGCCATGACCGGCGGCATCGTCGATGCGCGTTTCATCGCGCTGGTCGACACCGCGCTCGAATCGCCGCTGGGCCAGATCGCCATGATCCCGATGCTGGCGTGGATTGCGCGCTCGGCGCCGGCTGATCTGAAGGCTACTTATTTTGCGATCATGGCGTCATTCACCAATCTCGCACTGTCGCTCTCGCAGCTCGGCACCAAATATCTGAACCAGATTTTCGTCATCGCACGCGAAGTGAAAGACGGGTCGGGCGTGGTGCAGACGCCGGCGGATTACAGCCAGCTCGGCGTGTTGATCATGGCCAGCATGGCGATCGGTCTGTTGCTGCCGTTCGCGGCCATCCTGTTTGCGCGGTTTAGCAAGTTCAAGAGCGTGTAATGTTTAACGCAGCTTGCTGAGCCGATCAGCCATCCGCGTTTGCCAGCCGGGTCCGGATGCTCGCCAGCGTTCGATGACGTCGGCGGGTAAACGCAAAGAAATCAGTTTGCGCGGATTCTTTGAAAATGGTCTGCCGCCCTTGTTGATTTTTGCGCGGCCGAGCATTTCCTCGGTGAGTTCCGGTAGTTCGTCGTACTCCGTCGACGTCACTTTGTGAGCATCAACCCGCGCTAGATCAGATTTCAAGGAGCGGCGCGATGCGGGCTGGTTCGCGTTCATTGGCTTTCCTCATGCTGAGAACGTGGCGATCCGCGCCACGCGGCGTATAACCCACGACAAGCATTCGCCCGTCCAATAATCCATAGCAAAT